>CADCTC010000089.1:6136-14061 GCA_902805635.1 uncultured Chloroflexota bacterium
TGCAGAACTACCCTTCTATATATGAAGACGTCCGAACACGGTGAATCCGGCACGCACGTCTCTGCATGGGCCGGCGCGCCCGCCGCGTGCGAGGGCTACGGCGCCTCCCGCCACGAGTACGAGCGCCTGTTCGGCCCCGTTCCCGCCCCGGTGCGCCAAACTAGCCGGGACGGCACCAACCGCGTCTGAGCGCCGGTCCCGGTCAGTTGGTGCGGCCGGCGCGCAGCGTCTCGAACGCAGCGCGCAGCTCCTGCAGGCGGAGCTGGTGCGCTTCCATTTCTAAGCGAAGGTCGCGCCGCCGACTGCGCTCCTCCGTAGTGAGCTTGCGCGCACCCTCGACTTCAGCGAGTGCGAGCACGCTGGCGTGCAACGCCGGCAGCGCGCGATGGATGGCGGCTGCCTCGGCGCCCATACGCTCCAGCACGCGCCGCCGCTCGTCGCCGCTGCCGGAGGACTTGCCCGTGGTCCGCTGCGCCACACGTGGCGCCACACGCCGTGCGGCCGGTGCCGTCGCCGTCGCTGTCGCTGTCGCTGTCGCCGTCGCTGTCACGGAGACTTCCTGACGGTACGCGAAGCGCTGCACCGTCTCCACCAGCTCGCCCAGGTCGAACGGCTTCTTCAGGAAGCCCCGCGCCCCGATCTGCTCGGTGTTCTCCACCACGTCTCCGGCGCCGGTGACCAGCACGATAGGTGCCTGGGGGACGGGCAGCTTGTGATACGCCGCGGCGAACTCGCGCCCGGTGGTGCGGCCGAGCCGCCAATCCAGCAGCACCACGGAGAACGGCCTGCCGTCCGCGCATATCGCCAGCGCCTGCGCCGGGTCGCCCGCAACCGCCGCCTCGATCCCCTCCAGCTCCAGCGCCTGGGCCACTAGCTGCCGCAACTGCACGTCGTCCTCCACCACCAGCACACGCGGCATCCGGGACGCGCTCCCGGCGCTGAACCCGCCCATCATCTTTGTGTTTTCCATTCGGAAAAAAGCCTATCGGGTGCACACACTGACGTCTGTTCGGGGGAGTACAGATCGCACCGCACTGGTGATGGTGCTGCCTAGCGCCACTGCGATGGGTCGATCGCCCCCACGACGGGGACGTCTTGCGGGTCGGGCTTCCCCATGCGGTGCACGCCGGGGATGGTCGCCAACACGTCTCACGCGGTAAGGAAGCGGAGGATCTCCGCCGCGAGCACGTCTGGCGCCGTGAGGTTGGCGTTGTGCTGCTGGTCAGGGAGGACCACCATCCTCGCGTCGAGCAACGCCGCGGCGATCAGCTCGGTGGCGCGCTTGTGGTACGGAGTGGAGTCGCTTCCGACGAGCAACAGGGTGGGCGTCGTGAGTGCTCCCAGCCGCGTGCCGTCGAAGCAAAACCGGCGCAAGGCGCGCATGCCGTCTGGAACGGCGTGTACTCCCGCCACCCGGAGTGGCCATCCCGGAGACGCGCGCAGCCGCTCGACCGTGGCCATCGGCAGGCCGACCACCTCGTGGACGAACACCACGGCGGCAGCGTCGCGATTACCCGCCGCGACGAGCGCCGCGATCCGGTCGACCGCCGCCGCGGGGGCGACCTCCGGGCCACCCAGCGGCGGCTCATACAGGACCAGGCGGCGCACGCGTGGCGTGAGCAGCGCGGCGTGGAGCGCGCACAGCGCCCCGATGGAGTGCCCGACCAGGTGGACGGATTCGCCGGCGCTGTCGACAACGGCCGCGACATCCGCAACGTCGCGCTCGATCGTGTGGTGCGCTCCGTACGGCGCGCTCCGCCCGCAGCCACGCCGGTCCATGGCGTGCACGGTGAACCGTTGGGCGAGTGCGGGGATCACCGCGGCCCAGGCGGTGTGATCATCCCAGCCACCGTGGACCAGCACGAGCGGCGGCCCCGCGCCGCTGCGCGCGACGGCGATCCGCGCGCCGTCGTCAGCTCTCACCGTCCGTGCCGTGCTCTCCATGGGGCCTCCGGGAACGTGGAGCGTGTGGGTCACAGTACCGCCTGCGACTACCATACCGGCAGCAGGATCGTGTCCGTCGGGCGCAGCGTGTGGGGCTGCTGGGGCCGCGGGTGGACGCGTCGCTGGCGGTGCAGTTTGGGGAGCTGACGGGGGCGCTGACGACGGCGCAGGAGCAGGGGTGGGTGAGCGGGGACGAGGCGAGCGGGATGTGCCCAGGGCCCGGCCCTCTGCCCTTCATCCCTTCGGGCGGGCATTCACCCGGCTACGCGGGGCAGGTGGACGAGAGCGCGGAGCAGGAAGGGGTAGGCGTCTGAAGGCTGGGAGTGCTAGCCGGTGAGGGTGACCGGGAGTCTGGCCGCTTAGCGGAGTGACACAGGTGTCGGAAACAGGTTGGTGATCTTGGATGGTGCGGTACGATACCGGTATGGCCGCGACGACCGAAGTCACTTCCCACGAGGCGCAGCACGACGCCGCCTTAGCGTCGGAACCAGCGCAACCACAGGGCGATACCACGCGCCGGCTACCGAATGGCGCCACCGGCGTGTACGACCCCGAGCGTGCCATCCAGCTTCTGCGATCGTGGCGCGAGGGAGATGAAGAGGACTTGCGCGACCAGCGTGAGACTGGAGAGTTCCTGCGCAAGGCGCTAGACGAAGACCGCCCGGGCTACCGCAAGTTCTTCTTGTGAGTCTCGTCGTCCTCCTGGATGCCGGGCCGCTCGGGCTGGCATCCAATCCGCGCCAGGCGCCGGAGAATGACGCGATCAACCTCTGGTTGGAGAACCTCCTGACCAGTGGCATCGTGGTGGGGCTTCCGGAGATCGCCGACTACGAGGTGCGCCGCGAGCTGCTACGTGCCAAGAAGGTCAACGGCTTGGCACGACTCAACGCGCTCAAGGCCACCCTGCTCTATTTTCCGATCACCACTGAAGCCATGCTCGTGGCGGCGGAGCTGTGGGCGCAGGCTCGGCAACGTGGCCGCCCGGCAGCGGGGAGCGCATCGCTGGACGCGGACATGATCCTGGCGGCTCAGGCGCACGCGGCCGCGCGCGGAGGCGATGACGTGGTGGTCGCGACGACCAACGTGCGGCACCTTGATCTGTTTGTCGATGCTCGGGTGTGGCGGGACATTGATTGAGGGTGGGTGGAGCGCTGAGGATCTGGACGATGGAGCGGCTGACGGGGGCGATGACCAGAAGTCGCCCCAGAGAGAACCCGCCGGCTCCTGCGGCCACCGCGAGCGACGAGCGTGCCGCACCGGAGGCACTTACGATCAGTCCCGCAAGAGGAGTCCAAGGCGGGCCGTGCTCTCGGCGAGGGCGGCGAGGAAGACCAGCGCGAACGCGCGCTGCCCGAGGAATAGCGATCCGGCGGTTCCGAGCACGACTTGCATTACGCCCAGCCGGCCAATGGTCAGACGCGCGGCGACCGCTCCGGCGGTTCCAGCCGCCAGCAGAATCCGCGAGGCACGGGAGCGTTGGCCGGCGAGCAGGCCGGAGGGTGCGCTACGTTCATCGTGCGTTTCCTTGTGGGTGCCGCTGCGGATCCTAGCGACGCCGGGCCGGGCGTGGCACACACTCTCACGCGTCTGGACTCAGCCCCAGAGCCGCCTGAATCGAGGGCGCCGTGAGGCGCTCGAACATGTGGGCCAGCTGTTCGGCCGGGAGTGGGGCCTCGCTCTCGAGCCACCAGGTCAGCAGCGCGAGCAGGGCGCCGCCGACGCACTGCGCCGTCACCTCCACCGGGACCGCAGGCGATGAACCCCGGTCGGCGATGACCGCGCGGAAGTGCTCCTGCGCCAGCCCGGTGAAGTGCTCCCTGAGGTGCCGGAGCAGGACCGTCCAGGCGCGGCTGCCCAGCAGGCCGCGGTACAGGCTGCGGTTGGCGGCGACGTGCTCGAAGATCGCCCGCGTCGCGGTGAGCTCGCCGCCGCGGGCGGGTGCAACTCCGGTTGCGTACGCGCTCGCGTAGGTGGCCATCGCCGCGCGTACCGCGTCCAGCAGCTCGGCCAGGCAGGCGACGAGCAGGTCGTCCTTGTCGCGGTAGTGGCCATAGAACGTGGCGCGACTCAGGTCCGCGCGGTCGAGCACGTCCTGCACCGTCACGCGGTCGTAGCCCCGCTCCACGACGAGCGCCAGCAGCGCCTCGCGCAGCTGGCGCCGCGTGCGACGCACGCGGCGGTCCTCGCGCTCGGCGCCGGTGCTTCCCTCACCGCTCATACCTGCCCACTCCCGGCTCCGCACTTTCCAGACAATCTGCGCCGGGTGTCCGCAATCGGACGAATACCGTGGATTGTCGGTTGACGCCGCAGGGCCTGGGCACGACACTCATAGCTAGACACGTTGTTCACTACTATACATCAGTCTAGTACGTGCGCTGCGTGCCCACACCACCATTACGAAAGGTTCTGCCCGATGAACAGCCCAACCGTATACGGCCCAACCGCCCACAGCGCTGTCGCACCCCGACGCACTCTCCAGTTCTACGCGACGGCTTCCTGGATGAGCCTCACCGCGACGGCGGTCGTCGTCGGCGTCCACCACGTGTATCGCGAGGGCTGGCAGCTGCTCGTCCCGTTCGCGATCCTCGCGGCACTGCCGTATCCGCTGGTGCGGTGGTTCCAGGCAACGGGCAGCCCGGCCGGTCTGGGTGCGTACGCGCTGCTCAGCGCGGTGACGATCGCCGGCTTCGGTTTCGTGGACGGGTTCCTCGACCAAGTGACGAACGCCTTTGTGGGCCTGTACACGTCGGTGAGCGGGCAGGAGGCCGACCGCGTGGAGCGAGCGTTCCGCGTGCTGCCCCCGACCCCGCTCGTCGGCGACTTCTTCTACGAAGCCACGGGGATTCTGGAGTTTGCCGGCGCCGTCATCGCAGCGTACTACGCGTACCGGTTCCTGCGTGCCGTGGTCACGCAGCGCAGCGGTGCAGTCCGCCTGCGAGCCGCTGTGCCGGCTGAAGGCGAGAGGCGTTCCCGGCGTCACGCGAGCAGCAGCTAGCGTATGAGGTAGACGCCAGCGATGATGAAGGCGGTGCCGAGGAGGCGCTGGGCGGACCACGGCTCGCCGAGGAAGAGGGCGGCGATGGCGAAGGCGACGAGCGGGCCGAGCTCGGTGAGGGGAAAGACGCGCGAGACGAGGTCGCCCTTCAGGGCGGTGAAGTAGAGGGTGAGGGAGCCGAGCGCCATGGCCGCCGGCAGCACGATGGTGCCGAGCGTGCGCGGGTCGATGGTGCGGAGCTCGCGGTGGCCGCCGCTGGCGACCAGGGCGACGACCAGGACGGGGAGCATGAGCGCGTAGCGGAGGGTGAGGACGGTCAGCGGGGAGAGGGTGACGACGCTGAGCTTCTCGAAGATGGCGCTGACGCCGGAGAGGACCGAGGCGAGCAGGGGGAGCAGGTAGAGGCGCATGCGCCATTGTGGCCGACGCGTGCGCCACCGGGCCGTGGCGGGCACGTGGCGGGTACGAACGGTGGCTGTCCCCGCGCGAGGGGAAGATATGAGCGTTCCTCGCCGGCAGGCAGGATGGGCAGCAGGCCGGGACGGAGCAGCGGGTCGTAGAAGGGGCGGCGACGAGCGGGGTCCTCGGTCGTGTTCGGGGTTCCAGCCGGCCAGTGTGAAGAAGTGCCTTCCCTGAATCATTGCGTTCCTGTTACGATGCGTGACAGGAACGCAATGAGCGCACGCATGGTGGTTGGCCGTCCGCTGCGTCGCCGTGCCGTGGTTGGTGCGGCGGCGGTGGCTCCCCTGCTTCTCACGCGGCCGGCGTGGGGCGCCGCGCCTGCAGGGCCGGAGTACCAGCTGGCCTCGCCCTTAGCGGCGCCGCTGGACGCTCCAGCGGCCGAGGCGCAGATTGTGGGCATGATCAATACGCTGCGCGCGCAGCGCGGCCTGCCTACGATGCAGGCGGACGAGCGGCTGGCGGCGCTGGCCCGTGAGCGCAGCCAGGACATGATGGCGCGCGGCTACTTCTCGCACGACATCCCGGGGGTGGGCCCTGCCGCGCAGTGGGCGCTCGATGCGCTGCCCGACGCGCTGGAGACCGCCGAGAACCTGGGCCGCAGCAACGAGGCCAATGGCGAGGTGCTGGCTCGGTTGTTCGACGCCTGGGTCGCGTCGCCCGGCCACGCGCGCAACCTGCTGCGGCCGGAGTTCAATCAGGTTGGTATTGGCCTGGTGGAGATCCCCGGCCCGGGCGACTCCACCACCAAGCTGGTGACCCAGCTGTTCGCGAACACTCCGGGCCGCTAACGCCCAGCTGAGGCGCCGGCGCCTGGCGCCCGCTGGCTCTGCGGCGGCGCCGCCGGCGCCGCACGAACTACTGGCGCTGTTCGGCCGGGCCGTGCACTACGGCCGCAGATGCTTCGGCGGCGTGCGCGCGGTCGTCGCGGAAGGACTGGGCGATGCCGGCGACGCACTGGCCGAAGTCGCGGCCGTCGAGCTTCTCGCAGGCAGCGAAGTCCGGCCCCTGCGCCTGGTGCGCAGTTTGGGCGGCGTCGTCCGCCAGCGGGGGAATGTCTCCTAGCGTACCAAACTTCGGTGTGCTGGGTACGTTAGGGGACAGATGGTCGGCCTAGGTCGTTCTGCGGCCGCTCGGCCCCCACTCCGGCCAGGATGATGGGCGTTGTGGGCGCGAGGCGGGCGTACTGCGCCGCGATCAGGGCATAGCACGGGCAGGCGGCGGCCTCCAGCGCCTGCCGGTCTTCCACCACGACGGTGCCGCGGTGGTAGGAGATGGCCTCCGCCTCCTTGAGCTCCGAGAGGGCCTCGGTGACGCCCGGGCGGCGCACCGCGAGCATCTGGGCGATGTACTCGTGGGTGAGCGGCAGGGCGTCGCCGTGCACGCGGTCGTGGACCAGCAGCAGCCAGCGCGCCGCCCCCCCGCCGAGCAGGTGGAGCCGGTTGCACAGCACGCCCTGGCCCATCATGGTCATGAGCGCCTGCGCGTAGCGCCCCAGGACGCGCCGCAGCGGGGCGCTCTCCTCGCACGCCTCGCGGAGGGCGGTGGCGGGCATCCGCCACGCCTCCCCAGGCACCTGCGCCAGGGCGCGGTGCGGCGCGGCCTCCGCGCCGAGGAACACCGGCAGGCCTGCCATCCCCTCGCGCCCGACCAGCCCCGCCTCGACCTCCTCGCCGCCCGCGCCGTGCGACACCAGGGACACCACGCTGGGCGTGCGGTCGTCAGGGAAGTACACGTGCGTGATCGGCACGTCGGGCCAGTACAGCGTCTGGCCGTGCTCCAGCCGGACCCGCTCCAGGTGCGAGTCGAGCAGCCGCTGCTCGGTGCGCGGCAGTGCGTCTAGTAGCATGGGGGGTCCCTGCGTGAACTCGTACGCAAGGCAAGCGGGAGATCAATCGTCCCGCGCTGGTCCGGTGCGCCACCGGACCGGACCAGCGGACTGCCGATCCACGGCAAACGCTACGGCGCCGGCCGTTCACGGCGGCGCTGCTCCAAGCCTACCACCTGACGGTTGCGGCATCCGTACGCCAGGAGACAGATTGGTCGCCGCGGCTGTGGCGTTCCGCTCGCTGCTCAACTCCTTCACCGCGCAGCACTCTGCTAACGCGCCCGGTGCGCGTCGGGCTCGCCGTTGCCTATCCTTTGGGTGTGGCTGATGCTGAGGCCGATCCGCTGGACGAGCGCGTCCTAGACGTACTCCGCGAACGGGGGCCGCTGCCGGTGGCCGAGATCGTCAAGGTGGTGCGGCAGGCGGGCCAGTACCCCATTCACGCGGCGCTGCGCCGGTTGGAGCTGCGGGGGCTGGTGCGGCCGGTCGGGGCGCACACCGCGGCGGACGTGGTGGCGGCGCGGGGCACCGTCTCCGTGTGGGAAGCGGTGCCTCGTCCGTAGCTGCCGCAGGTAGGCACTTAGCTCATGATTTAACCTCCCTTGAGGCGGGGAGGGGGGCGGCGTAGCGCGGGAAGAAGCGTCAGGCGGCGGCCGGCGCCTGCTCCGCGGTCGGGTTTTCTGGTGGCGGGGTGAGTTT
>CADCTC010000090.1 GCA_902805635.1 uncultured Chloroflexota bacterium
GGGGCCACCGTGCGTTGGCTGCTCAACCGGCCACGGCTGCCAGAACTCCATCGTGCCGGTCAGCTTGGACCCACCGGCCTGCTGCCCTTGCCCTACCGTCGATCCGCCGGTGCTCGCTCCGCAGGCCGCCAGGGCAAGCGCCCCTATGCTCGCGCCTCCCGCTCCGATCACCGTGCGCCGCGTGAATGCTTCCATGACCGTGTGATGCCCCTCCATGGTGCTGCGCCTCCCTCGGCGCGCTGAATACGTCAATGCACCGCCTGCGGGACCCCCGCCCGGTAGCGCTGCGCCACCATGGTAGCGCCGCACGCCACGGAACGCTAGCTATATCGCGCGATGGGCGTCAGACCGGCCAGCACCCGGTCCCCAGGCCGCACCAGGGGTCGGACGGCGCCGGCGGGCGCTAGCACGTCGGTGCGCGAGCCGAAGCGGATCATGCCCACCTTCTGGCCTGCAGCAAGCCGGTCCCCAGGCAGGCGCCAGCTCACGATCCGCCGTGCCATGAATCCCACGATCTGCGCCACTACCAGCCGTCTAGTCTGCGGCGGGCGCCCATCCACCTCCAGCGCCAGCAGCTGCCGTGCGTTTCCTTCCGCGCCGTGCCGGAGGAACGCTGGCGCAAACGATCCTGGGTCGCGCCGCGAGGCAACCAGCCTCGCCGCAGCCGGGCAGCGATTGACGTGCACGTCGAATGCCGAGAGGAACGTGGCGATGCGCAGCGCGCGCCCCTGGATATGCCAGTCCTCGTCAACCTCGTCCACCAACAGCACCACTCCGTCGGCCGCGGCGTAGAGCGTGTCCGGATGGGCGGGGCACCGGCGCACGGGATCGCGGAAAAACCACGCGGCCCAGACGCCCACTGCAAGGAGCCCCGCGCCGGCCGTACGGAGCGCCGGCTGTCGTCGTGATGCAGCCAGCGCACCCACCGCCGCCAGTGCAGCCACGATAGGCGCGCCTGCACGCGGTGCGCCCCAGGCCGGCGGGTCGGCGGACACGCTACCGCAGCGGCCGGTCGAGCGCGACGCGCACCAGCCCAGCGGGACCCAGTGTGAGGTAGAGAGTCAGCAGGAACAGGATCGTCTTGGGAGCCAGCACGAAGAGCAGCGGCGCCAGCGCAATGCACGCCGCCCAGCGAGCCGGCCCCGGCAGCCAGCCCAGCGCGGTGCTGAAGTACGGGAACTGGATCGTGCTCACCATCAGACCCGCCGCCGCTAAGACCATCGCGGGCAGCAGTATCGGCGGCAGCTCGGATGCATACACGCCCAGCATCGCCACGAAGGCGCCCGCCATGGGGATAGGCAGCCCGACAAAGTAGCCGTGTCGCTTGACGAGCGGGAACCGCGCCAGGCGGATCGCGCCGCTCCCCGCGAAGATGGCCGCCGTGAAAGCACCCACCGTGCCGAACGCCACCAACCCCGCCTGGTAGGCCAGGAATGCCGGTGCAACGCCGAACGCCACCAGGTCCGCTAGCGAGTCCATCGACTCGCCGAACTCCCCATCGACGTGCAGCGCGCGCGCGGCCGCGCCGTCGAAGCCATCAAAGAAGATGGCGGCGATGACGAACGCCGCAGCGTGCGCGTAATCCTGAGACGTGGTGGCCAGCAGCGACATGAAGCCGCACGCCAGGCCGCACAAGCTGAGCGCGTGGGGGATCCAGGCGACTGCGCCGGGAGCGGGGCCAGCGCCCCAAGGAGGATCAAAACGTGCCATTAGCCCTCTACGTTACCGCACGTTTTACCCCGATTAAAGGGTTGGCGCGGAGTTGCCCCATTTTTGCAAGACTAGTGCCGCCCTTGCACGGGTCCGTTCGGGCTGTACCGGCACGCGGCTTGCGTTGCTATGACCTCGCCCAAGCACGTCCACGACCTCCAGTACCGCCATGCTGTTCCGCGCCAACCCGACCGTCACGTCGCTCGCGCCTGTCACTGACCGTTTACGCCGGGGAACCACTGAGGAATCACCAGCCGCGCCTCTGAGACTTGGACGGCGCTCGGCGCTGCGTCTGGGGTTCGCCGCCGGCTCCGCGTTGGCGCCCACTGCGCTCTTCTCGCGCGAGGTGCTGGCAGCACACCCGCCCGCCATTCCGGTACCCACCACCGCATTCTTGCCTGGTGATCCATCGATAGAGCGGTACCGGCAGAAGTGGGCGCTCTCCTGCGAGCTTGCCGCCGCCCACACCGCGCTGCGCCTGGTGGGACACACCGTCTCCGAGGACGTGATGCGTTCCACACTCGGCAGGGGCGAGGATCCCGATGAGACCTTCCGCGGCGAGATCCAGGCGAACCAGACGCTGGTCAACTACGGTGTGCACGCGCGCGGTATCGCGCGTATGGTGGACTTGCTGAAGGGGCAAGGGCTTTTGCCGGCGCAAGTCAGCACGCAGCTGATCTACAGCCTTGACGACGTACGAGTCGCCCTCGCGCATGGGCAGCCAGTCGTGGCATGGCTGCCGCTCGATCTGCGGCCGTCCTCACGCGTCCCGACGCGCCTCTCCAGCGGCAAGATCGTGAACCTGGTGTACGCCGAGCACGCGGTGACGCTGCGCGGCTACGACGCCTCCCATTTCTTCGTGCTAGATCCGTACGCCGGCACCACGCCCGTCTACGAGGCAAACGCCATGTGGCGCGCCATGAGCCTGTTCGACGATCCCGCGCTGGCAATTGTTCCTATGCCAGCGCCCACCGCGCCGCCCGCACCGCCCACACCGCCACCCGCGCCCCCTCCGCCTCCACCCACCAGCGAGTACTTCCCGGAGACCGACCTCACGCTTGAAGGCGGGTTCTACCGCATCTACGTCGATCTGGGCGGGCGCCAGGCGCTGGGCGTGCCAGTTACAGAGGAGCTAACCGAGCTCGACGCGCTCACCGGTGAGCCCAAGCAGGTGGTCTACACCGAGAGCGCGCGCCTGGAGTGGTCACCCCGCAGCGGGGCCTTTGGCCTGGGTTTTGCCGGCCAGGAGCTGCTTGGCCCGGCGGCCAGTCCCGACCCGGCGCGCCTCTCCTCCGGTGCTATCGGCCAGCACTTCACCCGCAATGGCGGTCTGACCCGCTTCGGCTTCCCCGTCTCCACTGAGGTGCCAGTGCCACCCGACTCCGAGCTGCTCCCGTGGCCCATCTACGATGCCGTGGCCCAGTGGTTCCAGACCGGCATCCTGATCTGGGACCGCTACGGTCGCGAAGTCGTCATGGGCCGCGCCGGCCTCGCCTTGGCGCAGCGTCGTGGCTTCGTCTCCGGTGGCGGTGCCGAAGTGGCAGGCGCCCAGACGAGCACGCCCGCCGACCACCCCCCTGAAGAGGAGAACGAACGATGATTCGCAATGATGATCCCGAGGTGCGTGTCGATCGCATCGAGCGCGCGGGCGTGGGGACCGGTGTTGTCGTTGGCCTGGTGCTTGGCCTGCTGCTGCTGGCCATGCTGGCGTGGTGGGCCGTTGCGCAAGGCAGCTGGATGCCCTTTGGCCAAAGCGCAACCCACTTCTGCCAGCTAATGACCTGCTAGCGGCGCTCTGCTAGAGCGAGCTACGCGGTGTGCGACTCGGACTACCGCACCCGCTTGATGATGTGGTAGCCGTACGGGCTGGTGCGCTGGTCAAAGTCGGCCACGCCGTAGCCGCCCACGGGCAGGCGGAAACCCACGTTGCCGAACGCCCCTACCATGCCGTCGCGCGCGAACTCACCGCGGTTCGGCGTCACGCCGCGGTTGGTCATCCCGTAAATGCCGGGAGGCGAGTCGTCTGTGTGCTCGCGCACCAGTGCGTCGAAGTCGGCGCCGGCCTGCGCCTTCTGGAGGAGATCGTACGCGAGCACGCGCGCCTCCTCCTGGGTCCGCGTGATTGGCTTGCCCGGCACGCTGCCCCGGAACCCGATCAAGATGTGCTGGACCTGGACGCGCTCCGGCTCGGCGCCGCCCTCGGCTCCCTGTGCGCCCTGTGGTCCGGGCGCGCCTTGCGCCCCTGCGTTGGTGGTTCCGCTCACTGGTGTTCCTCTCGTGGCTGTGGTATTCGCCGCCGCCCCCGCTGAGCCGCTCACCGTGCCGGACGTGCCCGGGGCGACCGACGTTGGACGGGCGCCGCCTTGCACACGTTGGGCGGCTGATGGTTCCTGCGCGGTTTCGCACGCCGCGAGCGCCATGGCGGCGAGCGGAGTGAGGGCGGCGCTGAAGAGCGCCCGGCGCGGCGCGTTGAACGACTGCTTGCGCGTAATCACTGATCTATAGGGAATACTAGCGGCCGTGCGGGCGGGAGAAAGGGTAGCGTTCGCCGCGGTGATGGCATTGGCGAGCGTGCTGCACCTCTTCCACCTGGGGCAGGAGGGGTTCGGCAACCTGTACTACGCCGCCGCGGTGTGGGCCAGGTGGGCCAGGTGCTCCTTGCGGGCCGGATCAGGAGATTGGCGCCGCCGGGCCGCTGCGGCTGTTCAACCCGCAGTTGGCAGGGCAAGCAAGTTGGCTGCTGCCCCTCGCGGTCGTCGGCACATTGCGCATCCTCGCTGACCGTCCATGGCGCCTGCGTCGCACGCGCCGCGCACAGGCGGTCCTGCTGTGGAGCGCCTGTCTGGCGCCGCAGCTGGTCTTCTTTCGCGTGGCATCGCTGTTCCACCGTTATTACCTTGGCATGCTGGCGCCGGCGATTGGCGCGCTTGCCGGGATCGCGCTCGACACCCTCTGGCGCAACTACCGGCACGGGGGGGGGCGCGCGCCCTGCTCCTGCCGGGCGCACTGACCATCACCGCGTTCGTCCAGGCTGCGCTGATCGCGCGCTATCCTGCCCTATCCTGGTGGCTGATCCCCATCCTGCTGCTCGGTACCGCCTCGGCCGCCGGAGTGCTACGGGCGCGCCCCAGCGAGGGAAACAACCCTTGGGCCGTGGGAGCTGCCGCGGTCGGCGTCACTAGCTTGCTGGTTGCGCCCGCGGTGTGGAGCACCATCCCGGTGTGGTTCGGTAGCAACCCAGGACTGCCCTTGGCCGGACCCGAGCTCATCGGCCTGGGGCCTGCAACCCCCCGCGGACCGGCGGATGGCCCAAGACCGCCCAATGGTGCACCAGGTGGGGCTGTGCGCCCAGGCAGGCTAAACCAGGGGTCCGGGAGTGGGCCGCAGCGCCCAGATGCAGGCGGCGCGCTCCGGGCCGACGCCCCGTTGGTGGAGTTCCTGGTCCGGAGCCGTGCGGGTGAGCGTTTCCTCGCGGCCACAATGACCGCGAACGCCGACACGCCGCTCATCATTGCCACCGGCGAGCCGGTGGTGGCGCTGGGCGGCTTCTCGGGCGGGGATCGCATCCTCACCCCCGCGCAGCTGCAAGCGCGTGTGGCTGCCGGTGAGGTGCGCTTCTTCCTTGTGCCGGCTGACGATCAGCAAGGCCGTCAGCAAGTCGCGCTGATCCGCTGGGTTGAAACCAGCTGTGCGCCCGTTCCGCCAGCACGCTGGCAAGCCGGCCAACCCGCCCTCGCGCCCGGTGGCTCTCTCAACCGGCAGTTATGGGACTGCGCGTCCTGACGGCAGCATCATCGCCGGTATGCTGCACTCATGATCGCACGCGCCCTACGCCAACTGCTTGGGATTGAGGATCGAGGATATCGGCCAGCCAGTACTGCCGCTGGCCACCTGGACGACGCGGGCACGCGGTCGCGTGTAGAAAGTCCGGCGGCCGTGTCACCGTCACCTACGCCTTCGCCGCATGCTCCCCTTCCAATGACCCGCCGCGTGCTTAGTGTGACGCACGATCCCACTGTTGGACCCGGTTCCGGACAGCCACTCTCACGCGCTGTGGGCTGGCACCACCCGGCCGAGCTGGAAGCGCAGTATGTCCAGGAAGTGGCGGAAGCGAGCCACGGCTTGGTGCGCTACGAGGTGGTCGAGCGCGTCGCGATCGACGGGTTCCCGGTCAAGGCCGACGGCTTCTCCTACGACGCCGCCACCTATCTGGCCTGCCTGCGGGCCGGCCGTGGTTTCCACCAGCCCGAGGACGTGGACTACCACCGCCTGCTCTCGGAGCTAGAGGCCGTGCAGAAGGTGAATGCCGGCGCCATTGATGAAGTGTGGCTGTTCGGCTTCCCCTACTGTGGGTACTACGAGTCGCGCATGGGCGGCCCCGGCGCCTTCTGGTGCAATGCCCCTGCCCTTGCGGACAGGCCAGAGGTGCCGGACGTGCCAGGTCGTGGCGGCCGGCTGGTGCTCCCGCCTGCCCAACGGCGGTACGTCATCATGGGCTTCAACTTCGAGCGCGAAGTGGGCTGCATGCTCGAGAACCTGGGCCACCGCACGGAATCGATCATGGCGCAGGTCTATGCCCGGCGCACCGGCGACGCCAATCTCTGGGAGCGCTTCACGCGCTACGAGCAGACCCATCCTGGCCGCGCCTCGGCCGGCAACGTGCACTTCGCTCCCAACAGCGCCCACGACTACGACTGGGGCAACCCACGCCCGGTGCTCTCCGACTGCGACGACTGGCTGCGCTATCCCCACCTGACCGGCGAGCGCCGCCGCGTTACCTGCCGCGACTGGGGCGACGGCGACATGCGCCTGCACCACCAGTGGTGGTTCCAGCGCCTGCCCCACGTGACCGGCACTACCGACGGCATCCGCAACAACTGGTGGACCTACATTGCCGATCCCGACCTGGTGGAGTGCTGATCCGGGCACGGTGCGGGAAATACCCATGGCACAGAACGTGCATTAGGCTCAGCGCCAAGCCAGCGCCCGATCAAGCGGCGCGCTGACGGCTCCGGCGCTAGAGGGCGTATCTCAGGTCACATGTTTCCCGACACTACCCACATGGCCACCATCGTCGTGGTCGAAGACGACCCTACGGTGGCCGAGCTGGTGCGTGCCGTGCTCAACGACGTGCCGGGCTGGGGCGCCGTCGTCGCTTACAACGCCCGCAGCGCCATGGCGCTGCTTGACCACGTGCACGCCGACGCCATGGTGGCAGACGTGAACCTGCCCGGCATGTCGGGAATCGAGATGCTGGCGCAGCTGCGCCAGACCGCTGGCTGGCACGAGCCTCCCGTGATCGTCATGTCTGCCAACGTGCCTCAGGAGCGCGTGGAGCAGGTGCTTGGTCGTACCGGCAACAGCGGCGCTGACGGCCACGGGGCCTGGACCGCCAACCTCCAGTTCCTGCCCAAGCCTTTTGACATAGACGAGCTGATCGAGCTGGTCGGCCAGGCCATTGAGTGCGCCCGCCGGTCGGTCAGGCGTCCGGCGCGGGCAGCTCGCTCGGAAGAGACGCAACCTCTGGATCGCCGGTCTTTGGCAGCAGGAGCGTAGCCGGCGAGTCGCCGGCCGCGAGCACTACCAGCACGCCTTCCTGGCCCAACTCCCGGTGCTGCCCGGCGTTGACCGGACAGTAGATGTCATAGATGCCCGCGGCGGTGAACCGCACGTCAAGCGTGCCAGTCTGTCCCGCGCCCAACGTCTCCGTCTCAGCAAAGATGCCGGTCCCCTCCACCGTGAGCGCGTGCGGCAGCACACCGGCGTTGACTGCCAGGAAGCGGATGGTGCGCTCCACCGGCACGTTGATCCGCGCCGGAGTCAGCGCCCACTCGGTCAGCGTCACCCGGATCTCGGCCGTCTGCGCCTGCCCTTGTCCCTGAGACTCAGGGGGTATGGCGCCCTGAGCGTGCGCGGCAGGCGCGCCGGCCCAGTGGCACGGCAACCCGCCCGTCCCGATCACCGCCACCAGCGCCCCGACCGGCGCAAACCGTAACCACCGCGCCCTAATTGACAAAGGGAATCCAATCCTCAGCACGTGGAAGCCGTGCAGCTTCGGGCGGCGCGTTGCTGGGGCGCACGGCCAGCAAGCTCTCAATGTCCTGGCGCCGATACAGCCTGCGCCGGCGGATGCCCTGCCGGAAGCTGGACAGCACGCCGCGGCTGACGTACGCATACAGCGTCGCCGGCTTCACGCCCAGCAGCTCACATGCCTCGTCCGCGGTCAGGAACTCGTCGCCGTCCAGCGTGGCCATAGGGTGTCAACAACG
Organism: uncultured Chloroflexota bacterium; assembly: GCA_902805635.1. Classification (GTDB taxonomy): domain Bacteria; phylum Chloroflexota; class UBA11872; order UBA12225; family UBA12225; genus CADCTC01. The sequence goes on from CADCTC010000090.1 coordinate 7,980, forward strand.
CGGCGCACCAGTCTTTCAACCTGGCGCCAGTCGAATCAACTATACCCGCCGCGGCGTCTCTGAGGCGTAATCAATTGAAATCAACCTAATCGCTGGTATGTACAGTATCATCGGCAGTGAGGAGAGCCCCGATGACCCAACGCTTCACGCCGCTTCGCCATATTCCCTGCGTTGCACTCGAAGAAGTTGCCAAGCCTGACCTCGTGCGCGACGTGTTCCCGTACGACCGCGTCCCGCTGGTCCACTTCGACCGCTCTGAAGTACCCCTCACGCCGGCGCCGCAGCTGTGGATCACCGACACCACGTTCCGCGATGGCCAGCAGGCGCGCGAGCCGTACAGCGTGGCGCAGATCGCGCGCATTTTCGACCTGCTGCACCAGCTGGACAACGGCGCGGGGCTGATCCGTCAGAGCGAGTTCTTCCTCTACACCGAGAAGGATCGCGCCGCCGTTGAGGCAGTGCTGGCGCGCGGCCACCGTTTCCCGGAGGTGACCAGCTGGATCCGGGCGGTCAAGTCGGACTTCCAGCTGGTGCGCGACGCTGGTCTCAAGGAGACCGGCATCCTCACCTCGTGCTCGGACTACCACATCTTCAAGAAGCTCAACTTCACCCGCTCGCAGGCGCTCGCCTTCTACTTGGACATCGTGGATGCCGCCCTGGACGCGGGGGTGAAGCCACGCTGCCACTTTGAGGATCTGACTCGCGCTGACGTGGAGGGCTTCGCCCTGCCCTTCGCGCGGGCACTGATGGACCGCGCGGCGCAGGCGCGCGTGCCGATCAAGATCCGCCTGTGTGACACCATGGGCGTCGGCGTACCCTGGCCAGCGGCAGCGCTGCCGCGCGGCATCCCTAAGCTTGTGCGCGCCTTCGTGGACCAGGCCGGCGTGCCGCCCGAGCAGCTCGAGTGGCACGGCCACAACGACCTGTTTAAGGTACACGCCAACTCGGCGACCGCCTGGCTGTACGGCTGCTCCGCCATCAACGCCACGCTGCTCTCCACCGGCGAGCGCACCGGCAACTCTCCCCTGGAGGCGGCGGTGGTGGAATACGCCGGCCTCACCGGCGACACCCGGCCCAACCTGCGCGTGCTCACTGAGATCGCCCGCTACATGCGCGACGAGTGCGGCGTGCCGGTGCCCGCCACGTATCCGCTGCTCGGCTCGGAGTTCAACGTCACCCGCGCCGGCATCCACGCCGACGGCTTGCTCAAAGACGAGGAGATCTACAACGTCTTCGACACCCAGAAGCTGCTCGGTCGCCCCGTCGGCGTGAGCGTCAACGATAAGTCCGGCGCCGCCGGCGTCACCTTCTGGATCAACCAGCAGCTCGCCATCGAAAGCGCCGCCGGCCTCAATGGCGCGAGCGGCGCCAACAACGCCGTCAGCGGGAACGGCACCAACGGAGCCAGCAGCACCCGCGTCGACAAGCACGACCCCGCTATCGAGGCCATGTACCGCGCCATCCAGCGCCAGTACGACGCTGGCCGCGCCTCCGGTATGACGCAGGACGAGCTGCTCGCCCTCGCCAAAGAACACTTGCCGGAGCGGTTTGCCCGGAGGTAGACCTCGCCCCGGGCCCTCTACCTCACCACAATATTCAGCAGCCTTCCCTTGATATAGACGTACTTGGCGGTGTCGGGTGAAGTAACGAACTCCTGGACGCGCGGCCGCGCCAGCGCCGCCTCCTTGGCGGCAGCTTCATCCGCATCAGACGGGAGCTCCACGCGGTCGCGCACTTTGCCGTTGACCTGGATCACCAGCGTGATCACGTCATCCTGCGTCAGCGCCTCGTCGAATGACGGCCACGTCTGCTCGTGTGCGCTGCCGGCAGCGCCGAACGCCTGACCGGCAGCACCCGCCTCCGGGACACCGGCCGCTGCGCGCCCGAACCCGCCGGTCAGCTGCCACAGCCCTTCGGCGATGAACGGCGCCGACGGCGCCAGCAGCAGCACCAGCGCCTCCACCGCCTCCTGGAAAGCGGCCGTCTTCCACGTGCCGGCCCGGTGGCGCTCGCCGAGCGCGTTGGCGAACGTCATCAGCGCCGCCACCATCGTATTGAAGCGGAACGCCTCCAGGTCCTCGGTGACCTTCTTAACCGTTTTGTGGCGCAGGCGCGTCAGCTGCTCGTCCCCTCCCGAGAACGTCTCGCCCCCCGCCTCGCTCCAGGTGCGCGTCACCAGGTCCCACACACGGCCAAGGTACCGGCGCTGGCCATTGATGCCCTCCTCGTTCCACTCCACCTCCTGGTCGAACGGCGCCATGAACATCTCGTACATGCGCATACTGTCCGCGCCGTAGCGGGCCACCATCTCGTCCGGCGTGATGACGTTGCGCAGGCTCTTGGACATCTTAGCGGAGCGCATCTCCACCTCGGCCCGCTGCGCCCGCAGCGTCTCGGCCTCCTCCGCGGTGACCGCGATCCACTCCTCGGTCGCGTTGGGATCTGACGCGCGCCGGTGCGGCGTGCTCACCACCAGCATGCCCTGGTTGCGCAGCCGGTAGAAGGGCTCTTTGAAATTGATCAGGTCCGCGTCGTGCATGACGCGCGTCCAGAAACGCGCGTACAGCAGGTGAAGCACGGCGTGCTCGGCGCCGCCCACGTACTGGTCCACCGGCATCCAGTACTCGGCGGCGGACTGCTCGAACGGCGCCTCCGCGTCAGCCGGGCTGCAGAAGCGCAAGAAGTACCACGACGAGCACGCGAAGCCGCCCATCGTGTCGGTCTCGCGCTCGGCCAGGCCGCCGCACACTGGGCAGGTCGTCTTCACCCAGTCGGTGGCGCGCGCCAGCGGCGAGCGGCCCGAGCCGTCCGGCGTGAAGTCCTTCATCTCCGGCAGCTCCACCGGTAGCTGGCTCTCCGGCACCGGCACCTCGCCGTGGGTGGGGCAGTACACGATCGGGATAGGGGAGCCCCAGTAGCGCTGGCGCGAGATCAGCCAGTCCCGCATGCGGTAGTGCACCGCCCTCGTGCCTTGACCGCGCTCCTGCGCCCGGCGCGTCACCGCTTGGATGCCGTTCTCCGTGGCCGCCGCCACGCGCGCATCCATCTCAGCCACCTCGAAGTCCCACGCCTGCGCCACCGCCTGGCGGTCGAGCGGCGAGAGCTTCTTCCAGTCGCCGTAGGTGAACGTGCCGTCGAATTCGCCCGAGTCGACCATCACGCCGGGGCCCACGTAGGCATCCGGCAGATCGTCCCCCGATTTGGCAGTGCCCGCCCACGCCGGCGGCTGGATCACCAGCTTGATCGGCACGCCGTACTTCTTGGCAAACGCGAAGTCGCGCGTGTCGTGCGCCGGCACTCCCATCACCACGCCGGTGCCGTAGGTGGCCAGCACGTAGTCCGCCACCCACAGCTGCACCTTCTCGCCGTTTAGCGGATTGATGGCGTAGCTCCCGGTGAAGACGCCGGTCTTCTCGCGCTCGGTGGACAGCCGGTCGATCTCGCTGGTCGCCTTGGCACGCTCAACGTACGCGGCCACCGCCGCGCGCTGCTCCGGCGTGGTCAGCGCGTCCGCCAGCGGGTGCTCCGGCGCGATAACCATGAACGTCACGCCGAACACGGTGTCCGGGCGGGTCGTGAAGACGCGCAGCGATTCGCCCGACTCGGCCCGGAAGTCGATCTCGGTGCCCTCGGAGCGGCCGATCCAGTTCTCCTGCATCAGCTTGATCCGCTCGGGCCACTCGATCTCGCCCAGGCCCTCAATGAGCTGATCGGCGTAGGCGGTGATCTTGAAGTACCAGGCGGGGATCTGCTTCTTGGTCAGCCCGGTGTGGCCGCGCCAGCAGACCCCATCCTGCGCCTCCTGGTTGGAGAGCGTGGTCTGGCAGCGCGGGCACCACCACTGCCACTGCACGTCGCGGTAGGCCAGGCCTCGCTTGTACAGCAGCAGGAAGAACCACTGCGTCCACTTGTAGTACTCAGCTGAAGACGAGTCGATCTCGCGCGACCAGTCGTACGAGCAGCCGATCAGGTCGCACTGGCGCTTGTAATTGGCGGTGTTGCGGTCGGTGGCGGCGCGCGGGCTGGTGCCGGTCGTCACCGCGAACTGCTCGGTCGGCTCGCCAAACGCGTCCCAGCCCATGGGGTGCAGCACGTTGTAGCCGCGCATGCGCATGTAGCGGCTCAGCGTGTCCGTCGGCACGTAGTTCCGGCAGTGGCCCACGGAGAGACCATCCCCTGACGGGTACGGGAAGAAGTCCAGCACGTAGTACTTGGGTTTCCCACCGCCCTCTTGCGTGCGGTACAGCCCCTGCGTCTGCCATCGTTGCTGCCACCCCGGCTCGAGCGCCTGCGGATCGTAGGGCGGCAGCGCCGTCTGGCCCTCCTGTCCCGGCTGGCCCGGCTGTATCTGGGTGCTCTCGCGCTCGATGGTCGTCATGGCAATGTTCCTAGGGTGCTGATTGCTGCGGTGATCTGGGAATCAAAAACGCCCCCGTCCCTCAACCCAGGGACGAAGGCGTGACGCTCCGCGGTACCACCCTGATTGGCGGTTTCCCCACGCACCCGGCGACGGCCAATACAGCCACGCCAGGACGCGCGAGCAGGCGCCCTCTCAGTTCACGTAACGGCGTGTCCCCGGGCCACTCTACAGCTATTCGAGTGGCCGGCTCACAGGCGAGTTCGGGGTCCGGGCTGTCCGCGCGCCTTTCACCTGCCGGCGCGCTCTCTGGGGATCCGGACGCCTACTGCTCCTGGTCGCAGCCAGCGTATTCGCTTGTATTCAGAGTATACAAAGCTGGTGGTGCGCTGTAAGATGCGCCGATGCAATCGCACCAGGCGGCGGCGCGCGCCGTGCGCGATGAAACCAGCCGTGAGCTACGCCGCTACCGTGCCGACGTACTGGCGGCGCACATGCCCGCCGGCTCGGCGGCGCTCTGCGGCGCGATGGCCGGGTTCCTCGTCTTCTTCGTGCCGCTGGTCGTCGTCGGTGGCAGCATGCTGTTCCTCAGCTTCTTCCTGGCTATTGGCATCCTGCCGTTTCGCTGGCTGGTAGAGACGTTTTTCCGGCGCGGCCGCGTGCCGGCATCCGGCCCCGGCCGCGCGCCGGCCACAGGATCTGGCGCAGCGGGGGCGCCGGGCGCCGGCGCGCCCGCTGCGCGCCCAACCGACGTGCCGCCGCTGCCGGCGGAAGGGACGATGGAGACCACCTCAAGCACGCCGTGGGGCGCCGTCGGGCTGGTGGTGTTCTGGCCACTCCTGCTGTTTGCCACCGGCGCGCTACTTGGCGTCATCTACCACCAGCGTCGTTCCCGTCGCCTGGACGACCTGCGGCGCAGCCCCCTGGACTTCGCGCCGTTCCCGGAGGCGCTCGTGTTCTACGTCATCACGGCTGGCGCCGGGCTGCTGGTGGGCTTGGACTACTTCGTCGCGCTCATTGCCAACGCAGCGTTCGCTTGGATTGGCTACCTGATCTGGCGCTGGCTGTTCGACGTCTTCGCGCAGCGCCTGGCGCCCGCCTCCGCGCGTGAGGCATCACTGGCCTTGCTTGAAAAGGAAGTGTCCTACCGTCACCGTCTGCGCGAGGAGGGCTGATCAGCCAGTGGGTCAGCGCTGCAAGCGTGGCGTGACGGTGGGCAGCGGCGTGGGCCGCGCTACGGTCGGGGTGGCTGCCACCCCAGGGGGAGGCTGAAAGCCCAGTTCCTGCAGGCCGGCACGCGCATCCATGTTGGACGGATCGAGCGTTAGAGCGCGGCGATACTCCTCGGCCGCGCCCGCGCGCTGGTTGCCCAGCAGCAGCGCGTTCCCCGCCGCAATGTGGTCGGTCACTGCGCGCTGGCGCCGTCCTTCCTCACGCAGCACAACCGGATCTACCACCGGAGTCGGCGTATGCGTCGGCACGCTGCGCGCCTGCGGCAGCAGCGTCGCCTCGTACAGCCGCCAGCCGGTGGTCCCGCCCCATGCGGCGCCGGCCAGCACCAGCCCGGCCACCATAGCTTCCACTCCAGCGCGGTTCATTGGGTATAGGGTTCACTTGCCGGTCGCTGCGGTATGCGTGATGCCCGCGGGCTAGCTGGCCGAACGGCGAGTGGAAAGGCCACTCTGCATGCCCGGCATGGTACCTGTTTCCTAC
>CADCTC010000091.1 GCA_902805635.1 uncultured Chloroflexota bacterium
CTCACCAGCCACGTCTTCCCAGCCAACTGGCACCCGCCGCCGCAATTGGTACAGCCACGCCGCTGGCACGCTGCACCGGGTGCAGGCCGCACCGTCCGACGGCCGCAGCGCCCAGCCATACCCCGCGCGCGGCCGCTGCTGGTCGCCCACCGGGTCCAGCGTACCACCACCGGCGCCTGCCCAGAGGTGCTGCCCGCCGCCGTGGCCCGACGGCGGCGGCCGCTATCTAAACGAGCCGCTGACGGACTGCGGCGGCGAGCGAGAAGCACGCTCACACCGGCGCTCCCTCCACGACGACCCGCCGCGCTAGGCTTGGTGCATGGCGCTCGTGCGGGGCGTGGTGATCATGGTGATCCTGCTCCTCGCGCTGTATGCCGTCGCGTACCGGGTTCAGGGCTTCTTGTGAGGTCATCCTGCTGTAGCAACCCGTAGCAACGTCTCGGTGATGCACCCGTTGCGAGCGGCATGGAAGTGCTGAGCCCCTCTGGTTTGCGGCCGCGCTCATGCTCACCGCGGTCACGTTGGTTGTGGTGTTCCTCACCATCGGCGTCTTGTGGCCGTCCTCCCCCGGCGCGGAGCCCTGACCGCTCACCGCGGGGCTGGCTGCGCGAACTGCCGCCGGTACGCCTCGCGGGCGTGGTCACCAACGCCGACCTGATCAGCACTCGGGAGGACGTCACGAGACGCACCGTCATCGCCGTGGACGCCGCGCGTGGAGGAACGTTGCCAGCGGCTCAAATGCGCCGAGCCGCCGCGGCCGGGCTGACCGTTAGGTGTTCAGGCGGGGAAGGGCGCCGGTGTGCGGCACCGCCAACAGGGCAAAGGGAGACAGACGATGCGGCTCGGCGCGAACATGGGAGTGGTCCTGCTGGGGATCTGGCTGATCCTCACCGGGTTGCTGCCGTTCCTCAAATACGGGGTGCCCTACAGCGCGACCATCCTGCCGCTGTTGGCGCTCGCCGCGGGCGTGCTGCTCCTGTTGGGCCGCAAAGCCTGAGCACAACAACCCGTTGACGCGCTGCTGGACGTGGACACGCCCTACGACGCCGGAGGAGCTGCCGCGCCGCGCCTGTGATAGCAGTCAAGCTGATCGGGTGGGCGCCGAGCGCACGCAGCACGCGGCCGCCTCGCGCACGGCTGCTACCAGCTCGTCCACGTCGAACGGCTTGGCGAGGCAGCGAATGGCGCCGTTCCCTGTCAGCGTCACTTGTATCGCCGCCTGCTCGGGCGCCGCCGACATGAGGATCACCGGCGGCTCGCGCTCTCTCGACACCGAAACGTGCTCGGCTCCGGGACTCTCGTAGAACACCCGCGCGCACCGAGCCTCCTCCGGAACGGGCATGCGCCTAGTGTCGCACAACCTGCTAAGCGAGCCAAACGCGTTCGGGAGCCGCTCGACGCCTATACTGAGGACAAGGGCAAGGTGGCCGCTATCGACTTCTATGAGGTGCTTCGGACCACCTTCGCCGCGCGTGAGTACACCGGCGAAGAGCTGCCGGATGCAGTGCTCTACAAGATCCTGGACAACGCCAGGTTCGCCTCCAGCGGCGGCAACCGTCAGGGCAACCGAGTCATCGTGGTGCGTGACCCGGCCACCCGTGAGCAGTTGGCCGGGCTCGGCGAACCGGCCGCCAAACGCTACGCCGCCCAGGTGCGGGCGGGTGAGCGTCCGTTGAACACGATCGTGCCGAGTGCGGTGACGGACGAGCAGGTGGCGAGCACGCCGGCACCGCCGGGGCTGACCGAACCGTTCCGCACGGCGTCGGTGGTGCTGGTGTTCGTGGTCGACCTGAAGGTGGTCGCCTCCACGGACCAGGTCCTGGACCGGGTCGGCGTGATCAGCGGCGCCTCGATCTACCCCTTCGTGTGGAGCGTGCTGCTGGCGGCGCGCCGGGAGGGCTTCGGCGGCACCATCACCACCATGGCCGTGGCAGTGGAGCCACAGGTGCAGGCCCTACTCCACATCCCCAGCGACCATGCCGTCGCCGCCATCGTGCCGCTCGGCAAGCCGGTGAAGCAGCTCACCAGGCTGAAGCGCCGCCCGGTTGAAGAGATCGCGACGCGGGAGCGTTTCGACGGGCCGCCGCTTAAATGAAGCTGAACACGGGTGGGAAGACGATCACGACGATTGCCGCCCACACGGCGTAGGCCCACAGGTAGTTTGTCTGCCACCGTTCGAGACTCGCGAAGGATCCGCGACCGCGCAGAAACCGGACGTAGAGCACGGCGGACCACGCCAGGTTGACCAGCAGAATCACGTTCTCGCCTAATGCGGCCACGCGGTTGGGGGTGAAGCCGAATTCGGAGAGGCGCCCGGTGATGGCCCACAGCGCCAGCGCGTTAGCCAGCAGCGCGCTGACCACCAGCACAATCTGCACTACGTCGAAGGCGCCTGGCGCCGCCCGCGGGTCGCGCGCCGAGAGCGAATAGAGCAGCAGCGCCAAGACTACCGCCAGGAGCAGGTCGAACACGATCAGCAGGTTGCGCTCGATGTCGATGACGCGCCCGGTTAACAGCAGCGTCCCGAGGAACGCCACCAGCACCGCGGCGAAGAGCGGAGAGAAGAGCCGCGTCAGCACCGGCGCCATGTTCTCGATGACGCTCTGCTTTGCCTCCACCAACCATGAGGCGACCAACACCGCCCCAACCACGCCGCTCGGCAGCAGCCATTCGAAGAAGGGCTCAGGGTCCACGCCAATTGCCTGGAAGAGGATTGCCATAAACCCCATGAGCACGCCGCCGCCGAGGGCTATCAGCACGTAGTAGATGAACAGCTCGCCCGAGAACCGGATGAAGTCCATGCGGCCATCTACCTGCCCCCACCGGCCGCCCGCGTACGCGATCCCCACCACCAGCCACAGCGCGATGGGCAGGTGCATCGCCGAAAGCAGCAAGGTGTTACCGGTCTCAGCGAAGGGGTACACGTTCGCGAACACCCCGGCCATCACGAATGCGACGAGCGCCACCGCCACCCGGCGGCGCGCACCGGTGTCGATTCCCCGCTTCCAGACGAAGTAGCCGGTCAGGAGGGGCAGCACGAACAGGCTCAGATTGCGGGCGTAGAAGCCGGCGCCCTGGCCCAGCTCGCCGTCCAGCCTGATCCCGAAGAGCGCCGGCACCCTGATGAGCACCGCCGCGACCACCGCGAGACAAAAGGCGACGATGGCGTCGGTTCGCGCCGCGCTGTGTGGCGCGCCAGTTTCCGAGGGGACGACGACGAGCTGCTTCCACAGGCGGTCCGAGTGCTCGCGCGCGAACTCGCGGGAGAGCGAGTCCAGGTTGCCCATGCGCTTCACCGCCACCAAGAACGCTTCGTCGGTGTCGAGTCCCGCATCGGCCAGGCTGGCTACCTGCTCGCGCAAGTGGTCTTCCAGCTCCGCCACGTCCACGGAGTGGATCGCCTGCCGCCGGCGGAGGTAGTTCCGCCATTGGTCGATCTGCTGCTCGAGCGATACCGCGTGGTCTTGAGTCGTAATCACTCAGGCTCCTTGTAGAAGTGGCGCGGCCGCCGGGTGGCCGGCCGGGAACGACGCCGAGAGCGCGCGCCAAATTTCGCGCAGCGTGGCGTCCACCGCTTGCCACTGCTTGCGTTCCTCGGCGAGCTGCTCCCGGCCGCCAGGCGTGATCCGGTAGTACTTGCGACGGCGCCCGGTCTCGGAAGCTTCCCACCGCGCCTCGACGTGGCCCAGCCGCTCGAGACGGTGCAGTACGGGGTAGAGCATCCCGTCGGTCCACTCCATGCGTCCCCCGGATAGCTCCCGGACCCGCTTGATAATGGCGTAGCCGTAGCTGTCCCCTTCGGCCAGGATCGCCAGGACGATCGGGGTGGAGGAGGCGGCTATCAGGTCCTTGTTGATGTCCATGACTTCACGTACCGCGCCACGCTGGCGAGCTCGCAGGCCACGTAGCATAGCAGCACTATACATTGTTGCGCTAGGTATTACGAGCATCATGACGCGGGGGTGGCCCTTCTTGTCTACGGTGGTAGGTGGTCGGCGTCGCCGCTCGGCGTCAGATGCGGCGGTCTGCCGCCGCTGTCTGTCGCGTTCCACATCCCGGAGCGGCGTGGCGAGGACTCGTCACCCGGCCCGAAATGAGGAATGGAGAGCGCAATGTCGAGACTCAGTCCGTATCTGCACTTCGACGGGACAACCCGGCACGCAATGGAGTTCTACAAGGACGTGTTGGGTGGTGAGCTGGAGATCCACACTGTTGGGGAGACCCCCTGGGCAAGCGACATGCCCCAGGTGCCCGGCGCTACACCCGACAAGATCATGCACTCCGCGCTGAGCACGCGCGGCTGGGTCATCATGGCCGCCGACATGATGGATCCGAGCACATTCGCAAAGGGAGACACCGTGTCACTGTGTCTCGTGTGCGACAGCAAGCAGGAGATCGACGAGCTGTACGCGAAGCTCTCCGCGGACGGCGACGTCTTCATGGCACTCGACAAGACTCCGTTCGGCTGGTATGCCCAGTTCACCGACAAGTTCGGCATCGACTGGATGGTCCAGTTCCAGGGTGAGTGATCACCCGCGCGTGGCGCACGCGCTGCGCCGGCAGTAGCTGGCTGTAGCCCGCCGTCTTCCGGCCGAGTGTCTCGTATCCTCCGCACCAGCATGAGGCTCGGCACGGCATTCCCGCACCACATCGGCACAGACCCGGACGCCATCCGGCACTTTGCTCAGAACCTCGAAGGCGCCGGTTTCGATGACCTGCTCGTCATCGACCACGTCGTCGGCGGCCATCCCGACCGCTTCCAGGGACCCATGGGTGGCTTCGAGCGTCCGCCCTACACCCACGTCGATCCGTTCCACGAAGTTTTCACCCTCCTTTGTTTCATGGCCGGCGTTACCACGCGAATCGGCCTGGTCTCGAACGTGGTGGTGCTGCCGCAGCGCGAGACCGTCCTCGTGGCCAAGCAGGCCGCCGAGACCGATATCCTGAGTCGTGGCCGCCTCACGCTGGGGATCGGGGTCGGCTGGAACGCTGTGGAGTTTGGCGCGCTCGGCGCCGAGTTCGGTGACCGCGGCCGGCGCGTCGAGGAGCAGGTCGCGGTTCTGCGCCAGCTCTGGTCTAGTGCGCTCGTCACCTTCGACGGCCGCTGGCACCACCTGGACCGCGTGGGCATCAACCCGCTCCCGGGTCGCGTCATCCTCATTTGGATGGGCTCCGCGTCTTTGGACGTCTCGCTGCGCCGCATCGCGCGGCTCGCTGATGGGTGGATCCCCCTCGGCCAAGACGGCGAGCAGCTCACCCCCGCCCTGGCCCGCCTGCGCCACTACCTGGCCGAGGCGGGCCGCGGCCCCGACTCGTGCGGCCTGCGCCTGCAGCTCCGCGTGGAAGACGCATCGATCGGCCGTGACGAGGTCCTGCGGCGATTTGACTCGCTCCGCGCCCTCGGCGCCACCCACGTCACCGTTAACCTCGGCCGCCCGGCACCCCCAATCGAGCAGCACCTGGATCGCCTCCTGGAGTGCCGGCGTCTGCTGGACGCCGGCTAACCCGTCCGGCCCGCACCCACCATTCATTGACAGTGGCGCACATCGGGTGCCTGGCGCCCGATGCACTCCTTTCGTTCTCAGCGTAGCCGCGGCGCTGGCATGCTGCCTACGCTCCGTGTGACCGGAGAGTATCCTCCGCTGGTGCCGGACGCCCGTGCGATCGAGCTGGAACAACGTGTGCTGGCCGCGCTCCGCGAGCGCGGCCCTTCTTCGTCCATTGAATTAGGCCGAGCGCTCGGCATGGACCGGTACCCCGTCCGCATGGCGCTGCACCGGTTGGAGCGGCGCGGCGAGGTGCGCACGGTAGGTATGACTGGCCCGTACCGCGCGTGGGGAGTGGAAGGACCGGTGCCAATCTGGGAGGCCATGCCGGCAGGGTAAGCTAGACCACAATGACACAGACGTACGGACAGGGCGGCACCACGGAGCAGATCCGGGGGACGGTAGAGCAGGCGAACGAGAAGGGCCTGAAAGTATCGGGACGGTGGTTCAACTTCAGCCAGTACAGCCGCACCACGGTGCGCCCGGAGGAGGGCGACCAGGTGGAGCTGGAGGTAGCGCGGGGGAAGTTCATCAACGACCTGCGGATCACCGGTGGCAGCCTGGAACCCGCACTCGCGGGAGATGACGACCTGTTTGGCGAGGGCGAGCTCAGTTCAGCGCCACCACCCAGGGCCGCTTCGCGGTCTGCAGCCGGGGCATCGGGTGGCGCAGCGGCGGTAGCCGTGCCTGCCGCGAGTGCGTCAGACCGCAACACGGAGATCCGCCGCCTGGCGCTGATCAAGGCGGCTGCGGAGTTCGCGGCCGGGCGCAGCGGGTTGGAACCAGACGACGTGGCGGCGATCGCGGCGCAGTGGGAGGCGTGGGTGGTGGGCCGGTCGTAGGCTGCACCTGACCGCTACCGTTGTCTTGCCTCGACCCGGCGCGGCTCCGCTCAAACCTGAACTGCTGGGCGCTCTCCTGGAACGCGCTGTCCACGGCGGCGCCTCTGCCGGAGGCGCCGCCGTGGGGCGCTAGGAAGAGCGGGTGTCGCGCCGCTCGTGGTGCTGACCGCAAGATTTGGGCCGTACCGTCTATTGTGGCCGCGCCTGGTCTGACGCAGCCGTACGCGCCCAAGGCCCAACAGGGTGCACACGTGCGTATGGCTGCACGCGAGCCCAGGAAGTAGTTCGGTCGTACTAGGCCGCGGCGTGCTACAGTGACGCAGGGGCAGGTCCGAACGGGTGTGAGCGTCGCTGTGGCGCGAGGCACCGGAGCGGGTCGTGCCCTTAAGACGAAACAGGTCCGGCAATAGCCGGATTGGAGAATGACGATGGCAGTGCGTACGACCAGTTTGCGGAAGGCAGGCGTTATCGCGGGGCTCACGTGTGCTCTGATGTTGCAGGCGTCGGCGGTGAGCGCGCAGGCGCCCACGCCGGTTCGTACGGCTACGCCGGTGCGCGTGGCCGGGGCTCCGGCAGCGGGTGAGCCGGTGCAGGACATGACCATGCTCGCGATGGCGCTTGGCGCCATGATCGTGGGCGGCGTGGCGCTGCGGCGCTACGGCACGCGGCGCATCTAAGCGCCGTTCTACTCAACGGGGGCGAGCGGCCGGGTAGACGCCGCCCCCAGCCCTGGTCCATCCCACTCGCGCAGCCTGGCGGCACGAGCCGGAGTATCTCGTGCGGATCTTTGTCGACCTCTTGTGTAGCGCGCTGGGCAACGCCCTCCTGATCGCCGGCGGCATTGGCATTTTGCTGCTGGGGCAGGGAGCGTTTCCGCGTGAGCTGATTCCCAACATTTCTGGGGTGCGTGTCCCGCCGCGCCCGTTTATGGGCTCCTCCTGGACGTGGCGCAGCCCGGAGTACGAGGCGCTTCTACGCCAGGTAGCCGGCACCGCAAGGCTGTCCGCTGCGACGAGCAGCGCAGAGCGTGTGCAGGCGCTCGAGCACAACGGGGAGGTAGACGGATCGGAGGACGCGATTGACGAGCGCGACCCGGCTGAGATCGACCTGAGCGACCGGCTGGCAGCGCTCGAGGCGCTGGGGGCGTTCATCCCGCAGACCTCACAGGCCGAGGCCGCGGCGGTCGGCACCCCCAGGGCGACGCCGACCAGCCGTCCCACGCGCACGCCGTCCCCCGCGGTGGTGCCGTTTACGCTGCCTGCCAGCCTGACACAGGCGCCGATCACCAAGCTGAGGATGACGCGCATCCGGCTGGAAGCCGACGTGGTGCCGGCAAAGCTGATCAACTGGTTCGGCGTGACCACGTGGGAAGTGCCGGCGTTCCGCGTAGGGCATGGCGTGCTCACCGCAGGAGCAGCTGAGCCGGGGAACGCGGTGCTAATTGGACACGTCACCAGCATCAGCGAAGGCAACGTGTTCCGGAACCTGGCCCAGGCGAAGGTAGGGGACGTGGTGCAGGTTGCCAGCAATGACACGTGGTACGACTACGACGTCACCGTGGTGACGCAAGTGCCGCGCACCGACCTGACGTGGCTTGAGCCGACGAGCCAACCGGTGGTGACGCTGCTCACGTGCGTGGGAGAATTTCTGGAGGATGTGCAGGACTACTCACACCGCGTAGTGGTGCGAGCGGTGCTGAGCCCGAACCAGCGAACGCCAACCGCGACCCCGACTCCGACTGGGACTGCCACCGGGACACCGACGGAGCCAGCAACACCCACTGAGACGGCCAGGCCGAGCGAGGCGGCGGTAGAAACCGCGACACCCGCTGCCACGGCGACGTCAGCGCCGGTCGCAACGGTGACGCGCACGGTGACCGCGACGGCCACCGCCACGGCGACCGCAACACCGACTCCAGTGCCGCCGACCGCCACCGCCACCGCATCTCCAAGCCCCACGGCAACGCGCACCGCTACCGTTACCGCTACTCGCACCAATCGCTAGCATCCTATGATGCGCCGGCGCGCTCTTCTATGGTCGACGATGTCGGGCAGCGGGGCGCTGCCACTGCTGGCGGGTGCGCGGCCGGCGGCGGGACAGGCAAGCATCGCGGGAGAGCCGGCATGGGCGCAGCCGGGGCCATATCTGGCGCCAGGGTTCACCGACTTCGACGTGGTGCGGCGGGAGACGATGGGCCCGCGCCAGAAGGTGGCGCTGACGTATTTCTTCTACTGGTATGAAGCCGCGTTCATGCTGGCCAACCGGGGCCGGACCGACGTGTACCGCCAGAACCCGGTGAACCACGAGACGATGAGCTTCCACAACCCTGAGTGGTTCCTCAAGGAGTTCGTGGACATGCAGGACGCAGGCCTAGACGCGGCGCTGCCGGTGTATTGGGGTGAGCCGGGGCAGTGGAACCGGCGAGTGGCGCCCGCGCCGGAGCTAAACCTCTTCGCCACGCAGGGTTTGCCGCCGATGGTGGAGGCACTGGATCGGCTGCGCGCCGCCCGGCGGCCGTTCAAGGTAGGCATGTTCTTCGACACCACCATCCTGGAGGGCGAAGACCTGACTACCGCGGGAGGCAAGTCGGTGTTCTATGCCACAGTGCGTGACTACTTCTCCAAGATCCCGCCGGTGCACTGGGCCTCTATTGGGGGAAAGCCGCTGGTGTGGCTGTACGACGCGATCCGTGTCGGCCCGTTCGATCAGGGGGTGTTCGACCACGTGTACGAGCACTTTCCGCACGACTTCGGCGGACTGTCGCCGTACATCGTGCGGGAGGAGCAGTGGCGCACCGCGCGGGTGGCGCCGCCACAACCGGCCACGCGCACGGAGGGGCTGTACCTGTGGGGCGCTGCACCGTTTGGGTTCAATAGCGACCCGATGTTCACCGTGGCGCAGGTAGGACCAGGCTTCTGCAACACGCAGTTCGGCGGCGGGGCCAACCGTTTCTGCGTGGACCGCCAGGACGGCCGATACTACGAACGGCAGCTGCAGGCAGCCATCAGATCGGGACGGCAGATCCTGGCGGTGGAGACGTGGAATGAGCTGGGCGAGCACTCCGGTATCCTAGAAACACTGGAGGATGGCCGGCGCTACTTGGACCTGACGCGCCACTACCTGGACCAGTGGCGCCGGCAACCAGGCTAGCGAGAGCCGGTGACGGGCAGGCGCCCTGGAGTGGGCGCAGGGAGCGTACCTGCGGACGGCGACGGAGATGGCGGCTGATCGCTCGGTGAGCCAGCCACTCCAGGTGAGGTGACAGCTGAACCAGCGCCTGTCTCGGTGGACTGCATTGGCGCTGCGCCACTACCAGGACTGACGGTGGAGACGGCCAGAGGCGTCTCAGGCGTGGCGGGTGCGGGCACGGCAGGTGCGGAGGAAGGGGCCGCGGCAGGTGTGGCGGGTCCAGGCATGGCAGGCGACGACGAGATAGGGGCCGCGGCAGGCACACTCGACACGTTGAGCGCGTCTGGCGCGGTGGCAGGCGCGACGGGGGCTACCGCGCCGCCTGGCGGCGTCGGCGGTCCGCCAGAAGCGCCAGGGACTGAGAGGCCGCCTGAGGACGCTACGGTCATGGGGACGGGTAGCGCTGCCGAGGTCGAAGCGGGTGCCACCGCTTGACCGGCTGACGCTGGAACGGTGGGCGAGGTATTCGTCGGCGCGGCAGGTGTGGTCGCCTGGACGATGGCGGCGGGAGGGGATGAAACCGGCCGGTTTGCCGGGTCTGTCGACTGTGCCGGCTGTGCTACCTGTTCTGGCTGTGCGGACTGGCGTGACCGGATCACGGCGGTACCGGCAACTGCAACGACGGCAACGGCCGCCGCGGCCAAGACCGCTGCCTGCAACCAGGGGGTTTGCGCTGCTGCCATAGTCGCGGCCGGCGCAGCGGCTACCGCCGCGGGTAAGGAGGCCACTGCAGGGGCGGCGGTAAGCGTGTCTTTGAGCGCGGCGGTGAAGGCGGCTGCGATCTGCCCCGGATCGTCGTGGGAGGCGACGTGGACCGGCGCCCAGGCGTCACGCGTGATGCGCTCGGCGAAGCGCTCAGGAGCAAGGGCGACGACCGGGGCCGTGTGCTGCGCTAGCGGCAATAGCGGCTGCAGCTCGTCTAGCGGGCCGAGCAGGCTACGCGCGGCGCCGGGGAGGCGGCCAAAGTCCAGCACGACCAGGTCCGGCTCCTGCACCTGCAGGGCGCGCAGGGCGCGGCCGCGCTCGAACATGACGGCAGGCAATGCCCCCCACGCCTCGAGCTGGGTGACGGCGCCCTCTACCGCGGCGGGATCCTCGCTGACCACGACGACGCGCTCGTGCGGCCATGGCTCACGCGGAGTGACGGGCTGGGCCGCCGCTGATTCGGTCACGATGGCGATGGAAACCGGCGCGTCAGCGGCCCATCTTCTTTAGATTCTCACGGCAGCGGCGGACGCACTCCAATGGTGGGTAGGCGTAGCTCTCTTGCTCCACGATGTACCACTCGGTCTTGCCGGTGGACTCACAGATACGGAACACCTCATCCCAGTCGAGGACACCTTCGCCGATCAACGCCTTGTCATTGTTCGGGTCGTGGTCCTTAAGGTGAATGGTGACCGCCCGGCCGGCGTACTTGCGGAGGTAGGGCAGCGGGTCGGCGCCGCCGTGCATTGCGTTGCCCAGGTCCAGCTGGAGGATGAGACTGGCGCTGGTGTTCTGGGCCAGGGTGTCCCACGGCGCTTCGCCGCCGTCGGCACCGTCAGAGGCTTGGAACTCATGGCCGTGGTTGTGATACCCGAGGCGCATGCCGCGCTCCTGGACTTTCTGATTGATCTCCTCGAAGAGGCGCGCGTTGTCCAACCACACGTCGCGATTGCCACGCCGCTCGGCGGGCAGACCGGGAACGATCAGGTTGGAGTTGCCGAGCACCTGGTTGAACTCGATTGTGCGGTCGAGCTCGTCGTCCAGCACGGTCTTGAGACCGGTGTGGGTGCCGGCGCAGCGCAGGCCATGGTCGTCCAGCAGCCGGCGCAGCTCTTGGGCCGTGCGATCGTAGTACCCGGCGAACTCGACGCCAGCGTAGTCTGCGGCCGCGATCGCTTCGAGCGTGGCGGGCAGGTTCTCAGCGGCGTCCTTACGGACAGAGTACACCTGGAGAGCGACGGGAATGGCGGGCATCTGGGGCTCCTTAGGGCTGGCTGGCTGTGGTGCGGGGGCGGGTGAGAGATTGGCGGAAAAAGACGAGCAGGAGCGAGAGGGCGGTGCCCAACACGCCGAGGAAGGTGAACGCCTGGACCGGCCCAACCACGTCCATCAGCCGGCCGACCAGCGGCGTCGTGACGCCGGAGGTCTCCTGGCCGATGAAGTAGTAGAGGCCAAGCACGGTGGAACGGCGGTGGGCAGGGACGGCATCGGCGAAGAGCGATTCGAGCACGGGCATGCGCACGTTCATCGAAAGGCCAAAGAGCAGCAGCACGATGGCGAGCAGGATGAGTCCGCCTGATGGCACGTACGTGAACGCCAGAATGAGAGGGCCGACCGACGCAGTGGCAAAGACCAGCACCGGGGCGCGGCCGATACGGTCAGACAGGGCGCCTCCCAGCGGCGCCGCGATGATCCCGATGCCGGTGATGAGGATGATGGACAGGCCGGCGAGATCGGCCGGGACCTGGTGGCGGTCGGCGATGAAGAGCGGCATGAACGCAAACATGCTGGCGGTGAGCAGCTGTTCGGCCAGCGCGACGGCGACTAGCGGACCAATGGCGCGCAGGGCACGCAGGGCGTTGACCTGCTCACGCTGCTGCGTGGCGCCGGCCTGCACGCGCTCCGGCTCGCGCCACATCAGGTACAGCATCATCGCGCCGGCCAGCAGCGGGAAGATCGAGACGATTAGGAAGGCGTCGCGCCAATTGCCGGTAAGACGGGCGACCCCAACGGCAATTGCCGGAGCGGCGACGAACGCGAGCGAGCCGCCAATGACGTGAGTGCCCAGCGCCCGGCCCCGTGACACCGACGAGTAGGTGCCGGCGAGGAACGAGGAGGCGGGGGCGTGGTAGGTGGCGGCCAGCAGGCCGCTGGCGATGAGGATGGGGATGAGCTGCCAGAAGGAGGTGGACAGGTAGATGGCGATGGACGTGAGGCCGACGCCAATCAAGCCGACCGCGATCATCAGGCGCTTGCTCATACGGTCCGCCAGGGCGGAGATGGGCAGCTGGCCGAAACCGAGCGCCAGCCCTTGCGCCGAGAGCAGCAGCCCGGATTGCGCATAGTCCAGCCCGAACGCGTTGCGGATCAGGGGCAACAGCGGCGAGAGCGCGCCGATGCCCATATGGTGCGCGAAGTGGGCATAGATGAACGCGGGCAGTGTGAGGCGCGGCGCCTTGACCGGCTCGGGGTCGAGCGCGTCTGGTGGAGGCGCCGGCGGGGAGGCCGGCACGGTGCCGGAAGGCTCGGCGACGGTGATAGCGGTCACGGTGCGTGGATTCTAGTCGCTATAGCGCGGCCGGTGCGTCACGCGCTTGAGCGGCGATTGACTCTATCTACAGGAACCACACCAGGCTACACTTGCCGTGTATGGAGCGCACGCGGCTGACGTTCGGCACGGTAGTGGCCGGCTACTTCCTGGTCATGTTCGCGGTGTCGCCGGTTTCGGTGGTGATGCCGGCGCTCGCGCGCGATCTGGGGGTGGGGGTGGAGCAGGCCAGCTGGGTGATGACGGGGTACCTGCTGCCGCTGACCGCGTGCCTGCTCCCGGCGGGACGGCTGGGAGACATGGTCGGCCACCGGCGGCTGTTCGCGGGCGGCATCGCGCTGGGCACCGTGGCGGCGTTGCTGGCGGGGCTGGCGCCGAATCTGGCGGTGCTGCTGGTGGGGAGGGCGCTGCAAGGGATTGGGGCCGCGATGGTGTCGGCCACCAGCCTGCCCATCATCACGGCGGCGGTGACCGAGGCGCGCCGTGGACGCGCAGTGGGGCTGGTGACCATGTCGTCTTCCACCGGCGCGATGGCGGGCACGGCGCTGGCGCCGCTGTTCGTCCAATACTTGGACTGGCGCTGGGCCTTTTACACGGCGGCCGCTGCGGGGCTGGCGGCGGTGATCCCGTCGCTGCTGCTGGGACCCGATCCACGAACGGCGCACGCCGGGAGAACGGTGCAGAAGCGGTCGCTCGATTGGCCGGGGGCCATTCTACTGCTGCTGACGCTGTCAGTGGCGTCGCTGTCGCTGAGCCACTTCCACGATGGGCCGGAGACGTTCCAGGATGGTTGGCAGTGGCACCTACCGATGCACGGCGCGGCGCTGGCGCTGCTGGTGATGTTCGTCCTGGTAGAGCTCCGGGTGTCGGCGCCACTGGTGCAGCTGCGCCAGCTGAGGAACGGGCTGTTCACCACCGCGGTGGGCGCCAACGGCATCTTGCACATGACCATGATGATGGCGGTGTTTTCCGTGCCCTTCCTGGTTCAGCGTGGTCTGGCTTTGGGGCCGATCGAAACGGGCGTGCTGCTGACGGCGATGCAGGCGTGCACGACGGTCATGACGCTGGTGGGTGGGTGGCTGTACGACAGGGCGCGTTCGGCGTGGTGGTGCCCTGTCTCCATGGCGATGGTGGCGAGCGGGCTGACGCTGCTGGGGCTCGGGGGGGAGAGTCTGGACTACACGCGCACGTTCGCCATCATC
>CADCTC010000092.1 GCA_902805635.1 uncultured Chloroflexota bacterium
AACTACGCTTCTACTAATGAGACGTCCGAGCGGGGTGAATCCGGCAGGCGCATACCTAGATGGGCCAGGGGGGCCGAGATGATTGCGCTACTCCAGGCGCGCATTGATCAGCCGGGCTGCGTTCACGACGACCAGCACCGACCCGACGTTGTGGATCAGCGCGCCGGCCACGATGCCAAACGCGCCGGCGGCCACCAGGACGACCGCCGCTACGTTCCACGCCCCGGCGAACGCCAGGTTCTGCTTAATGGTGGACAGCGTCTTGCGGCTCAGCGTGATGGCCGCCGCCGCCTGGCGCAGGTCGTCGGTCATTAGCACCACGTCCGCGCTGGCCATAGCCAGGTCGGTGCCGGCCGCGCCCATGGCGATCGCCACGTCCGCAGCGGCCAGCGCCGGGGCGTCATTCACGCCGTCGCCCACCATCGCCACCTGGTGACCCTCTCCCTTGAGGCGCTTCACCCACTCGACCTTCTGCTCGGGCAGCAGACCGGCGTGTACGTCCTCCTCGGCGATGCCGACGGCACGCGCAATGGCCAGCGCCGGGCCGGGCCGGTCGCCGGTCAGCAACACGACCTTGCGCAGCCCCGCTTCGCGCAGCTGGCGGATGGCGGCGGCCGCCTCCTTGCGGGCGGCGTCCGCCACGCCGATCACCCCGGCGGCCTTGCCGCCCAGTGCGACCGCCAGCGGCGTCTGCCCTGCTTCTTCCATCCGCGCAACGGCCTGGCTGGCTTCGGCCGGCCACTCCACCCCGCGCTCGGAGAGGAACTCGGGCCGGCCGACAAGCACCTCCAACGGCGCGCCATCCGTGCAGGCAGGAACGCGCGCCGCGATTCCCTTACCGGTCACCGCCTCGAAGTCGCGCCCGTCCGTGGCCGGCACCTGGGCACCGCGCTCGGCCGCCGCCCGCATGACCGCGGAGGCGAGGGGATGCTCCGAAAGGCGCTCGGCCGCCGCGGCGTAGGCGAGCAGCTCCCCTTCCGCGGTCCCGTTCAGCGTCACGACCTGCTGAACCTCGGGCTTGCCGAGCGTGAGCGTGCCGGTCTTGTCCAGGCAGACCGCATCCACGTGGCCGGCGGACTCGAGGCGCCCGCCGCCCTTGATGAGGATGCCGCGCCGTGCGCCGCGGGCGATGCCGGCGATGACGGCAGTGGGCGTCGCCAGGATGAGGGCGCACGGGCACGCGACGACCAGCACGCCGACCGCCGCGATGAAGTCGCCCCGTACCAGGAACACCAGTGCCGCGAGCAGCAGTACGGTGGGGGTGAACCACTTCGCCCAGCGGTCGGCCGTGCGCACGATCGGCGCACGGTCCTCCTCCGCCTCCTTGACCAGCGCGGCGATGCGCCCTAGTGCCGTGGCTTCGCCCGTGCGCGTCGCGCGGACCTCCAGTGCCCCTCCGGTTGCCAATGAACCGGCGAAGACCTCGTCGCCGTCGGTTTTCTCTACGGGCAGCGACTCGCCGGTGATCGCCGCCTCCTCCACCGCCGCGCGCCCAGCCACGACCTGGCCGTCTACCGGCAGCCGCTCGCCTGGGCGCACGACCACCACATCACCCGGCTGCACCTGGTCCGCCGGTACGGCGCGCTCGGCGCCGTCCACCTTGACCCGCGCGACCGACGGGACGAGCTGCCCGAGCCCCTCGATGGCGTGCTCGGCGCGCGCCGCGGTGACGTCCTCCAGCACCTTGCCGAAGAGCATCATGAACGCCACGAGCGATGCTCCCCAGTACTCGCCCACGACGATCGACGCGGCGATGGCGAGCGTCACGAGCTCGTCCACGTTCATCTCGCGCGCCAGCAGCCCTTTGGCTGCGCCATAGGCGATGGGGATGCCTCCGGCGAGCGCTGCCGCAATACCGATCCAGCGCACCGCCGGCTCCGGCCCACCGGCCAGGTGGATGCCCCACGAGATGAGCGTGAGCAGCAGAGTCAGCGTCGCGAAGACGAAGTCGGAGCTGGTCAGGGCCTCACGGTAGGTGCCCCAGAAGCTGGCGCGCGCGGCGGGTGCCGCCAGACCACCCGCCGGATCATCATCCGCTGCACGGGCACCAGGTGTATCGAGTACCACAGCCATGGGTATCCCCTCCAGGGGGATAGTAGCAGCGTCCACGCCCCCGGTGGGCCCGGGTGGTCGGGATAACCGTGTCTCGGAGAACGCTCTGCTGGCACCATCACGGGACCGCATGACCGCTGCGCAGGATGTCCGCCCGCCGAGCCCCGCGGAAGCGCCCGACCACTGGACGCTGCTCGTCTACACAGTGCCGTCGGAACCGTCACGCCTGCGCGCCTCGGTGTGGCGGGACCTCAAGCGGGCGGGCGCCGTGTACCTGCGGGATGGGGTGTGCGCGCTCCCTGACACGCCCGAACGTCCGGATGCGCGGAACGCCCTCGCCGATCTGGCGGCGAAGGTGCGGGCGCTCGGCGGGCAGGCCACCGTGGTCACGGGCGGCCGGCTGCCCCGGGAGCGTGCGGGCGAGCTGGCAGCCGAGCTGCGCGCGGTGCGGGCCGTGGAATACGCCGACCTGCGCCTCGAGGCCGAGCGCTTGCTGGCGTCGATCCACCGGGAGCAGGGGCACCGGGAGCTCGGCGGCCGCGGTTGGGCCGCTTTGCGGGCCGACGTGGCCAAGCTCCGTGGCTGGCTGGCCCAGATTGTGGCGCGCGACTACCTGTCCGGCGCGCCCGGTACTCTGGAGACCGGCGGCGCGGCGGCGGGCGCGTCGGCAGCGGTGGAGAGGTGCGCCGCCGCTGCCGACGGCCTTGCCGGCGCGCCCGTGGTGGGCTTGGGGAGCCGGCGCCGGTGAGGTGGATCACCCGCCAGCACGTGGGCGTTGACCGCTGCGCCTGCGCCTGGCTGATCCGCACGCGCATCGACCCCGATGCCACGTTTGCGTTCGTGCCGAGCGGCACCGATCCCGCGACTGTCGATGGGCATACGTTCGACATGCTCGGCGCCGAGTACGGCCACGAGGGGGCGCGCTGCTCGTTCGAGACGCTGCTTGCGCGCCACTCCCTCACCGGGGATGCCGCCCTGGTGGAGATGGGGCGCATCGTCCGCGACGCAGACGTGCCCCCGGCCCGCACGCGTCGCCCCGAGGCGCGCGGCCTGGATGCGCTGCTCATCGGCACGGTGGACGGCATCGCGGACGACCACCGGCGGCTGGACGCGACCGCCCCGCTGTACGAGGCGCTGTATCGCTATTGCCGGCGTAAGCTGGACGAGCCGCCTGGCCCGCTCGCCGCGCCCCGGCCGCGCCTGCGGCTCAGCCGCCGGGTGGCCGCGCACCTGGAGGACGAAGAGCCGCACTCGCCGGCCGACGCCATGGACTAGCGCGTCTAACGCCTGTTAGGTGCGCTACGTGTGGTATCCCCTTGCCGTGGGGGGCGCGACGGCGCAGGAACGGGCAGCTACGGGCGCCTGGCGTGGGGCGCTCTCGCTGCTCGTACCGTGGCGTGGGACGCTGGTGGTGGTCGCGGCGCTCGTGCTCGTCGCCGCTGCACTGGAGCTGGTGCCGCCGCTCGTGGTGCGGCGGGTGATCGACCACCATTTGACGGCCGGGTCGGCGGAGGGCCTCCTGCCGCTGGCGCTGCTCTACCTGGCGGCTACCGCCGCGACCGAGGCCGTGTCGTTTGGGTATGCCTACCTCACCGCGGTGGCGGCACAGAGTGCGCTGCACGGGCTGCGTACGCGCCTGTTCGGGCATCTCCAGCGCCTGCCACTTGCCTACCACGACCGCACCCCTCTGGGCGACGCCATCAGCCGCTGTACCGCCGACGTGGAGGCGGTGGACACGCTCTTCTCCGCCGGCGTGACGAAAGTGTTGGGGGACCTCCTCCGCCTGGCGACCGCCGCCGCCGCGATGGTGGCGCTCAGCCCGCCGCTCGCCGTGGTCGCGGCGGTCGCCGTTCCGCCGCTGGTGTGGGTCACCAACGTGTTCCGGCGGGGCGTGAGCGACGCGGAGCGAGCGAACCGCCGCGCGGTGGGGCAGCTGAACACGCACCTGCAGGAGACGCTGGGTGGCGTGGAGGTGCTCCGCGCCTTCGCGCGAGAGGAGGCGTTCGTGCATCGCTTCCGCCGCGCGCTGCGCGAGTCGCTCGCGGCGTTCAACCGGGCCACCTTCTACGCCGCCGTCTATCCGCCGGTGATGGCGCTGCTCGCGGCGCTGGCCACCGCGCTCCTGCTGTGGGCGGGGACGCGCGAGCTGCTCGCCGCGTGGGGCGTCTCGTTGGGGACGCTCACCGCGTTCGTGCTCGTCTTTGGTCGGTTCTTCAAGCCGCTGACGGCACTTGGCGACGAGTGGCAGACCGTTCAGGCCGCCCTCTCCGGCCTGGAGCGCATCCGGGAAGTGCTCGACCTGCCTCCCGATCTCCCGCATGCGGACTCGTCCCCGCGGGCCGGCCGCACCGCCGGCGTTGCCGGCGACACCGGCCTCGAACCGATTGAGGTGCGGGACGTCGCCTTCGGCTACCTGCCCGACCGGCCGGTGCTGCGAGGGGTGTCGCTGCGTGTGGGACCGGGCGAGCACGTCGCGGTGGTCGGCCGCACTGGGGCGGGGAAGAGCACGCTGCTGCACTTGCTTGGCGGGCTGTATGCGCCGTGGTCGGGCAGCGTGCGCGTCTCCGGCGCGGACCCACGCACCCTCCCGGACGACGAGCGCCGCCGCGTCGCCGGCGCCGTACCCCAGGTCGTGCAGCTGTTCACCGGCACCGTGCGGGAGAACCTGTCGCTCGGCGATGCGGGCGTGACAGAGGAACAGGCGCGACGCGCGGCCGAGGCGGCCGGCGCCGCGGCGTTCCTGGAAGCGCTGCCCCGTGGGTACGACACCATCCTTGCCGGCGGCGGGCGCGGCGAAGGGACGCAGCTCTCGGCCGGGCAGCGGCAGCTCGTGTCCCTGGCGCGGGCGCTGGTCTGGGAGCCGCGCGTGCTGCTGCTCGACGAGGCCACGGCCGCCGTCGACGGCGCGAGCGACGCGGCGTTCCGCGCTGGCCTCCGGCGCGGGATCCTGGCGCGAGGCGGCGCAGTGCTCTCTGTCGCGCACCGGCTCTCCACGGCGCTCGATGCCGACCGCGTCGTGCTGCTCGACGCCGGCCGTGTGGTGGAGGAAGGCGCCCCCGATGAGCTCGTGCGGCGGGGCGGGCGCTTCGCGGCACTGGTCGAGCTGGAGTCCGCCGGCTGGGCGTGGGAGCGGCCCGCCGCGCGCGGCCCGGCCGGTCTCGCAAGTCTTGCGGGGGCGACGCCGTGACCGGGGCAGAGACACGCGGAGACCTCCGGGAACCGCGCGACCACTACTTGTGGGAGCTACGCCCCTACTTCCGGCAGGTCGCGGGGCAGCTGGTCCTGGGCTCGCTCTGCGGCATCATGATGAACACCGCGGTGGTGCTTCCGGCGATCCTGCTGGGCCGCGCGATTGACGCGGTGCACGCTTTCGCGCGGGGCGAGGCCGGGCCCGACGCCGTGACAGCGGCGGCGGTGGCGTACCTGTTGGCCACGCTCGCCACCGAGGCGCCGCGGGTGGGCAAGCGCTGGTGGCTGATGACCGCCAACGCTCGCATCCGCGCCAGCCTGCGGGCCGACTGCCTGCGCGGCGTGCTGCGCTGGCCTATGGAGCGGCTGCACCGCACGCCGGTAGGGGACCTAATGTCGCGGATCATCGGCGACGTCGAAGTGCTTGGCGTCGGCGTGCGCGAGTTCACCATCGAGACGTGGGACACGGTCCTCTTCTCTGTTTCGCTGGTGGTGGCGATGCTGGTCTACGACGCGCCGCTCGCCGCCCTGGCGCTGCTGCCGGTGCCGGTCGCGCTGCTGCTCTCGCACGCGTCCGGCCGCTGGGTGCAGCGGCGCACCACCGCCGCGCGCGAGGCAAACGCGTCGCTCACCGCCGCGGTGCAGGAGCAGCTGGCGGGCGTGCGCGTGCTGCGCCTGTTCGGGCGCACCGCCACCGCGGTGGAGCGGGTGGCCGCGCTCTCGGCTAGTTTCGCCGCGGCGAACCTGGCGGCCGTGCGCCTCAAAGGCGGCCTGCAGCCGGTCTACACCGCACTGGTGACCGGCGGCGTGGTGTTCGTCGTGTGGCTGGGGGGCATACGCGTGGTGGAGGGGGCGCTCAGCCTTGGCTCGTTTGTGGCGTTCCTGGAGCTCTACCTGCGGTTCGTCAACCGCGGGTTCCGCATCCCACAACTGGTCAACTCCGTGCAGACCGGCGGCGTTGCCTACGGGCGCCTGCGGACGCTGCTCGCACCGCCGCTCCCCGTGGCGGGGGAACCGCCGCTCGCGTCTTTCCGCCCCTCGCGCGTGACCGGGCTGGAATCCGGGGCGCGCTACAACGGCGCGGCGGCGCCACCCAGCGCGGCGCCGGCCGCGCTCGCCTTCCAAGCCGTGCGCTTCCGCTACCCCGGCGCGGCCGGCCTCGCGCTGGATGGGGTTACTCTCGATGTTGCGCCGGGCGCGCTGGTGGGGGTGACCGGTCCGGTGGGCGCGGGCAAGAGCGCCCTCGCGCGGGCGGCGCTCGCCCTCTATCACCTGGAAGCAGGCCGCGTGCTGCTCGATGGCTGCGACGTCACGTCGCTGGCCGGCGCCGGGGTCGCGGCGCGCGCAGGGTACCTCCCGCAGGACGGCTACCTCTTCTCCGGGACGGTGCGCGAGAACGTGCTGCTCGGGGAGTCGCCGGGCCCTTCCGCAGACCGTGGCGGCACGCCGGAGGACGGAACGCTGGGCCGGGCGCTGGCGCTTGCCTCACTCGAGGACGACGTGCGCGCCTTCCCCGACGGACTGGACACGCAGATTGGCGAACTGGGGGTGCGCGTGTCGGGCGGTCAGCGCCAGCGCATCTCACTGGCGCGCGCCGTGGCGGTACCCGAGGTGACGGGGGCGCAGCCGGGGCTGCTCGTGCTGGATGACCCGTTCTCCGCGGTAGACGTGGACACCGAGGTGCGCATCGTCGGCGCGCTGCGCGAGGCTTTCGGGCCGGCCGCGCCGCACGAGCACCGCGCCACCATCTTGCTGTGCTCGCACCGCCTGGCGTCGTTCCCGCTGGCGGACCGCGTGGTGGTGCTTGACCACGGCCGCGTGGCAGAAGACGGGACGCACGAGGCACTCGTGCGCGCAGGGGGGCTGTACGCGCGCATTTACGCCGCCCAGCGACGGGCCGAGGGAGACGTAGGCGCTCCACTGGAAGCCGAAAGGCAAGGCGGCGTGCCCGCGATGGCCGGAACCGCGGGGGACATACGATGAAGAAGACCGATCGAGAGACCGGGCCTAGCACCGGCGAGTCTGGGGTGATCCTGCGCGATCAGTACGAGCACGCTGGCGCTACCGATCTGGTGCTGGACGACGGGCTGGTCCTGGAGCTGACCCGGCGCTATGCGCCGGGCGCTCGCGCGGTGGATTCGGTAGACGAGACCGGCGGCGAGGCGCGCGCCTATATGGTCGCCGCCGCCGAGGGGCGCCTGGTGGTGAAGACGCAGCGCCCCCACCGGCGTCGCGTCCGCACCTCGCTGGAGAGAGAGGCGCTGTTCCTACGCCACCAGGCGGCGCTGGCCGGGAACCCGCTCCCGGTCCCTCGCGTGCTCGGCCACGGCCGCGCGACTGTACCAGCGAAAGGGGCGGCGGGCGGACAGGTCGACGCGGAGATCGAGTACACGGTCATGACGCGCGTCCCCGGAGACGCGATGCAGCGCGTCCCGATTGACGGGGCCGCCCGCCGGGCGGCGTTGGGCGAGCTGGGCGCTGTGCTACGCCGCGTGCATGGCGCGTCCCAAGAGCCGCTGCTCTCCAGCGGTCTCTTTCCCGGCGACCGCGCGCCGGGCGACCTGCGCCTGCGGCTGGAGGCGCCCGCTATGGAGGCGGCGAGGAAGCTTTCGGCCACGCCCGCCGCAGCGCTGCTCCCCGAGTCGCCGGAAGCCCTCGTGCGCCGGGCGGTGGAGGAACTGCCCGAGGACACCACACGCGTGGCGCTGCACTCCAACCCGAGCGCGATGCACACGTTCGTCGATCCCGACAACGGCGCGTTCACCGGACTGATCGACTTCGGCGATGCCTACCTGAGCCACCCGGCACTAGACCTGCGCCGGTGGGACCGGCACGCGGACCGAGTCGCGGTGCTTGAAGGCTACCGGCGCGCGGGACCGGTGGACGCAGTCTTCATGCGCGTGTGGCGCGTAGCGTGCTTGCTGGCCGAGCTGACGGCACTTGCCGCGGCCCCGGCGGACGCTGGCGGAGCTAAAGAGCGGGCAACGGTAATCCAATCTCTGATGAAGGAACGAGCTTGATGGCCAATGGCGGTGTGGAGAAGAAGACGGTGCTGTTTGTGTGTCCTCACGGCGCGGGCAAGAGCCGCATGGCAGCGGCCTACTTCGCCGCGGCCGCACCGCCTGGATGGGCGGCCACCACCGCGGGGCTCCACCCAGCCGAAGCAGTAAGCCCGGTGGCAATACGGCTGCTCGCCGGGTCTCCCGAAGATGCTGCCCTCGACCGGCAGCCGCCGCGCGCGTTGCGCGCCGTCCCCTCTCCTGACGTGGTGGTCTCCATCGACTGCGACGCTGGGGCTGAGCCACCGGACGCCGCCGGTCCCGCGGGCCAGCCCCGGCACGTCCGGTGGGACCTCGCGGCCCGTGCAATGGACGAGACGATGCGCGACGAGCTTCGTTCCCGAGCGCGGGAGCTAGCCGCCGGTCTGGGCGACGCCAAAGGAAGCACAGCCGGAACGGGCAATTGACATGACCACGAACGCGCATGCACCAGCACACGGACCCGCGGGCGCCGCACCAGATGGAACTGATCCTGAGGACGACGCCATCAACATTCCGGCGATGTCTCACTGGCAGCTGTTCCAGCGCTTCCTGCGGTTCGGCTTCCTGGCGTGGGGTGGGCCGGTGGCGCAGATCGCCATGCTGCGCAAGGAGCTGGTAGACGACGAGCGCTGGGTCTCCAGCGGCCGCTTCAACCGCACGCTGGCGCTGTACCAAGTGCTGCCGGGGCCGGAGGCGCACGAGCTGTGCGTTTACTTCGGCTACCTGGCCAAGGGTCGCCCCGGCGGCGTACTGGCGGGGCTGGGCTTCATGCTGCCGGGCTTCCTGCTCATGTTCGCGCTGACGTGGGTGTACGTCACGTTCGGCATCACGGGCGTGGCGCGGGCGATCTTCTACGGGATCCAGCCGGCGGTGGTCGCGCTGATCGTGCGGGCGATGCACCGGATCGGGGGGCATGCGCTGCACGACCGCTGGCTGTGGGGCATCGCGGTGGTGGCGGCGGTGGCAGCGCTGGCGGGGGTGCCTTTCTGGATCACGCTGCCGGTTGGTGGCGTGGCGTACCTACTGGTCAAGCGCGAGATGCCGGTGCTTGCCGCGGTCCTGGGCGTGCTGTTCGTCGCGGGCGCGGGGGCGTTCGTCGCCAGCCGCGTGGCCGAGGTCGGGCTGCTGCCCGGCCTCCCGGTTGGTCCTGGCGCCGCGGGTAGCGACGCCCCGACCGCAAGCACCGGCACCGGCAGCGAGTCCCTGTCACTGCTGTTCCTGAGCGGGCTGAAGGCGGGGCTGCTCACCTTCGGCGGCGCGTATACGGTGATCTCATTCCTGCAGCGGGATGCGGTGTCGGTGGGCGCGTGGATGACCAACAGCCAGTTCCTGGATGGGCTGGCGCTGTCCGGTGTGCTGCCCGCGCCGCTGATCATCTTCTCGACGTTTGTGGGCTACCTGGGCGGCGGGCCGCTGGGCGCCATCGCCCTGACGGTGGGGATCTTCCTGCCGGCGTTCTCGTTCACGCTGATCGGGCACGAGCTGTTCGAGCGCCTGATCCAGCACAGGCCGCTGCACGCCTTCCTGGACGGCGTCACCGTGGGGGTGGTGGGACTGATCACCGCCACCGCACTGGGGCTGTTCCTCACAGCGGTGACGGACCTCCCGCGGCTGCTGATCTTTGCGGTTGCGCTGTTCCTGCTGTTCCGCTGGAAGAACCGGCTGGCGATCCTGTGGATCGTGCTCGGCGCCGGCGTCGTCGGGTTGGCGCTGTCGGCGGCTGGAGTGGTCTGACCAGGCGGTCGCAGCGACGGCGGAGCTGGGCAAGACGCCGCGCCCTATCTCTTTCCACCGCTGTGGCGTTGTGCCTTTTAGATGACGCACGCGAGCGCTGGAGTGGCGCCGTGAGCTCGGACGACCGGGCGGCGGGAGCGGCCGCCTCCGGCCAGCCGGGCATCAGGCAGCTGGTGCGTCCCCATCGCCATGCCGACCTGGACGCCCGGCTACTAGCCGAGCTGCGGCGGGGCGGCCGGATGACGCCTGCGGCGCTCGGCCGCGCGCTGGGGCTGGACCGTCTGGGCGTCCGGCAGCGCCTGAACCAGCTGCACCGGCTGGGGCTTGCACGCTTCGCCGGCGAGACCGACACGCCCCGCAGCTGGGGGGCGCGCGTTCGGGAGTCGCTGTGGGAGGCGGTGCCGGACACGGACGAGTCGGGCGGTAGTCGCGCGTAGCGGGGCAGAGTCTGCCGGCGTGCCGGCAGTCTTGGGTGGCGTGCCGGTCGTGGCACGAGCAGAAGGTCGATTCTTGTGATCCTTTGTGACTATTTGTGATCCCTGACACACGCTTGTGTGGATCGGAGACCGTCTGGGCTGCGACCTACGTGTAGTCGTTTGTAGCTGTTTGTAGTCCATTCGACGCGGTATCAGGACTCCGCAGTGGCGCTGCATGCGGGGGACAATTCGGTTGTGAAGGTGCGGCGTGTGCGCGGGGGCAATGGCGGGTGTGTGCGTGTGAGGGCGGCGAGAGTCGCGTTTTTGTAGCTATTTGTAGCCCTTTGTAGCCCCTCGCACACGGTAGCGAGAAGCAGGCGGGTGCGGCGCGGATTGGGATGACGGAATGTGGAAGTACCCACTTACTATGAAGAGGTTCGAACGCGCTGAATCCGGCACGCACATACCTGGATGAGCCAGGGCGCGTCCCGTGATGGGTTGCGGTGGTGATAGGGTGACAAAGACCCGGGCACGTCATCGACCTTGGACCTCCTGGTGGGTGACGGCGGCGACCGGCCACAGCGTGATGCCCGTCGGTTGCGGCTCCGCACGTGCGCGCTCGCCCCTGCGCCGCTGCATGGCCGCGCGCATGCCCAAGGTGCCGGCGATCAAATCCACCGCGCTCCAGTACTGCTGTAGGCCGACGGAACGGATGAGAGACGGGCGGCGGAGCAACCGGATGGCAGGCGGCGACACAGGCCAGCTCCCGCAGGGCGCGGGCGGTGGGGAACGCAGGGACCGTACTCACCGAAAGTAGCACCTGCGAACGGACCTTCGGCGTAGAGCCGGCCTTGTGCTGGCCTTGCGTAGGCGTGGGTGCTTGGCCTGCCTTACACTCCGCGCGCTATGAACGAGGCCGCCGTTGTGCACGCCACTCACGTCTTCCTCCTTCAGCACCGTATTGGTTCGCGTGCCGTGTCCCGGCTGTTCACTGACGCACACCCGACGCTGCTCACGGACTCCAGCCTCAAGCCGTTCCAGCGGTTCACGCTGGACTTCGCACGGATAAGGGCACCGCTTACAGGGTGCTGTCCACCTGCGCGCCGCACCCACTGCCAGTGTTAGTTGGACGCGGTATACTTTGGCTCGCACACGGGCGTAGCTCAATTGGCAGAGTAGTGGTCTCCAAAACCATTGGTTGGGGGTTCGAGTCCCTCCGCCCGTGCCAGATACGGAGGGCCTCCAAACGGGGGGCCCTTCGGTCGTTTCTGGACCCCGTTGTACGGCCTATGTACGGCCTATGGGGTCAATAACCCCCTACGCTGGCCCCGTTTCGCGCCGGTTCGCGTGCTCTCGCGCGGCCCGACATCCGGTCACTTCCCGCGCCCGGCCAGGTAGGTTGCCCAGTCCTCGCGCCGCACGAGCACCTGCTGCCCGACGCGGGTGACTGGCAGGGTGCCTGCCCGCACGAGCTGGGAGATCCGCGAGATGCTCACGCCCAGCGTGTGCGCCATCTCGGCCGGCCGGATGTAGTCTGCTGAGGCACGCAGGCCGGCCGGCTCGTCGAGCGGCGCGTAGTGCGACTGCAGCAGGCCCGCGGCACGCTCGCGCCCCTCGTCGGTTTCGGAGACGTAGGTGCGCATGGTGAACGCCTTGTCGGCGTGGCCCAGGATCGCCGCGATGGTGGCCGGATCCACGCCGGCCAGGTTCAGCGCGGTGCCTTGGCTGTGGCGGGTGTCGTGGATGTGCGTCTGGTCGTCGAGGCCGGCGCGGGCCAGGACGAGGCGCCAGGCGCGCCGCACGTTCTGGTAGTTCAGTGGCGTGCCGGTGCGCGAGGCGAATACCAGGCCGTTCTCGCGCCAGCGGTCAGGCCAGCGCGCCCGGTCGGTCTGCTGCTGCGCGAGCTGGGCCTCCAGCGCCGCGCGCAGCTGGCGGAAGAGGGGGATCGGGCGCAGCCCCTTCTTCGACTTCGTCTCCCGCTGCCGGGCCGCCCTGCCCACCGGTGCATCGGCCTGGCCACGCACCCACAGGATGCCCGCGCCGTCGCGGGCATCCCACTCGACGGCCGCCCACGTGAGGCCGAGCAGCTCGCCGATGCGGCAGCCGGTGAAGATCGCCACCGCCCATAGGCTGGCCTGGCGGTCGAGCGCGCAGGCTTCAAGGAGCCGCGTCACCTGGGGCACCGACAGCGGGCGGTGCACGGGCTCGGGCGGCGCCGGCGGCGTGGCGCGCCTGGCCGGGTTGCGGTCGAGCAGGCCGTCCGCCTCCGCCTGGTCGAGCGCCGCCCGCAGCGCGGCGTGGAGGTGCGAGACCGTCCGCGGTGCCAGCTCGGTGGCCTTGTCGGCGTAGAGCTGGCGCACGTGCCGCTCACGCAGGGCGCGCAGCGCGACGTGGCCGAGCGCGGGCACCAGGTGGACGTTGACGAAGTTCTCCAGCCGGCGCCAGCTCGATTCCCGCACCGTGGGTGGGCGCTTGAGCTCCAGCCAGTCGCGCAGGTACTGGCCGGTAGTGAGCCGCTCCGCCTCCTTGCCGAACGCCTCGTAGTGGCCGGCACGGTAGCGGCGCAGCAGGCGCTCGCGCTCGGCGAGCACCTCCTTCTCGGTCTTCCCGTAGGCGGTCTTGCGGATCCGCTTGCCATCTGGGGTTGTGCCCACCGTCACCTGGGTGGCCAGGAGGTCGCGCCCCTTGACCGGGTAGATGGTGCCTTCACCTTTGAGTCGGCGTCCCTCCGGCTTGCGCGGGCGGCCGCCCCTGTTGGTTGGTGGCGTTACGTCAAGTGGCTCGGCGCGGTCAGGCATCGCCGCGCAGCTCAGTGCTCGATCTGCTGGCGCGCCTTTTCGGCGATAGCCCGCGCCCACTCGGGGAGTTCCTGTTCGGTTACCACGTCCGCGTCCATCCGCCGGAACGTCATCACGTGATCCGAGTAGCCGAGCGTGTCGCCTTTAGGCGGAAGAGTCACCACGGCGAGAGGCGTCTGCTTATCGATCTGACGGACGTCGCTGATGGCCCACTTCGCGCCCGTGATGGAGCGCTCCAGATGTCCGGTGTCAGCGATCTGGAAGGACAGGGCCATGGCTGCCACGATGGGCTTGCCGTTGGCCACGCCGATGTCAAAAAAGTGGGGGTCGTATTGCCCAGTCAACGGCAGACTGGTTTGTAGTAGTTCGTCGCCGGCAGCGCCAACCTTAATCTCCAGCTCGCGCCGTAGATGCTCTGTGGCGAGCTTGATGACGGTACGACGATCCCGCGCCGCTTGGCGAACCCTCACTGACTGGACGAGGTAGAGCGGCGCCACCTCGTCCAGCAGATCCTGCACACCGAGCATCGATCCCTGTGGCGGGGTGAGTTGGATGCTGTTGGACCACTTGCCCGCTATGCGCCGCACAAGCGCCTCGTCCAGTAGTGTGGGTCCGACGCCTTCGACCCGGAGCTGCGTCGCAATCGGTTGCCAGGCCTCGCTCTCCATCCGGAAGGCGAAGTCCTGGAGGAATGCTGGATCGGCCCCGCCAAACTGCTTGACCCGCTGCCAGTTGTCCAGGAAGCGGCAGCGTACCTCGACGCCACCGAACGCCACGACGC
>CADCTC010000093.1 GCA_902805635.1 uncultured Chloroflexota bacterium
CCCCGATTGGCGGCGGCACCTCGTGGTGGTCACGCCGGACACCGTGGTCCGGTGGCACCGCGCCGGCTGGCGCCTGTACTGGCGGTGGCGCTCTCGCTCTCCGGGCGGACGACCACGGCTCACTCCAGAAGTGCAGGCGCTGATCGCGCGCATGTCGCGGGAGAACCAGTTGTGGGGCAGCGAGCGCATTCGGGGCGAGTTGCTCAAGCTGGGGATAGCGGTGAGCAACCGCTCCATCCGGCGGTACCGCTGGCCTCGCCCGGCGCGGCCACCGAGCCAGAGCTGGCGCACCTTTCTGGCCAACCACGCGCACGCCATCTGGGCGGCGGACCTGCTGGTGGTGCAGACGCTCACCTTCAAGACCCTGTACGTGCTGCTGTTCATCACCCACGGCCGGCGCGAGCTGGTGCATCTGGCGGTGACGGCGCGCCCCAACGCCGCCTGGGTCTGGCGGCAGGTGGTCGAGGCAACGCCGTGGGGTCGCCGGCCCACGCACCTCATCCGCGATCGGGACCGCGTCTACGGCAGCGACTTCCGCCAGCGGGCGGCAGCGCTCGGCATCGAGGCCGTGCTCACACCGGTGCGGGCGCCCCGCGCCAATGCGGTGGCCGAGCGCGTGATCGGCACGCTGCGCCGCGAGTGCCTCGACCACGTCATCCCGCTCGACGAGCGGCACCTGCGCACGATCCTAGCGGAGTACGTCGCGTACTACAACCGCGACCGGCCGCACCGCACCCTGCGCCTGGAGACGCCCCGGCCGCAGGCACGCTCACGTGCGGGCCCAGCCCCACCGTTCCAGGCGATCCGTGCGCGCCCGGTACTCGGCGGACTGCACCACGTCTACGAGGCCGCCGCGGCGTAGGCGGCCGGGGTTTCGCCGTCCCACAGGTCTTTTGGCCGCCTCTTCTTATCTCCACATCCTGTGCATCGGCCCGCTTCGACCTCCCGCTGGACCTCTCCGCCGCGCGGTAGAGAAGTTCGTGGCGTGCGGGACGATCTGCGCGTACCCCAAGCACACGCCAGCGCCCTTCCGGGAGGAGAGCCGGCAATACCCTACCGTCACCCACCAAGGCGCGGCGTGACCCGCTGCCGTCTACTTCGCCTGGGTGGCAATGGCCGGGATGGCGATGCGCCGGGTGATCTGGCCGTTGCTCTCCCAGAAGGTGCGCTTGCTCGTGAGCCACGGGTCGTCCGGCGCCGGCTGCACCCGCCCGTCGGTCGCGACCGCCCGCGACGTGATCGCGTGCTCCCCCGGGCCAGGGGTGCCCCAGTCGAAGGACCAGAGCCGCCAGGTGAACTCGCCCTCCTCGGCCGGGTCGCTGCGGTCGATGGTGGCGGGGAGCCACGGCCCGTCGTCGACGCGCACCTCCACGCGCGCGATGGGGGCACCCCACGCAGCACCGATGATGCGGTACTGCGGCTCCCCGCCGGCACCCGCGGGCGCGACGGTGCGGGTGACGCGCGCCGGGGCGGACTTGAGCAGCGCGCGCCCGACCGAGGTCTCCACCCACTCACTGGCGCCGTCGCGCCGCTCCTCGCGCAGCGTGACGTAGTCGCGCGCCATGAACTTGTTCATCAGGCGCGTGTCGCGCACCTCGATGCGGGTGAGCCACTTCACGTTGGCCACGCCGTACCAGCCCGGCGCGATCAGCCGCAGCGGCGCCCCGTGCTTGGCCGGCAGCGGCTGCCCGTTCATCTCGTAGCACAGCAGCAGGTTCGGGTCGCTCGCGTCGGTGACAGACATGCTGCGCGCAAAGTGCTGCGTCACCGTGGTGTCCCCCAGCGTCTCCTCCCCAGCGTCCGCGCCCCAGAAGATCACCTCACTGCCGCGCCCGAGCACGCCCGCCTCGGCCAGCAGCGGCGCCAGCGGCGTGCCGGCCCAGCGCGCGGTGCCGATGCCGCCGTGGAAGAACGGCGCGCCGTGGTTGCCCGAGCACTCCAGCGTGAAGGGCACCTCCTGGCGCGGCCGCGCCCGCAGCGCGTCCAGCGTGAGCGCCAGCGGCCGCTGCACCAGCCCGCCCACCTCCAGCCGCCAGGCCTGTGCGTCCACCTGCGGCTGCCCGTAGTGCGCGATCGTGAAAAACTGCTCGACCGGCGTGAGGAACGACGACAGCTCCTCCCACCGCAGCAGGTCGCCCACCACCTGCGGGACCGGGTTGGCCGCCGGCTGGTCCAGCCAGGTGAGCACCTCCTCGCCCGGGCGACTCGGGAACGCCTGCGCCAGCCCCTGGAACCGTCGCAGCGCCAGCCCCGCCGCTGCGACCGCCGCCTGTCCCATGAACGTCCGCCGGACTACCTCTCTGCTGTCCATGTACGTGCCCCCTGCTCGTGCCCGCTGGTCGCGCGTCGGCGCGCGTCATTCCCCCGGCAAGACCCGGGCTGGCTCCACCATACGGCAGCACTCAGGCGGTGTCAACTACCCGCTGCCCGGCCCGGCGAGGCATGCACCCGTTGCGCACCGCTCTGGCTGCCCCAGGTGGGCTCGCGCCGGCCGCCGGGCGAGGGCGCCAGCAGCACCAGGCCGCCGTAGCGCACGTGGCAGCCGCTGATCTGGCGGCAGACCGCGGCTGTGTGGCCTGGCTGGAGCACGGCCAGATTGGCGAATCGTGGGACCAATGGTTTCTGCTGCACTTTGCCCACACAGGTGCCTCTGTATCACCGCTGCCATGACGCGCGCGTGTCCCCTGGGCGGAAGCGGAGGCGACGCCGCTGCCGCGTTGGTCGAGTCAGCACCGCGAGCTGGTGGCGCAGCTAGAGGTTCTCGAGCACCAGGTCACCGCGGTGCCGGCAGGCGGCCCGCACGGCAGCGAGCACGAGCAGCAGGACGTCGAGCACCACCCAAGCATGGCTCACCGCCTGCCACACTGGCGCGCGAGGTTCTGCCGTTGTATCTTGGCTGAGAGCGCACGCGCGCTCTCGGACGGGGAGGGGGTGGGCAGCCTGGTTCTGCCGCTGGGGCACCGGATGCCCGGTGACCCCGGGTGCGGGAGAGGAGGCCCCACACCCTCTCTTCCCGGCCACCGAGGCCGAACGGTATCCGAGGCCACTGGACGACTGGAGGCACGGCCGCCCGTGCGGGTCGCTGGGCCGGTGAGCCTGTATGGACAAGGGGGGCCGCTGTGGTGCGGTGCGTCCGTGGGCGCATGGAGTACTGCGCTGGAAAGGAGCACCCCATGGTACGCATGGCGGGCACATCACACTTGGCAGCAGCGACCACGGCCACGGCGGCGTCGGCCGCCCCCGTCGTGGGCATCGACATTTCCGCACGGTGGTTTGACGTCGCACGCGGCGGTGAGCTGCGCCGCTTCGCGAACACGGACGAGGGAATTGCCACCTGCGTGCGGTGGCTCGGAAGGATGGGGCGAGATGCGCGTGTCGGCCTCGAGGCGACGGGGACGTACTCGCTGCCACTCGCGACCGCCCTGCACGCCGCCGGGCACACCGTGTTCGTGTGCAACCCACTGAGCCTGGCCCGCTACCGCCAGGCGACGCTGGCATGGGGCGCGCACCAAGACCGACAAGCTCGATGCCCAGTGCATCGCCCGGTTCTGCGCAGCCCATGCGCTCCATCCGTGGAGTCCGGTCTCCGAAGACTACCAGCGCCTCCACGTGTTGGTGGCGGCCCGCCAGACGCTCCTCGCGCAGGTCCAGCAGCTCCGCAACCGACAGCACGCGGCCAGCTACACCGCGTGCCACAAGCTGGTGTGCGACCTGCAAGCGCCGGTGCTCGCGGCCAGCACCGCGCAGATCGCGCGGATTGAGCAGGAACTCGCCGCCCTCGCTGGGGCAGACACGCGGATCGGCACGCAGCTGCGGCTCCTGACGAGTATCCCCGGGATCGGCCCCACCACCGCGGCCACGCTCGTCGCGAATCTGCCTTTTGAGCGCCTGGCCACGGCCAAACAAGTGGCAGCCTACGTCGGCGTCTGCCCCCGCGAGAAGTCCTCCGGCAGCTCGGTCCGGGGGCACAGCAGCAGCGGCTCGTTCGGTCCCGCTGACCTGCGTCGCGCGCTGTACCTGCCGGCCATCGTGGCCATGCGTGCCAACCCACGCCTGCGTGTGGTCGCCGAGCGCCTGCGGGCCAAGGGCAAGCCGGCGAAGGTCGTGATCGTCGCCGTCATGCGCAAATTGCTCCTGCTTGCCTGGACCCTCCTGCGGTCAGGGCAGCCCTTCGCCGCCAGCTCTGCCAGCTCTGCCAGCTCTGCCAGCTCTGCCAGCTCTGCCAGCT
Organism: uncultured Chloroflexota bacterium; assembly: GCA_902805635.1. Taxonomy (GTDB): domain Bacteria; phylum Chloroflexota; class UBA11872; order UBA12225; family UBA12225; genus CADCTC01. Next base: position 4,229 of record CADCTC010000093.1, read on the forward strand.
CTGCCAGCTCTGCCAGCTCTGCCAGCTCTGCCAGCTCTGCCAGCTCTGCCAGCTCTGCCAGCTCTGCCAGCTCTGCCTCGGAGCCACCTACCTCCCTCGGCCAGATCGTCATCGCCGAGCGCCTCTGCCCAGCCACCTCCCCCACGGCGACCGCTCCACCGGCAGTCACTTGACAGGCAAGACGGTATCTCCCACAGGTGGCGCGGCCGGGCATCTCGGCGTACGATACATCGCAGGGAGGCTTCGATGGCGTACCGGGCAACGCTCCGCGAGTGGCTGGAGCTGGCGCGTTCGTTCGTGGCGGTGGCGTGTCTGCTGGCGGCGCTGATCGGGTTCGCCGCGGCGGTGCTCTCCGGCGTGCACGTCGCGTCCATCCTGCTGCTGCCCATCGCGCTGCTGGCGTGGGCGCTCTCGTCCCCCCAGATGCTGATGCTGATCGCGCTGGTGGTGTTGGCGGTGCACGGGCTGCTGCTCACCGGCGGGCTGGTGGTGGCGGCGCTGCGCCGGTCCGGGGCGTGCGCGGCCGCGGACGCGGGGAAGGCCGCGCTTGCGCTGCCGGCCGAGGCGGCGCTGCGGCGGCGCTACCTGGCCGGGGAGATCGAGTATCGGGAGTTCCGGACCTCCATGCTGGCCCTGCTGAAGGAGCGGTGCGTCAGCGGCGACCTAGCGCTGCCGGAGTACGAGCAGGCGGTGGCGCGCCTGCTGGAGCCGGCGCGGCGGCTGGGCGTGGAGGGGGCGGCGCTGGTGGCACGGCCGCCGGAAGCCTCGTCTGGCAAGGCGCGCCGCGCCGCGGGCTAGCGCCGGCGTCGCTCCGTGCTCCGTGGCGGGGCAACCCCAGACCCGGAGCGGTTCTCTGCCGACAGCCGGCGGATCAGGTCCCGCACGTCCTGGGGCAGCCGCGGCCGCCCCGTGGGCCGGCGTGAGCGCCACCACCAGAAGAGGCGCCAGCCCTGCTGGTGCAAGCGGAGCACCGTCTCCGGTTGCACCAGCGCGAGGTGCCGTCGTCGGAGCGCACGATGCCGCCGACCTCGATGCCGGCGAGGAGCACGTCCGGCGCCGCCGGGTGGGGGACGATCACCATGACGTGCGGTGTGTAGGGTGTGCCCGGATAGGTCCACCGTGCGTAGCCGGGCAGCGCGCGCAGCGATTGCCCCCGCGTCCAGGTCGCGCCGCCGTCAGTGGAGCGCACGGCGCCGCCGTGGCTGCGCGGCAGGAGCGGCTCGCGCATGGGCACGCCGTAGTCCGGCGTGACGGCGGCGACGATGACCCGGCCGGCGACCGCTAGCGCCTCGGTGCTCGCCGCCACCGGACCGAGACGCTCACTCGCCCCGGTCTGCGGGTCGACGCGGTAGATCCCGTCCGTGGTGCTCAGGTGCAGCATGGTGGCACGCAGTATGGCACGCGTGCGCTCGGTGGACGCGCGGAGACCGGCGCCCCCGACCGGCCGGCGGGGCGATCGGGCGTTCCAGGGCGGCCGCATCGCGTACGCTTCTCGCCATGGATCGGACCGCTGGGTCGACGCAGCCCGCGCCCGCACCGCCGGGGCGGCCGGGAACGGATGCCTCCCGCAGCGCGACGCGTGGGGCGGGCAGGAATCCGGGCAGGATGTCACGGGCGGAGCGGGAGGCATTCCTGGCCGGGGGCGTCGTCTGCCGGCTGGGGTGCCTGGACGAGGACGGGCATCCGTACGTCGTGCCCGTGTGGTTCGACTATGCGGACGGCGGCTATTACCTTGTGCCGCGGGCGCGCTCGGCGTGGGCGGCGCACCTGCGGCGCGACGACCGGGTCTCGCTCTGCATCGACGGCGACGACGGCCGGCGTGTGCTGGTGAAAGGGCGCGCCCGCCTGCTAGAGGAGGCCAACGTGGGCGGGCGGTGGGTGGCGATCGCCCAGCGTATGGGTGCGCGCTACCTGGGCGAACGGGCGGCGGCGTACCTGGGCAAGACAGCCGGGGAGCCGCGGTGGCTCTTCGTCGTTGTGCCAGAGCGTACGATCACCTGGAAGGGTGGCTGGGCCGAGCGCTACAAGCACTCCGCGTGGTGAGATCGGAGAGGCGCACGACGAACGCCCCAATTGTCGGCGCCGGCGGCATCGCCGACCGGCCGCACCTGCCCGGTCCCGCCGTCGCTAGCTCACCCTCTTCACTTTGCCGTTGATGCCTGCCACCTAGAAGTGGCCTCCGCCCGCCTCGTGGATCAGCGCCGCAGCGCGCGCCAGCCCCAGCTGATAGCCGATCTGCGCCTCGCGACGCGCCCGCTCGGGCTCCAGAGTCGGCGGCGGACCGTCCGGGCGCATCGGGAACCGGGGCGGGCGTACGTCCTCCGGTACCTCGCCCGCCAGGCACCGCTCGCGATGACCTCCGCCACCACCATCGAGCGCGTCAGCCTCGCGCCCGCCTACGTCCCCCTCAAGACGCCCACCAGCGACGCCAAGGTCTTCACCGGCCGGCAGCTCCCGCTCACGCGGGTGGCCATGCTGCTCGCCCACGTCCGGGACAGCGATGGGCGCGAAGGCCTCGGCTTCAGCTACTCCAAGCGTGCGGGCGGCCCCGGCCTCTTCGCCCACGCACGCGAGACCGGCCCCGACCCCATCGGCGAGGATCCGAGCGACATCGGCCGTCTCTGGGAGAAGCTCCAGTGGGCCGGCGCCTCGGTCGGCCGCGGCGGCCTCGCCGTCCAGGCCATCGCCGCCTTCGACGTCGCGCTGTGGGACCTCACGGCCACGCGCGCATCACTGCCGCTGGCCAAGCTGCTCGGCGCACCCACGGGATAGGGGAGATGACGCGGTCGTCATTGGCGTGCTCCCGCGCCGCCCGCGCCGCCCGCTGGTCGGACCACGGCCGGCGCGGCAGCGCTGTGGCGACGGTGGCGGAGGCAGGCTCCAGCGCCGGCGTGAGGGCAGCCGCGCCGCCGCGACCGGCAGCGGCTGGTCGCAGCGGGGCAAACGAGCTGACGAGCGTCGGTAACGAGTCTGGGAGGTCTCCCGGCAGGCGCAGGCGCGGCGATACCAGGATCGGCCCTCCGGCGCTGCGCTCCTGATAGGCGCCGCGCGCGGGCGCTTGAAACTGGGCAGGGATGTGGTACCGGCCGGGTGCGGGTGGTGCATGGAACATCATGTTTCGACTCCTGTGGCAACCGCGGGTGGAGCGGCTTCCGTGGGCGTGGGGTGCGACGGGTGCGGCGGTACCCGCTGCTCCGACAGTAGGGTGGGCGGGATGGCCCGAACACCCGGCTGTCGGGGCAGCGTGCCGCCCGCGGTCACCTGCGGTCGACGGCCTGGGTGGCGAGGGCGCGAGTGGCCGGCTTGAGAGCGAGCGCCCCGAGGACCGCGGCGCCGCCGAGCGCCAGCGGCGGCGCGGGCAGCGCGGCGACGGCGCCGGCGGTCTGGGGCAGGGTCGTCATCGACGGCGGCATGAGCACGGTGTCGAGGACGTGGATGACGCCGTTGGCGGCGGTGATATCGGTGCGCGTCACCGTGGACGAGCCGTTGAGGCGCACGGTGCCGCCCGTGACGGCGATGCGGATCGGCTCGCCCTGGACCGAGCCGGCGCTCTGCAGCTGGAGCACGTCCGCCGCCATGACGCGGCCCGCGGCGACGTGGTAGGTGAGCACGGCGCGCAGGCGGGCGGGATCGGCCAGCAGCGCGTTGAGCGTGGCTTCCGGCACCTTGGCGAAGGCCGCGTCGGTGGGGGCAAAGACGGTGAACGGGCCAGGGCCCTTGAGCGTGTCCACCAGGCCAGCAGCCTGCAGCGCGCGCGCCAGGGTAGAGAACTGACCGGCCGCGACGGCCGTGTCCACGATGTCGGGCTGCGCCTGCCGCAGGATGGCGGCGTGGGCCGGGGCCGCCCCGGCGAGTACCGCGACGCCAGCCAGCGCGACGCCAAACGACTTACGACGGATCATTGCATCACCTCAATTTGTAATCTAAACTTCAACTTAAACATGAAGTTCATGTCTATGATGCACGGTTGGCGGTGGGTTGTCAAGGGCCCCTGGCGGTGGTGGTTAAATTAGAGTAGAGGTTGAGGTTCTGATGATGGCCGAGGCAAGCGAGCAGCAGGTGGTACGGCGTCCATCCGGTCGTGTGGCCGGGGGCGTTGCTGGCGGTGGGGCCGACGGCAGTGTGGGGCGGGGGCGGACCGATGGGGGAGGTGGCCGGCCGGGGCGCGCGGGCGGGCTGCGCTCGATAGGAGAGGTGGTGGCGCTGCTGGCGGACGAGTTCCCGGACGTGTCGCCTTCCAGCCTGCGGTTCTTCGAGCTGGAGGGCCTGGTGCTGCCGCGGCGCACGCCGGGCGGGCACCGGCTGTATGGCGATGCGGAGATCGAGCGGCTGCGGCGGATCCGGCGCTGGCAGCGTGACGAGCGGCTCTCGCTGGCCGCCGTGCGTCAGCGGCTGACCAAATCCGACCGGCTGCCCGCGCCGGCGGCGCTGGGGCGAACGTTTCTGCGGGAGGCGCTGGAAGGCCGACCGGCGGCGGCGCGTGCGGCCATTATGGGGGCGCACGCCGCGGGGATGCCGCTGGAGGTGCTCTTCCGGCAGGTGCTGCGGCCGGTGCTCGAGGAGGTGGGCAGCCGGTGGGCCGCGGGCCGCCTGGCCGTCTCGCAGGAGCACGAGGTGTCGGCCATCGTGCGGGACGTGGTGGCAGAGCTCGCGGCCAGGGCAGGCGCGCAGGCGGCGGGTACACCGCCGCGTCCGGCGGGGGCGGAGGCGGACACAGGGGACGCGGGAGACACAGGGAAGGATGGCGCCGCGGGCAGACCGGCGCGACGTGGCGCGCCCGCGGGGCGGGTGGTGGTGGCGGCGTGCCCGCCGGGCGAGCGGCACGACCTGGGGCTGCGGATGGTGGCGGCGGAGCTGCAGGCGCTGGGGCACACGGTGCACTTCTTGGGGGCGGATGTGCCGGTGGAGGCGTTGGTGCAGGCGGTGCGGGCGCGGCGCCCGACGGCGGTCCTGCTCTCCGCGACACGGGAAGAACACCTGCCGGCGCTGGAGGAGGCGGTGCGGGCGCTCCAGGCGCTGCGGGCCCCTACCGCCACCGCACGTGGGGGGCGAGAGCGGCCGCATGGCGTGCGCGTGCTGGTCGGCGGTCAGGCGGCGGCCCGGCACGCGCAGCGCCTGCGTGCACTCGGCACCGACGTGCTGGACCGTGATGCGCGGCTGGACGACGTGCTGGACCGAGCCGAGAGTCGAGAGCGCACAGGTGACCGCGTGAACGACGGGCACGACGGGCACGACGGGCACGACGGGCACGACGGGCACGACGGGCACGACGGGCACGACGATGACCGTGACGGCGGAGCAGCAGCACCCAGCGGCCGGTGAGCTGCACTCGCTGCAGCACCATCATTGGGTGGAACACTGGCCGGAAGAGGCGCCGGCGCGGGCCAGACTGCCGGAGCGCCAGCACTTCCGGACGGTGGGCCGCTTTTCTCTCCGGGCGGTGCGCTGCACGTAGCCCGACCACTGGATTGACTGCCGGCTGCCGGCGTTTCCGGTGCTCACGTTGATCGTCGTACTCCTGGCGGTGTTCCGCGCCGCCTGCCGCCGGCACGGTGACCTGGTAGCGGAGAACCTGTTGCTTCGGCATCAGCTGGCGGTGCTCACCCGCCCCACGCGGCAGCGACGGTGGGTTGGCTTCCGGCGGCTGGACAAGGCGCTGTGGGTACTCGTCCGCCGCGTGCGCCGCGACTGGCGGCCGCACCTCGTGGTCGTTACACCCGACATGGTGGTCCGGTGGCACCGCGCTGGCTGGCGCCCGTAGCGGCCGCAGAGAGCGCGCAGGTGCGGTCAATCCTGGACGTTCGCCTTGCCGGCGCCGCCTCCCGTGGCGATGCCCGGCGCGACGGGCACGTCCTCCCCCGGCCGGGTGCCCCCGCCAGCGGCAGCGCGCAGCTGGTCGCGGGTCTGGCGCTCGGTGATGTCGAAGGAGCCCTTCTTCGCCAGGTCGAAGGAGCCCTTCTTCGCGGCGTTCCCCAGCAACAGGACCGGGGACGCCTTCGCGGTCTCACCCATGCCGGACGCGCGGTGCTGCCCCTCATATGCATTGACCTTGCGGTGCTGCCCCTCGTACTCGTTGACCTTCCGGGCGCCCCACTGGGAGGGGTCGCCGGCGAACGTCGTGCTGGTGAGGGCGGTGGTCAGGGTCAGGGCGGCGGAGAGGGCGAACAGGCGCTTCTTCATGGGTGGTGGCTCCTTTGCCGGCGTGCCCGCCTCGTGGCGGTGCCCCACTAGCTTGCGCCTAACGCCACTCCCGCCGCGCCGGGCACGTGGCCGGACTGCGTACCGCCCAGGTGGCCAGGCGCAAGTCCGGCCGGCTGCCCGGCGCGCCACGCGGTGCAGCAGAAGCATGATGATGTTGCACCGCGGACCGGACCGACCGGCACCGCGCCGGTACTCACCACACGTGACAGGCCACTCCCATGACCAACCTGATCGCTCCCCGCAACTTCGTCCGCGTCGCCCTGCTCGCCTTCGGCCTGATCACCCTGGCTGGTGGCGCCGCCGCCACCGCCAACCTCGCCGAGGCCGCGGCCAGAGAGTGCAGCACCTCGGGCAGGGTGACGGTGTGCATGGGTCCCATCGTCATCGTCGATCGCGTCCCCTAGGCACCCGATTGGCTGGCGGTAACCAGCGGTAGCCAGGTGACGGCCGTGTTCTTGGTCTTGCGCAGCAGGGCCGCCGCCTGGGGGGCGTGCAGACACCGCTGGTCCGTTTCCACGTCTGTCCTCACACAAACAGCTGCGCCGCCGGGTGAACGCCCGGCGGCGCGAAGTCACGAAACGGTCTAGCACTGCGGGTGACGCGAGACGCAGGAGGCCACTGTGGCTCGCCTGCGCTCCAGTAGCCAGGACGGGCGCCAGCCCAGTCACGGACCAGAACGACCCACCAGCATCGCCACAGCTTGGCCACAGCAGCGTCAATTACGGCTGCCTTGCGCGGCATGAACACCGTCAGTCATAGCGTCACCAGCGTCACCAGCGTCACCAGGTAGCCGCCGACAGGTTGCTCTCTCAGATCACGCGCCGTTCGTCGCCGTCGATCAGGAGCGCCTGGGTGTCCGTGATGAGCTGCGTCCGGTAGCCCTCCGCCTTGAGCTTGTCGCCGGCCTCGCGGCAGCCCGCGCCGAAGTCCTCGTTGTCCACGTGGGGGACCACCACGATGTCGGTGAGCCCCAACCCGTCCCAGATGACCTCGCCGGCGGCGCTCGGGTCGTCCTGGTTGTCGAAGTGGCGCAGCCTGAGGCCGGCCACCACGGCGGCGGCGCTGGCCGCCACCTACACCTTCCCCTGCCCCACGAGCTCGGTGATGATCGCGTCGGCGCCGCTCTCCCGCATCAGCCAGCGCAGGTAGAAGGGATTGCCGCCCGCCAGCAGGAACATGTCCTTGCCCGCCAGCTTCGCGCGCAGTCCCGCGCGGTCATCCTTCCACTGCCGCAGGTCGACCAACTCAACGTCGTAGCCCTTGCGCCGCTGTTCTTCCCGTCCCTCGACGAGGGAGGCCTCATCGCCGTACACGTCATGGGCGTTCTCGATGTACGCGACCCTGGTGTCCCACAGCGGCTTGCCGAGCAGCCGCTCTAGCTCGCGATCCTGCGGCACACGGACGGGACCGCTCGCGCTGCCCAACGTGGCCCGCAACATCATCGCCCACGAGCTCGGGCACGCCATCGGCCTGGGGCATCACAACGACGCCACCAAGCTGATGTGTGGCCGCCCAGCGACCTGCCGCCCACAGGACTTCCAGTCGCCGCAGGAGCGGTTCTTCCCGGTCACGGCCGAGGAGCGGGCGACGCTCCTGCGCCTCTACCCGCCCCCCTGGCAGCCGGCTGCCTGACGCGCCGTGCACCTGCGGGCGCGAGGCCGCGGGCCGCCGGGCGACGGCCCGCGAGAGGTGCGTCGCGTAGGGCGTGGAGCCACGGACCCTTCCCGCCGCTGGCACTCGTGGACACACTGGTGTTTCGACGGGAGCGCAGATCATGGAATCCAATCCTGTAGGTGATCCTGTGAGTTCTGCCTGGAGATCGCGCTGCAGATCGCGCTGCCGGAGCCGCACACTGGTGGAGAGCGGGCCGTGAGGCGGGCGGGACAGCAGCACGCAGGCAAGGGGCAACTCCACATTAGCGTCCAGACAGGGACGGCCGATGCGGCGGGTACGGCTGAGAGCACAAGTGAGGGCACCGGTGCGGCACGGGTGCGGCACGGGTGCGGCACGGGTGCGGCACGGAGGCAGAGCTGCGCGTGGATGCTCCACCCGCCGGCCGCTGGCGGGCTCACGGTACACACAGGGAGGGAGGTAACGACAGTGGCGCTTGCCGGCGTCTACGCGCTGGCGCAGCGGGACTTCCGCCGGGCCGGACAGGCACCCTCGTGAGCACATCGCGCTGTGTACCCGCGAGAAGATGGCGCAAATCGAAGGTCACAAGGCGAGATCGATAACATGGCCGCAGGCGGCGAGGCGCAGCTGCGCGGCGAGACAGGAGCAGCGACCCATGGACATCCCTCCGCAGATCAAAGCGATAGACGGAGTCGCGCTCACCGGTTTGGTGCGCCAGGCACTGGGCAGCGACACGGTCGAGGTCGATGAATGGCGCGTCTCTCCACTCCACAATGCGCTGGGCGGGCCAACCGGCGGCGTCTATCGGGTCGAGGGCAGCGGAAACGACCACCGCCAGCCGGCGCCCTGGTCACTGGTGCTCAAGGTAGTGCGCCCGCCCGGCGGCGGGGCCCTAGCCGGCGACTCCGGCCTCTCGCCCGCCGATCCGGCGCACCCCTCCTACTGGATGCGGGAAGTTCTCGCCTACCAATCAGGCGTGCTGCACGACCTGCCGGGCGGCGTCGCCGCCCCGAGGTGCTACGAGGTCGTCGGGCAAGCCGACGGGAGCGTCTGGCTGTGGCTGGAAGACGTGGTCGACTCCGCCGGCCCATCCTGGCCGCTGGAGTGCTTCGAGCGCGCCGCGAGGTACTTGGGCCGGTTCAACGGCGCCTACCTGGGGGGACGGCCCGTGCCTGCGCAGGCATGGGTCGGTCACGATTGGCTGCGCGGCTGGGCTGTCCGGTCCGAGCCGGCCCGAGACGCCCAGCTCATCCAAGGGCCAAGTGCCTGGGAGCAGCCGCTGGCGCGCCGGGCCTTTCCGGCGATCGAGGCCACCCGCGTGCTGCGCCTGTTGGACGAATACGACACCCTGCTCACTGCACTCGACCGGCTTCCGTCAACCTTCTGCCACCGCGACGCCAACCGCACGAACCTCATGCTCCGCCAGCGTCCAGCCGGGGCAACTGGGTGCGGTGGCGTGGAGCAGCTGGTCGCCGTGGACTGGGCGTTCGCGAGTCACGGGAGCGTGGGCGAAGAGGTCGTGCAGCTCGTCGTATCCAGCCTATGGCGCGGTGAGGTGCCCGCCGGACTTGCGGGTCAACTGAGCGACGCAGCGTTCGCCGGGTACCTGGAGGGGCTGCGCGCCGCCGGGTGGCAAGGCGACTCCCGGCAGGCGCGGTTTGGCTACGCCGCCGGCGCTGCCGTCCGCTGGGGTCATCTGCCGGCGCTCGCTCTTCGCCTCGCCGCGGACGAGACCAAGCACGCCGCGGTTGAAGCCACATTCCGGCGCCCCGTGGGAGAAGTCTTTGACCAGGTGGGCGCGGCCGGGCGCCTGGTCCTCAAACTCGC
>CADCTC010000094.1 GCA_902805635.1 uncultured Chloroflexota bacterium
GTGTGGGAGCGGGTGTGGGCGGCGCTCAAGCGCGAGCACCAGGCGCGGCGGCGGGTGGACTGGACCGCCCTGTTCCTCGACAGCACGGTCATCCGGGCGCACCAGCACGCGGCGGGCGGAAAAGGGGGGCCCCGGCGCAGGCGCTCGGCCACAGCCGCGGGGGCTTCGGCACCAAGCTGCACCTCGCGGTCGACCGGCAGGGGCGCCCCCTCGGCTTCGTCCTGACCGGCGGCGAGCGCAACGAGCAGCCCGTGCTCGATGCGCTGCTGCGCGCCTGCCGGGTCCCGAACCCCGCCGGCCGCCCCAAGGAGCGGCCGGATGCCGTGGTCGCGGACAAGGCCTACAGCAGCCGCACGGTCCGGCGCTACCTGCGCCGCCGGGGCATCCGCTGCGGCATCCCCCGCCTGTCGACCGAGCCACGCGCTCGCACCTTCGACCGGGCGCTCTACCGCGAGCGCAACCGCGTCGAGCGCGCCATCGGCCGCCTCAAGCAGTGGCGCAGGATCGCCACCCGCTTCGAGAAGCTCGCCCGCCGCTACGCCGCCATGGTGACGCTCGCACTCATCCGCCTCTGGCTCAGCTACCCGTGACCGCTTTGCACACAGGCCTTAGCCCCTTGGTGCGGTAGCGCCTCGCCCACCACGACGCGACGGCCGGTGCCTGTTCGCCCGGCTCCTCATACGTCCGACGTCCTCAAGCACCGGCTGGTGTTCCACGGCCGTGGCGCCCCGCGCCCGGAGGGAGACCGCCCATCGCGTTCAAGGGGTATCCATGTCCAATTCGGCAGACGCTGCACCGGCGGCCCACGCGCGGCCGCCGTTCATCCCCGGCCTCGAGTTGTGCGGGCTGTTCTACGAGGACGCGGTGCGCCCGATCATGGAGCGCCACTTCCCCGGGCTGGCGCACGGCGCCGGCCGTCTGGAGGCGGGCTCCGAGGTGCTCGGGTTCGACACGCCCGCGTCCATGGACCACGGCTGGGGGCTCCACGTCACGCTGTTCGTCCGGCGCGCCGAGTGGACGAGCGAGCTTGCCGTCGCCGTCCGCCGCGCGATGGCCGAGGAGCTGCCGGTCGCGTTCCGCGGGTTCCCGACGCACTTCACGCAGCCGTGGCGCGTCATGACGCCCACGGCCGAGCGTCCGATCGACCACGGCGTCAAGCTGGCCGACGCGCCACGGCTGCTGCACGGCTGGCTGGGCGCCGACGTGCTGGAGGGCTGGCCGCTGGGCCCGGAGGAGTGGCTAGCCATCCCAGAACAGCGCCTCCGCTCGGTCGTCTCCGGCGCGGTGTACCGGGACGACACGGGAGAGCTCGCGCTGGCGCGCGAGCGCGTGCGGTGGTACCCGCACGACGTCTGGCTCTACCTCCTGGCCGCGCAGTGGCTCCGCATCGGCCAGGAGGAGCTGTTCATGGGCCGCTGCGGCGACGTGGGCGACGAGCTCGGCTCGCGAGTGGTGGCCTCCAGGCTCGTGCGCGAGCTCATGCGCTTGTGCCTGCTCATGGAGCGGCACTACGCGCCGTACACCAAGTGGTTCGGCTCGGCGTTCGCGCGGCTGTCCTGCGCGCCGCGGCTCACGCCGGCGCTGCTCGGCGCCACCGGCGGCGGGACGTGGCGGGAGCGGGAGGGCCACCTCTGTGCTGCGTATGAGGAGGTCGCCCACATGCACAACGCGCTGGGCATCACCGAGCCCCTCGCGGCCGAGTGCTCCCCCCGTGCCGCCTCGCGGCCGTACCGGTCGCTCGAAGCGGGCCGCTTCTGGCGCGCGCTCCGCGCGGCCATGCCCGAGGGGCCGCTCCAGCGGCTCGCCGCCGACCAGCACGCGGTCATCGGCAACACCAGCCAGTGGGTGGACTCCACCGACGCGCTCGTGCCCCGGTGGTGGGAGGCGCACCGCGGCCTGTACCGGCAGGCGCTGGTCGCCCCACCTAGCGGGGTGCCATCATGACCCTGCCCCTCCCCGGCGCCTGAGTAGCGCGGAGGCGCTGGAGGACCTGCGCCGGCTGGGCGTGATCGACAGCTCCTACGGCGCGGCCGTCCCGCTGGCGGGCGGCACCACGGACGCGCCCGTGGCCATCGGCCGGGGCGCGGGTCCAGAGTTCGTGGTGAAGGCGGACCACCCCGGCGTCATCTGGGCGGCGGCGAAGTTTCTCTCCGCCTATGGGGGCAGCCAGCTGGTGACGCCGCTCAGGCACGTCGACGCCCGGCACCGCTATCTGGCCTACCGGTACGCCCCCGGAGTGCCCACGCGGGACAGTCCAGTGCCCATCGACAAGGCAGAGGCACTGTCCTCCCTCGCCGGCGACCTGCTCTGCGCCTACGTGCCTGCTGGCGCCGCTGCCGACAGCCGCGGCGACGGTCCAATCGCAGGTCCTTCTGGTCAAGGAGCAGCCCGCGTGGTCCGTCCGTCCGAAGGCGGCGCGGTGCGCCGGGTGGCCTAACCGTCCGTGGAGAATCAGGATCACCCGTGGGAGGGCAAGCCCCGGTCCGTTTCCGAAACGCGCCGGTCGACCTGGTCACTCGGGGCTGCTAGCCGCGCAGGCGCCAAGCGCCGCTCGATTGTGGTGCACGACGGGGAAGGGGTCTCGCGGACGGGGCTGCCCGGGACCAAACCAGTGCAGACATGCCACGGTTCTTGCAGGTGCACGGCAGGTGCACGGCAGGTGCGGCCCTCTGGCTACTCCCTGCCGTCCTACCGCCGCCCTCGTTCTGGGGCAAGTGCTACGTCGAGCGTTCTGAAGGGAGGCTCCTATAAGTTGTCAAGCGGACGAATGATGGGTCTGTTGCTGCGCGTCGCCGGCACTTCAGGCAGCAGTGAGGGGCATGGTGGGAACGGTGGCTGGTGTGCTCGCCAGCAGGGGGAAGAGCTCACGGGCGAGGTACCGCTTCAGGCAGCGCAGGATCTCGGGTTTGGTCTTACCTTCCGCTGTGCGGCGCGTGGCATAGGCGCGCGTGCGCGGATCCCACGCCAACCGGCGGACGGCGAGCAGGTGCAGCGCGCGGTTGGCGTCGCGGTTCCCGCCCCGGTCGAGCCGGTGGCGCACCGTCTTGCCGGAGGACGCCGGAATGGGCGCGACGCCG
>CADCTC010000095.1 GCA_902805635.1 uncultured Chloroflexota bacterium
TTCGTCTGGAACCTGAACTTCCAGCAGCTGGTGCCTGCGAGCGACGAGAAGTACCCGTTCGGCATTGTGCGCCCAGACGGTACCCCCCGCCCCGGCTACACCGCGCTCCAGCTGATGCCAAAGCTGCCCTAGCGCGCCGCGGCTGACGGCCGGCGGCGCCTACGGCGTCCCGGCCAGATCCATCACCAGATCGGCAGCCGCCGCTAAGTCGTCGTTGCGGCGGAGGATGTAGCACTTCGCCTGCGAGAGCAGGCGCGGGACCATGTCCAGCCCAAACCGCGGAAACGTGCGCAGGTTCTTGGAATAGCGCATCAGCTCTACGGTGGCCTCGGCCTCGCTGATCGGGTCCAGGCTGACGGGGCCGTCCGGATCCAGCCGCGGAAAGACCACGTACCGCAGCGGCGGCCCCGGGGAGCGGTCCCACTTGCGGCCCAGCACAGTGGAGCACAGGTGCGCGCCAAAGTGGTCCTCCGGCGCCCATCGCAGCCCCAGCGGCTCCAGCCGCGGCAGTGCATCGTCGTGGATGTGGAAGGCGCGCGGGAAGCTCTCCGGGCGCCACCCGTCCGGGTGCAGGAAGACCACGTCGTCCGCGAGGAGGCGCACGCCGCGCTCCCTGCCCAGCAGCGCGACGGCGATGGCAAAGGTGGTCTTGCCGATCCCGGAGGTGCCGGGCAGGAGCACCGAGGCGTTGGCGCCCGCCACGGCCGCGCCGTGCACGTGGAGCAGGTCGTCCAGGCCCGCGATCGCCTGCTCGCACATGTGCCACTCCACATGCCCGATGGCGCGGGTCAAGCTCGGACGGAAGCACAGCTCCTCGTCCTGGAAGGTGATCTCCCAGACCCCTTCGCCGTGGTCCACCACCTCATACACCGCCGCCGGCGCCGCCGGTTCGGCCACCGGGTGTGAATCCTCCGACGGTGCGGGCGGCGGCGCGAGAAAGAACGCGTTTAGCCGGTCGAGCGAGGCGATCGCCTGGCTCGAGTTGGAGCGCACCTCGGCCCGGAAGCCCATCATGTCGTAGTGGCTCGCCTGGGTCAGCGTCGGCTCACCTTCACCGCCCGAGACATAGACCACCGGCGGAGTCGTGGCGTCAATCATGGCGCTGCTCTCATTGCATCTGGCCTGCCGGTCATCGCTCTTGCGCAACTCAAGGATCGCGCACCAATACGGATGCAGAAAGCGGGCCGGTCCGGCAGAGCCCGACCGGCCCGCTTGGCGGGCGTGCTACGTGCGGTTGGCGGCTAAGCCTTGTGCTGCACCAGCTGGAGCACGTCGGTCCAGTTGGTGCCGTCCAGCCGCTGCAGGAAGAACGTCAATCCGGCGAAGTTCAGGCTCAGGTTGTTGACCGCGACGACCTGCCGGAAGCCGCCGTCGCCGTTGGTGGTGAGCTGCACCAGGGCCACCCGATCGTTCGGGGCGGTGGCGGTGCCGCTCACGCTGTACGCCAGGCGGTACGTGGTGCCGCGCTGGAGCTTCTTCAACCGCAGGAAGATCCTGCTGACCGCGCCGTTGAGGCCGAAGAAGTAGACCGCGCCGCGGCTCTCCGTCAGGTCATGAATCGACTTCAGGCTGCCGCTGAAGAGGGAGTTCAGCCCCTCCATCTGCATGCGGGTGCCAGTGCCGGTGTGCGTGTGGGTGGCGGTAGTAAACGCGGCGTTGGTGCCGGTCCGCTGCTGGTTGCCCACCTGCATGCCGGCCACTTCGGCACGGGTGCCGGCGTGGGTACCTGTGTTCTTGGTGCCTTTGTGCTTGGTGCCCTTGTGCTTGGTGCCCGTGCCGCTGCCCGCGTGGGCCACGCCGGTGCGGAGCGCCGCCACCACCGCCGGCGCGGCGAACGCCGCCCTTACACCGTTCACGAGCCCGCTGCGGCGGCTGTTCATGATGCCCGACTTCATGTGCTGTTCTCCTCTTACGGCTCTTATGGCTTGCGTCTGGGCCGGGAGGCCCGCGGCGGTCTCATGGATGCCCCCCACCGAAAACCGGAGGGAGGATGGACCGTTGACCGCCTTCAAGGCCGCGCTATGCAGCCTGCGTGCCGGGAAATCGCGCGCAGCCGCACGCGAAACGTACCCGTAAGCGCATCGCAAGATCGCTCACTCATAGCAGCACGGAAGGCGCCGGTCCCACGTTCACCGTGCGCCTTCCACGGTAGCCCATGCATGCTTACGCAGGCCCACGTGGCCACGCGCCGCCAGGTCTCCTCCCGGCATCATCACCTTCTTCCCAAGGTGTCGCGCCAACCTACCGTTTCATCTTTATGTTCCATTTTCTCCAGGGAAGAATCACCCCTGTTCCATTCAACCTGGGCAAACGCCAGGTCTCGAAACGCGTCATGCAACTGCACGCCCGCCGAGGCACGCGCAATTACGCCCGTTCTAGATCTAGCCGCCCGGCCGCGGCCTATCCTCACCAGTGCGGCGCAATGACCGTGTCGGCTACACCCACGGCTGCGCCATCGTCGGCGAGTTCGCGAAGCGGCGCATGCTGATGGTCAGGCGCTCGCCGGCCCCCGGCGCCAGTGAGACCGCGAAGTGCGAGTGGTCCACCGCCGTCTCCGTCCCATTCTCCGCCTTCACCGACTCGATGTGGTGCTCGGCGTAGGCGCCGCCCTGCACGATGACGGTGCGCTCGTCCATCGGGCTCAGGTTGACCAGCGTCACGCCCACCTCGTCGTCGGTGATGCGGTCCACCAGCGCGGCTACGTCTTGCGGCAGACCGGCGCGGCGACGCTCGGGGTCGAAGTAGCGCACCCGGCAGTGCAGCGGGTAGCCGTGGCGGCCGGTCGGGAGTCCACCTAGCATCAGCCGGGTCAGCGCGTCGATCGTCGCCGGGTTGATCGCGTTCATATCGTCCGACAGCGTCGTGTCCGGCGTGCGCGTGTCGGCGCGTATCTCCTCCACCTTGCGCCGCAGCCGTTCAAGGTCATGCTGCAGCGCCTGCGCCGGATACTCGGGCAACTCGCCGTCTAGGTACGCGAACCAGCGCGGCTTCTCCGGCGCCAGCTCCAACAGCCCCCGGTCCAGCGTCCAGTAGTACATCTCTTCCACGCCGGGGGACCACTTGCGCGGGCGGTACTCGTACCAGCCAGGCTCACCCTCCTTGTGGCTGATGCCCTCCGGCCGGCCGAACATGTGCGGGTAGAGCGTCTGGCCGTTCTCGGTCTTGGTGTTGGCGTTGACCTTCTCGTACATGCCCTTCCAGGTGTCCAGGTAGCCCCGCTCCCCCGTCACAACCATCGCGTTGGCGAAGGCGTATGGCGTGCGCGTCTGGTAGTTGCGGTGCGCCTTGCGCCCGTCAAAGGGGAACGTCTCCACCGTGAAGCCCCAGCCGTAGACGCCGCCCCACCAGCCGTACTGGCTGCCCACCTTGCCGTCCAGGCCAATGCTGCTGGGCATGATGCCATCGTTCTCGGCGCTCCAGCGCACCCACTGGTCTACGTACGTCACCAACCAGTCGCGGTACTTCTGCTCGCCGGTCAGCGCATACGCGCAGAACGCTAGGCTGGTGCTGGCCAGGTTCAGCCAGTTGTCGCCCACCACGTCGTTGTAGTCGCGGTAGTGCTCCAGGAACTGCTCGTACGTGTGCTCGCCGTGCAGCGCCTTGAAGCGTCCCTCCACCTCCAGCCGCTCCCCCGCCCAGTCCAGCGCCGTCGCCTGGCGCAGCAGCGGGCCGCGGCTGCCGGTCATCATAGACCGGATCAGCTTGTGCTCCGGGTCCCAGTTGGTCGCGATGGGGTCCTCCCCCATCCACATTCCGGCAAAGCGCTTCATGCGCCGGATCAGCGTCTCGTCGTGTGGGTCCGCCAGTCCCTCCAGCACGAAGGCGTTGAGCGCCTCGCCGTGATGGAACCAGTCGAAGCAGGCGTGGAACTCTTTGAAATAGACGCCGTCCTTGCCCTTTTCGATCTCGGTCGTCTTGGCCTCGGTGTATTGCAGCAGGTGCCCTTCCCAGCCGGTGCGGTACAGCTCCATCACCCGCTCCGAGCCGCCCAGCGCATACACCAGCGGCCAGTTGAGCAGGTTCTCTGCGGCGTCGTCCGGGCCGTCGTTGGCCGACCAGCGCGGCACGCACAGCAGGTAGCCGCGGCTGTCGAAGTAGCGCTTGTAGAACAGCTCGATCGCATCGCACTGCGCATCGAGCAGCTGGCGCTCCAGCAGCGCCCAGTGGGGCGCCGCCTGCGGCGTGGTGATCTCTACCAGGGCATCGTGATGGGTGGCTCTCGTCATACTGCGCTCACTGTACCCTGAGCGCCTGCATTACCTCACGCAATCGCCACCTGTGGTGGCCCGGGTGTCTCCCCTTCCCTGTAGGGAAGGGGTCGGGGGTTAGGTCAGACCCAGCTCCACATCCAGCTCGCGCTGCCAGCCCGAGACCGCCGGATCGGCGCTCTCCACCTGCGCGACCGACACCGGCTGCCCCAGCTGCGCCGACTCGAACATGGCATTGACGACCGCCACGGCGTGGCGGCCCTCCCAGCCGCCAATCTCCGGCGGCTGGCCGGTGGCGATGGCACGGGCGAAGTCCAGGTAGACCGTCGCTGTGATCTTGCGGTCGATCAGCGCGTACTCCATCTCGTAGCGCGTCAGCCGCTCGCCGCCGAACAGACGCGCCGTGCCCTCGTCAACGGTGAAGTCCGGCACCAGCGCCAGCATCTCGTCATCCGAGAGCGGTTCGCGCCGGCCGTCCAGGTACACGCGCGGCCCGCGCCCGCTGCGTGGCCCCGCCGGGTCCATCGATCCACGGCTGCCGTATAGCCCTTTCTTGCCAAAACCCTGCCCGTGGCCGGAGTTGCTGTAGGTCCACTGGCCCAGCGCCTGGTTAGAGAACCGCAGCGTCGCGAACGCGGTGTCTTCGACGTCCGCTTCCACCTCGTCCGGTTCTCCGGCACTGGAGGCAGCGTAAAACGCGGTGGTGTTGCTGTTGCCGCGTGAGCGGCGACGGATCTTGTCGAACAGCGCGATCTGCGCGTACACCTGGTCGATCGGGCCGAACTCGTAGAGCATCAGGTCCACGTTGTGCACGCCCACGTCCAGCAGCACGCCGCCGTACGCCTTCTTGTGGCGCCACGGGGTGATCACCATGCGCCCGGCGCCGCCCACACCGGCGTCCACCAGCATCCAGCGCTCGCCGATTGCCCCCGCGTCCAGCAGTGCGCGGGTGAGGCGCATCAGCGGGTCGCGCCGGTAGTTCTCCGCCACCGCCAGCACCCTCCCCGCCTTGCCCGCCGCTTCCATCATGCGGTTGCACGCCGTGACGGTGAGCGCCATCGGCTTCTCCACCAGCACGTGCCGCCCGGCGCCCAACGCCTGGCACGAGATCACGTGGTGCGGGCGCGTCTCGGTGGTGACGTCCACCGCCTGCACCTCAGGCGCCTGCTCCAGCAGCTGGTCCAGGTCGGTGAAGGTGCGCGGCCGGTGGCCAAGCTCCTTTTCTGCCAGGTCGGCCAGGATGCCCAGGTTGCGCTCGTTGCGGTCGCACAGTGCCGCCAGCCGGAACCCCGGCACGCCGCGCAGCCCGCCCGCCACCAGCTCGCCAAACTCCTTGACGCCGTACATGTGCCGCGTTCCCATGCCGCCGCACCCGACGATGGCCAGATTCAGTTGTTCCACGGTCCTTCCACTCCTCACCCGCAGCGCGACAGCTGTCCACACTTGCGGTGAATGATTGTGGACCTACGAGCACCGCGCCGCAAGGAGCTACTCCGGCGCGGTGCTGGCATCCATGTTCAGCACCGGAACTGGCGAATTGGGCTCTTCCTCCAGGCGCACGATCTGCTGCAGCCGGCGCACCTCGGCGGTAGCCTGTTCCGCCCCTTCGATGATGCGCGCCGCAAAGTCTGCGAGGCGCGGATCGTCGCGTGCGGTCGGGCTGATCGACAGCAACTCGGCATACCCCACGACCGGCGCGAGTGCGTTGTTGACCCGGTGCGCCGCGGTGCGTGCCACTGACATCGCACCATCCAATCGCATTGCGCGCCTCTGGACCTCCAGCAGCTCCACTTGCTGCCGCCCGAACTGAGCGGATAGGCGGAACGCGTGGCGCAAGATAATAATCGTCGCGGGAATAGACGGCGCTCCCGCGATCAGGACGCTCCACATGGCGTGCGCCGCCAGGCTATGCGCTGTCGGGAAACCCTTTGCCAAGTGAAGCAGCACGTTGCCCGCGGTGGTCAGAATCACGACCCCAACCACGATCAGCCACACCATTCCCTCTATATGCCGGAGCAGTGCGCGGCGCTCGGCCACGACATCGTCTGGCACCGGCACTGCCCGCCGGTAGAGGCGCAATAACATCAGAGGCCTGGAATGATGGTGGCAGCCTACAGTCTGTAGTGCGTCATAACCAGGACAAAAGATTGGCAGAACACGCCTGGCGGCACCCAAGACCCAGTATGAGGAGTGTGAATTACCCCGTGAGCGCGTCCAGTGCCTCGCGCTGCGCCGGAGCCAACTGGATGTCAGCCGCCGGAACCAGCTCCTCCAGCTGTTCCACGTTTTCTGGTCCAATGATCGGGCTGGTCAGTCCGGGACGCGACAGCAGCCACGCCAGCGCCGCCTGTGACGGTGTGTGGCCCCACTCGGAGGCCAGCGATGCAAGCCGCGCCGCCGCCTGCAGCTGCGACTCCGAGAATGCCGGGACGTGGCTGCGCCGGAACGACGCGCGCGTGCCGGGAGGCGGCGCCTCACCGGGCTTGTACGTGCCGGTCAGCAGACCCGAAGCCAGCGGGCTGTACGCGGTAATCGCCACGTCGAACTCCAGGCAAGCGGGCACCACCTCGCGCTCGATCTCGCGCCGGAACAGGTTGTACGGCATCTCCATCGCCACCGGCGGGATCAGACCAAGCTGCTCGCACAGCCAAAGCGCCCGAGTCATGTCCCATGCAGCGTAGTTGGAGAGCGCCGGGTAGCGCACCTTGCCCTGCTTCACAAGATCGTCAAAGGCACGCAGTGTCTGATCTAGCGGTGTCGTCGGGTCGGGATGGTGCGCGTAGTAGACATCGATGTAGTCGGTCTGCAGGCGCTGGAGGCTGCGCTCGCACTGCGCCATGATGTGCTTGCGCGTCAGGCCGCCGCCGGTAGGGCCGCCGTCGTTCGGGCCTTCGCCCACCTTCTCCTGCACCTTGGTCGCCAGCACCACGTCGTAGCGCGTGCGGTTTCCCATAGAGCGCAACGCGCGTCCGACCAGCTCCTCTGAGGACTTGCGGTCGGTCCACGGCGGGATCCCTGGACGATCAAAGCGCAGCTGGTTGCCGTACGAGTTGGCGGTGTCTATGAAGTTGATGCCGAGCTCGAGCGCGCGGTGGACGAGCACGTCCACGCCGTCTTCTAGCGGGTTGATGCCGTAGAAGGCGGTGCCGAGGCAGAGCGACGAGACGCGGACGCCGGAGCGCCCAAGCAGGCGGTATTGCATGGTGGAAAGACCTCACCCCCGTTGGCCCACTCCTGTGGAGTGGGCCAATGAAGCTAGCGGGAGACTGTCGCAGCTGACACTCGTCCGGTGCGCAGTGTCACACCCGCCCGCTCCGCCGCGGCGGTGAGTGTCTGGTACGAGCGGCGTGCGACCTCGGCCGGGTCGTACTCGGGACGCGTCTGGATCATCTTGCTGATCTCGACCGTGACTGCGCCGCGGTAGCCTGCCCGCTGCATCGCCCCCAGATAACGCGCATAGTCGAAGTCGCCTTCGCCGGGCACCAGGAAGTCGTGCTTGGGCGCGCGGCCGCGCTGGTCCTTCACATGAGTATGCACCGAGAGCGGCACCAGCGGCTCGACATATTCGTCAAGGTCCTCGCCGATTACCTCGAAGTGGCTGTTGTCCAGGTTGAGACGGAAGTGAGGCGAGCCGACACGCTCCATCAGCCAGATCACCCGCTCCGTGCGGTCGATCGCCTGCCCCACGTGTGGCTCCAGCGCCAGCACCACGCCGCGGCTGCCGGCGTACTCGGCCATGCGGGCGAAGCTCTCCGCGATGGGCTCACGCTCCGTCTCGTACCCGTCCGGCTTGCCGTAGCCCATGCTGACGACGCACGGCGGACCGTCTGCGCCTGCCAGATCGGCCGCCAGGTCGATGTTGTTGCGCACGCGCAGCTCCGCGGCGGCGCGCTTCTCGGCATCCGCCTGCCACAGATGGCCGTGGCCGGCGATGGACGGCAGCTGCAGCCCCGCGTCTTCGATCAGCCGGCGGATGCGGCGGCGTTCGGCGGCGTCAAGCAGATGTGCGTCGGTGGCCGTGTCCGGCAGCGACACCAGCTCAATCGCTGCGTACCCGCTCTCGCTGACAATCGCGATCTGTTCGTCAATCGGCAGTTTAGGCATGGCCCAGGTGCTGAACCCCAGACTCATCGGCTCGGCAGTAGTGGTGGTCATAGTGGCAATCATGGGTGTCGTTATTTTGAGTGTCTAACAGGAACCACGTTCATGGTGAGCTTGTCGAACCATGCCCTTCGACAAGCTCAGAGCGAACGACACCAACGTTAGACGTCCTTTGGAGGGAGGGTAGCGGTTACACGGCATACAGCACGGAGCCGTCTTGCCGCAGCGGGTTTGCGTTAGGGTCCCACATCTTGCGACCCACTTCCTTGAGCTTCTCCACGTCCACCGTCACACCCAGGCCGGGCGCATCCGGGGCGGCGATGTAGCCGCCCTCCCGCTTGAGCGCGCCGGGGAACGCAGCGCGCAGCGGTCCCTCGTCGCCGCGCGAGTATTCCTGGGTCACAAAGTTGGGGATGGACACGTCCAGGTGGATCGAGGCTGCCGTCAGCAGCGGGGTGAGGAAGTTGTGCGTCACCACCGCGCAGTGGAACGACTCGGCCACCGCGGCGATCTTCTTGACGTGCGTCAAGCCACCGGCCAGTCCCACGTCCGGGCGCACGTACTGCGGGCCACTGCCGGCCAGCAGCTCACGGAACTCCCAAATCGAGTGCATGCGCTCGCCGTTGGCCAGCGGACTGCTGATGCGCCGCGCGATCTCCCCCTGCGACTGGATGCTGTCGATCTGCACCGGGTCTTCGATCAGCATGGGATTGAAGCGCGCCACCGCGTCGCAGACCGGCACGGCCTGTAGCGGCGTCAGCTTGCGGTGCAGCTCCAAGATGATGTCCACCTCGGCGCCCACCGCCTCCCGCGCCGCCGCCACGCGGTCCACCACCCCACGAACCAGCCCGTCCAGCGTCATGTCGCCGAAGCCGCCGGGGATGGGATCGAACTTGATGGCGGTGAAGCCTTCTTCGGCAGCCGCGTGGGCGTTCTTCGCCACGTCGTCCGGCGTGCGGCCGCCGGCCAGCAGGTGCAGGCGCACCTTCTCGCGGCACTTGCCGCCCAGCAGCTCCCACACCGGGACCTGAAAGCGCTGCCCCTTGATGTCCCACAGCGCGATGTCCACCGCGCTGACCGCACCGCTAACCACCGAGCCACGGAACGGCGCCACGCGGTAGAGGTACTGCCAGTGGTGCTCGATCCGGTTAGGGTCCTGCCCCACCAAATAGCCGCGGAAGGTCTTGACTACCTCGTGTACTGCGTTGGGATACCCCCAACAGGCGCTCTGCCCCCATCCCACCGTCCCGTCCTCCGTGGTGATGCGGACGACCTGCGTCCCCTCCGCCAAGAACGACTCGACGTCGGCGATTTTGGTTTGCACGCCTACCGCTTCTTCCAGGTAACCGCCTGGCGGCAGTTGCCGTACTTCACCACGTCGTTCGACGCGCGGTTCGCCTCCAGCATTGCCTCGCGCGCCGTCTTCTGGCGCGCCATGGCGGCCTTCATCTGCTCCGCCTGGAGGCTGAGCGCCTGCAGTCCGTTGTGGTGGTAGAAGGACGTGCGGAACAGGCCGTTGCGGATCGGCTCCATGAACGAGTCCATGTGGCGCGGCGGCGGCTTGAGGAACGTGTTCTTGTCCTCCGCCGCCTTGCGCAGCGCGGGGATCAGCAGCTTGTTTTCCGCCATGATCTTCTGCATCACGTCGCCGCCGATGAACTTGGCGGCGGCGTAGGCGGCGTCCGGCGACTTGCCCTTGCCGTACACCTGTGTGGTGTCGGCGTCCGAGTGGCCGACGAAGGGCAGCCCCCTGCCTGTGGGGAAGGGCACCACGTCCCACTCGAACTTATTGCCGATCTGCTGGTGGTAGAGCGCCAGCCGGCCGGTCGACTCCTGGGCAAAGCCGATCGCGCCCGACACGAACCGCTCGCCCGTGATGGTCTTGGAGAACTCAGCCGCCTCGGTGGGACCGAGCATGACCTTGTGGTCGTTGACTAGCTTGACCAGGAAATCGTACGCCTCGATCGTCTTGGGGTCGTCGAGCGTGTACTTCATCTTCTCGACGTCATACGTCTCGCCACCGTTGGAGGTCATCCACACCTGGTAATTGCGGTCGATGTTGTCCACCCCATTGCCGTCCATGGCCAGACCCCAGGAGCCGGCGGAGAACTCGCCGCCCGCAGGGCGGGTGACCTGCTTGGCCACAGAGAGGAAGTCGTCCCAGGTCCATTTGCCGTTCCAGCGCTCCCAGGGGTCGGGCGCGCCGTACTTCTTGAGCAGGTCCTTGTTATAGGCCAGCAGCATGGAGGTGACGTAGAACGGCACGGCGTACGTCTTGCCGCACCATGTCTCCACGCCGACGTAGTAGTAGTCCTTGCTCAGGTCGATCTTGTCGGTCTTCAACCGGCCGGTTAGGTCCAGCAGCGCGCCCGCATCGACGTATTTGGCCGTGCTCCACACGTCGTGGATGAAGAGGTCGGGCGCGCTGTCCGCGGCCATCTGTGTGCCCAGTTTGTTGCGGTGGTCGGCGTCGAAGACGACGTCGAGCTTGACGTTGGGGTTCTGCTCGCGGAACACCTTGAAGCCCGGCTCCATGATGTCCAGGCGCTGCTGCGGGAAGAACGTCTGGTAGGTGATGCTCGCGGGCGCGCCGCCCGCCGCCGGCTTGGCGCCGCCCGCTGTGCCCGACGCCTCCTGCCCGCACGCTGCCAGCGCCAGTGTGGCCGCACCGGCGGCGCCACTCAGCAGCACTCCGCGGCGCGTTGTCCCCTTGTTCACAGTGTCCTGGTGTGTGGTCGCTCCCATCTGCGTTGCCTCCCTCATTACCTACTCACCGCTCGTCCCGTCGGAGCAGCGGACTGTCACCAGGGTAGCGCAGCGTGAGAGTGGGCGCCAGCCGCTTCGATTGAGCCCTCGTGCAGCAGCACAGCCACCATGCGGATGCGTTGGCTCTCTTCCACCGCCTCGGCTAGCTTCTCCGGCAGCTAGCCGACTGGTCCATAGCCGTCAATCACACGTAGCGGTCAATCAGTATTCTCCTTGCAAAGCTATGCGAAACAGCCCAGACGCCGTGGTGGTCGGCTACGTGCGCACGCCGTTCGGGCGCTACGGTGGCGCGCTGGCGCGCGTGCGGCCGGATGACCTGGCGGCGCACGTGCTGCGGGCGCTCGTGGAGCGTACCGGGATCGACCCGGCGGTGGTGGACGACGTGATCCTGGGCTGCGCCAACCAGGCCGGCGAGGACAACCGCAACGTCGCGCGTACGGCGGCGCTGCTGGCGGGCTTTCCGGTGACGGTGCCGGGGCAGACCGTGAACCGCCTGTGCGGCTCCGGGCTGCAGGCGCTGAACGCGGCAGCGCACGCCATCTGGAGCGGCGAGGGAGACCTCTTCGTCGCCGGCGGAGTGGAGAGCATGACCCGCGCGCCCATCGTCACGCTCAAGCCAGAGGGGCCATTCCCGCGCGGGCTGCCGGAGTCTGCCGACACAACCCTCGGCTGGCGCTTCACCCACCCGCAGCTGGAGGCGATGGCGCACACCGCCTCGATGGGCGAGACCGCCGAGAACGTGGCCGAGCGCCGTGGCGTGAGCCGGCAGGAGCAAGATACGTTTGCCGTGCTCAGCCAGCACAAGGCGGCGCAGGCGGTGCAGCGCGGTCGCCTCGCGCAAGAGATCGCACCCATCCAGGCGCCGTCCCCCACCGGCAACCATCACGAAACACCGGTGGAGGTGACGGCGGACGAGCACCCCCGGCCGGGCACCACCCTAGACGCGCTGGCACGCCTGAAACCTGCCTTCACTAACAGTGGCAGTGTGACCGCCGGCAACGCCTCCGGCCTCACCGACGGCGCCGCCGCGTTGCTGGTCGCGTCTGCCGCGCGGGCTCAGGAGTTGGGGCTGCGGCCGCTGGCGCGGGTGGTGTCCACCGCCGTGGCCGGCGTGCGGCCGGACGAGATGGGGCTGGGGCCGGTCCCAGCGTCGCGCAAGGCGCTGGCGCGAGCGGGCCTCACCATCGACCAGGTTTACCTGGTGGAGCTGAACGAGGCGTTCGCCTGCCAGGTCATCGCCTGCCTGGACGACCTGGGCGTGGACTGGCGCGACGAGCGGCGCGTCAACCCCAATGGCGGCGCCATCGCGCTGGGGCACCCGCTCGGCGCGTCCGGCGCCCGGCTGGCGGGCAGCGCGTGCCTTGACCTCCACCAGCGCGACCGTCGCTACGCACTCGTCACCATGTGCATCGGCGTCGGCCAGGGCATCGCCACCGTTTTGGAACGGATGGACAGCACCGGGACTTGACCTTCCGTTTATACATGAACTATGAGCCAGAGCGAAGCGAGCAGCAGTGGGAAGCGTGACGACGGGTACGACGTACACGTCTACGGCGTGAATCACGTCGGCATCGAGGTGAGCGACGTGGAGAAGGCGGTCGAGTTCTACGAAGACGTCTTCAACCTCAAGATGCTCAAGGGCGGCGAAGGCGCAGCCTGGTGCCAGTTGGGCGAGCACCAGTTCCTGGCGATCTTCGACGTGAAGGAGCCGCGCCACGGGCAGATGAAGCACTTCGGCTTCATGGTGAAGACCGAAGAGCAGATCAACGCCGTGAAGAAGAAACTGCGCGAGAAGTACAAGCTGCACGTCAACGAGGGCGGCTTCACGCGCTGCGATTTCGAGGACCCCTGGGGCAACCACATCCAGGTGGGCGACCTGCACGACGAGTCGCTGGTCTGGCTGCTGCCCTACCGCGAGGTGCAGACCCTCGGCATCGATTTCGGCCAGCCCAAAGAAGCCTTCAAGAACGAAGACCTGTAGCCTCGCCACGCCCGCCATGTAGTGGGACTCCCTAGCCGTACCGCGCCCGCAGCGTCAACTGCGCGGCCAGGGCGGCCCCCAGGCTGATGACGCCGGTGGTGACGAAGACGGCGCCGAGGCCGGCCTGCTCGCCGATGAAGCCGCCGGCCAGGGGGCCCAGGAACATGCCGATGGCGTACACCGCCTGGTAGACGCCCATGGCGGTGGCGCGCTCTCGCTGGTCCACACTCAAGATCGCCAGGCTCATCAGGCTCACGCCCAGCAGGCCGCGCCCCAGGCCGGCGATGAGCTGCAGCACCGTCAAGCTGACGAAGCTGGTGGCCAGCGGCGTGGCCAGCGTCATCAGCCCGGAGAGCGCCAGCCCCGCCACCACCGTGGCGCGGAAGCCGGTGCGCTCGGTCAGCCGCGCCGCCACCGGCTGCGCCAGCGTGAACGGGATCAACGAGACGGCCGTCAGGAGTCCCAGGTCAGTGCGCGTGGCGCCCAGCTCCTTGGCGTACACCGGGATGAAGCCAAAGATGGTGGTGAAGGTGGCGTAGGTGTTGAGAGCGGAGAGGGTGGAGACGAGCAGCAAGGTGCGTGACGTGCCCACCTGCCACAGCCGGCCGAACGTCACCGGGGCCGCACGCCGGTTCGCCGCGCGCGGCTCACGGCAGGTCAGCATCAGCGCGGTGCCGGCCAGGCCGGTGACGATGGAGAGCACGAACGGCGCGCGCCAGTCGAACGCCTCGGCCGCGGCTCCGCCGGCGTAGGTGGCGATCACCTGGCCTAGCCCGTTGGTGAGGCCCATGCCGGCGATGGCGCGCGCCGCCTGCGCGGGCGGGTAATACCCGGAGTACATCACCGTGATGGCCACCCAGCCACACGCCGCTACGCCGGTGATCGCCCGCGCCGCCACGAGGAACCACGGCGATGGCGCCCAGATGAAGCCGAGCGCCCCCACCGCCGTCAGCAGCACCCCCACCACCACGAAGGGCTTGCGCCGGCCCAGCGCGTCAGATGCCAGCCCGGTGGGGATGCGCAGCAGCAGCTGCATCACGCCGTAGGCGCTCAGCATCACCCCCACCAGCCAGAGCGGCGCCCCCATCCCCTGCGCGTACACCGGCAGGATTGGCACGTAGAAATAGAGCGAGAGCCAGTAGAGGAAGTTCCCCGCCTGGAACAGCGGCCGGCCGTTAGCCGGCTGTGCCGTGACCGGCTCCGCTGGGTCCGCTGACCCGGCCGGCCGAACTGGCGCGAGCTCGCTCGGTGGCAGCGAGATCGACGGCGTCGTCACCGTCCAATACTACGCCGTAGCGGAAGCAGGCTTCTTCGCTCGACACGAGGCCGTTGCGCACGTCCTCGCGCACCAGCCCGGGATCGCGCCCGTAAGGATCGCCGATCCCGCCACCGCCGGGCAGGCCCATCACGATGCGTGTCTGCGGCTCGACCCACACCGTCGCTTTTGGATTGGGGCGTTCGACGCCGCTGTCAGTCTGGAGCCAGTACTCGCCCCGGCCGCCGGGCAGGCCGCCGCCGTAGCCGCGCGCCGGGTTCTCGGTGCGGTCGAAGAACGGCGAGAAGCGGTACGCGCGGGCGGCGCGCGGCGCGGAGATCTCCAGCCAGTGGCCCAGGCCGCCACGCAGCTCACCCGCTCCACCCGAATCGGTGCGCAGCTCGCGCCGGTGGATCACCAGCGGCGAGCGCGCCTCCACGATCTCGGCCGGCGTGCCCTGCACTCCAGAGGGAAACGCTGTGCTGGACAGTCCATCGGCGCCGGGCCGCGCCCCCATGCCGCCCGAATTGAAGAAGAGTAGGGAGAACCGCTGTTCGCCCGAATCGCTCTCCGCCACGGCGCTGCCCTGGCGTCCGGCCGCCTGCCCGCTCCCAGCGGTGTCGCCGGTCCAGGTCCCGTTGAACTGCGTGATCCAGAGGTTGGAGGAGCCTTCGGCCAGGACGCTGTCGGGCACGGCGTGGTAGAGCGCGCCGTGGACCGCCACGGGCAGCCACTGGCCGACAATGTGCCGGGCGGCCACCGGCGCGGGCGGGCGGCAGTTCAGGATGCTGCCCTCGGGAGCGGTGATGGTCACCGGCCGGAACGAGCCCTCGTTGTTCGGCACATCGGGCGCCAGGGCGCACTTGATCCCAAAGGTGGTGTACGCCTCGGTGTAGTTCATCACCACGTTGATGCCGTAGCCGCTCTCCCGGGAAGTGCCGGCGTAGTCCACGGACAGCTCGTCGCCGCTGATGGTGACCGCCACCTCAAGCGTCACGGGCCGGTCGTACCCATCCAGCGTAACGCTGTTGCGGTAGGTGCCGTCCGGCACGCACGTGATCGCCTCGCGCATGGCGCGCTCAGAGCGGGCGATCACCTCGTCGGCCAGCGGGATGATGCTCTCCAAGCCAAACTCGTCCATGAACTCGAGCAGTCGCTCACCGCCCACGTCGTTGGCGGCGGTCATGGCGTACAGGTCGCCCACCACGGCGTCGGGCGCGCGCACGTTGGCGCGGATGACCTTGAGCAGCTCGTCGTTCGGCTCGCCGCGCCGGAAGAGCTTGGTGATCGGGATGAACAGCCCTTCCTCGAACAGCTCGCGCGCGTCCGCCGAGAACGGCCGCCCGCCGATGTCCGCCACGTGGCAGATGTTTCCGAAGAACGCCACCAGCTCCTGCCCCGCCGAACCGGGTCGAAACACCGGCGTCACCACGGTCACGTCGTGGAAGTGGCCGGAGGTCTTCCAGGGGTCGTTGGTGACCAGCACGTCGCCCGGCGACAGCGTCTCGGGCGGGTAAACGTCCAGGAAGTGACGGATGCAGCGCGCCATGGAGTTGATGTGCCCGGGCGTGCCGGTGACGGCCTGGGCGATCAGGTAGCCGCGCGGATCGAAGGCGCAGGCCGAGATGTCCCCCGCCTCGGCCACGGTGGGGCTGAACGCGGTGCGGATCAGCGAGGCGGCCTGCTCGTTCACCACGGCGATCAGGCGCGACCAGAACACTTCCAGCGTCAGCGGATCGATGGTCATCTGGCTTGGAGGTGGCATTATCATGACAGCTGGTTCGGTGTCGCCGGTAGTGTCACGACGAGGTTGGCCTGGGCGTCCACTTCTACCTGCGCGCCGAGGCCGACCACCACCGTCGACTCGCGCTCTTCTACGATGGCCGGGCCATCCAACCGGGCACCGGGCGCGAGGAGGTAGCGGTCGTATACCGGCGTCGGACGGAAGCCGGTTTCCGGGAAGTACGCCGGACGCTCGCCCTTCAGAGGGTCTGGGTCAGCGCCGGGATTGGACGCGCCAGCGCCACCACCGCCGGGCCGCAGCGACAGCTCGGGCGACGGGCCGGAGACGACGGCCCGCCAGGAGATGGCTTCCACGGCGACGCCGGGCGGGGTGCGCCGGTAGAGGGCGGTGTAGGCGGTATCGAAGGCGGCCGAGACGGCGGCGTGACTCTGCGCGGAGAGGGGGCCGGCCGGGATGGAGACCGAGATCTGGTGCGCCTGGCCGTAGAGGCGCAGGTCGCCGGTGCGGGTGACGGTCATCTGCTCCGGTGGGACGCCCGCCTCCTTCAGCATGCGGCGGCCCTCGGCTTCCATCTCGGCGTACAGCGCGTCCACGGCGGCCCAATCGAGCCGGTCGAGCACGCCGTAGTGGCTGCGCACGAAGTCGAAGGCGAGTGGGGCGGCGAGGAAGCCCATTGTGGAGCCGACGCCGGCGGCGAAGGGGCACAACACCTCGCGCACGCCGAGGATCGCCGCCACGCGGTAGGCGTGCACCGGGCCGGCGCCGCCGAAGGCGAAGAGCGGGAAGGCGCGCGCGTCCTTGCCGCGCTCCACGGCGTGCATACGCGCGGCGGCGGCCATCTGCTCGTTCACCACCTGGTGGATGGTCCAGGCAGCTTGTGTCACGTCCAGGCCGAGCGGTTGGGCGACGTGCTCCGTCACGGCGCGCTCGGCGGCTGCACGGTCCAGGCTCATGCGGCCGCCCAGGAAGAAGTCGGGGTCGAGGTAGCCGAGCAGCAGGTCGGCATCGGTCACGGTGGGGAGCATGCCGCCCTGGCCGTAGCAGGCGGGGCCGGGCTGGGCGCCAGCCGAGTCGGGCCCGACCTTGACCAATCCAAACCGGTCCACCCGCGCGATGGAGCCGCCGCCGGCGCCGATCTCGATCAGGTCGATGGAGGCGGCGCGGATGGGCAGGCCGCTGCCGCGCTTGAAGCGGTAGACGCGGTCCACCTCCAGCTCCGGCGAGATCGACGGGCGGCCGTCCTCGATCAGGCAGGCCTTGGCGGTGGTGCCGCCCATGTCGAAGGAGAGCAGGTTGGGGCGGCCCGACGTGCGGCCGGCGTGGGCGGCGGCGAGCGCGCCGGCGGCGGGACCGGACTCGATCAGCCGCACGGGAAAGCGGCGCGCCGTCTCCACCGAGGCGGTGCCGCCGGAAGAGAGCATGATGAGCAGCGGCGGGCCGGCGCCAATCGGCGACAGGGGGCCGGAAATTGTGCGGGCGCCGGCGGGCGGCGGGGGCTCATTCCCTATCTGTGATGGAACAGGGGGGTCCGCGCCAGATGGGGAAAATGGAACAATAGGTGGAACACCCGGCGCGGATGAGAGGGCGTGCAACTCGGCCTGGATGCGGTCGAGGTAGTGCTCGACGACGCGCTGCGTGTACACGTTAGCGAGAGTGGTGGAGGCGCGCTCGTACTCGCGGATCTCGCCCACCACCGCGTGGGAGAGCGACAAGCGCACGTCGGGCAGGGCGTCGCGCAGGATGTCGCCGACCAGCCGCTCGTGAGTCGGATTGACGTAACTGTGCAGGAAGCAGACGGCAACCGCCTGCACGCCGGCCTCGAGCAGCGTCTCGGCCAGAGCACGCACCTCCGCCGGGTCGACTGGCTTGAACACGCTGCCGTCGGCCAGCAGGCGCTCGGCCACCTCGAAGCGCAGGTGGCGGGGCGCGAGCGGCGCGGGACGCCGGAGGAAGATGTCGTACATGTCGTAGCGGTGCTCGCGCGCGATCTCCACGGCGTCGCGGAATCCGCGCGTGGTGACCAGGGCGGTACGGTCGCCCTTGCGCTCGATGAGGGCGTTGGTGACCAGGGTGGTGCCGTGCACGACGGTGCGCAGTTGGGCGGCGTTCACGCCGGCGCGGGCCAGCAGCTCGCCCAGGCCGCTGGCGACGGCGCGTGCGGGGTCATCCGGCGTGGTGAGTGTCTTGCCGGTCCAGAAGGCGCCACTGGCGTCGTCCACCAGCAGCAGGTCGGTGAACGTGCCGCCGATGTCGATCCCGGCGCGGAGGTGGGGTGCCGATGGCATGCCAGACAGACCGTCTCTCGTCAGCATGACAAACGGAGCACCGCGGCGGCTACGCGGCGCGGCAGCGTGTCTAGTTGTCCGGGGTGATCCATTCAGGCCCTCTCCTGTGGGAGAGAGCGGGTGAATGCGCGGAGCGCAGAGGGCCGGACCCTGGGGAAGGCCGGGTGAGGTCTGCGGCGGCATGCGGCCGGGTACCATCTGGCGCCCACGCCACGTGAGGTCCGGCGACGAGACACCAAGCGTGACCACTTCCCTTCCGCCGTCCAGACCGCCCGATGACGAAGTGGATAGCGACCGCGAAGACGAGCGGCTGGGACCGGCGGGCTTCCGGTCTTTGGACCGCTGGGAAGTGGCGGCGTATCTGTTCTGGGTGATCGCCAGCCTTGCGCTCATCGCCGGCTGGGTCTGGTGGCAGCGCGCGAAGGAAGCGGGCATCCTCTGACCGAGGCTGTACCTAAGGAAGAAGGAGCACGTAATGGCAGGCAGGCTTGACGGGAAGGTGGCGCTCGTCACCGGCGGGGCGCGCGGGATCGGGGGCGCGACGGCGGTGCGCATGGCAGCGGACGGCGCCAAGGTGGTGATCGCGGACCTGCTGGAGGCGGAGGCGTCCGAGACGCTGGCGCGCATACAGCAGGACGGTGGCGAGGCGATCTTCGTCAAGACCGACGTGACGAGCGAGGACGCTTGCCACGCGCTGGGGCAGGAGGCGGTGGAGCGCTTCGGGCGGCTGGACGTGCTGGTCACCAGCGCCGGCATCCTGCACGGCGCCTACCAGTCGATCGAGGAGCTGGCGCTGGAGACGTTCGAGCGGGTGCAGGACATCAACGTGCGGGGCACCTTCCTGGCGGTGAAGCACGCCGTGCCGCACATCAAGAAGGCGGGCGGCGGCGTGGTGCTGTGCATCTCGTCGGGCGCAGGGGTGCGTGGAGGCAGCTCGTCCATCGCGTACGGCACCAGCAAGGCGGGGGTACATGGGTTTGTAATGTGCGTGGAGCAGGCGCTGGCCCGCGACAACATCCGCACGCACGCCATCTGCCCCGGCAGCGTAGACACGGTGCTCAAGCGCGAGAACGTCGCCGAAGGCGCGCAGAAGGCAGGGCGCGACCCTCAGCAGGCGCTGGCGGGCGCCCAGTTGGTGGACCCGGCCGGCATCGCGGGCGTGCTGGCCTTCCTGGCGAGCGAAGAGGGCAGCTACGTACGCGGCACGATCTTCACGCGGTAGTGCGCGACGCTCAGTGCGTGTGCCCGCATGCTGCATGGGGGAGCAGCCAGGTCAGCACGCGGGCGCCGGGCTGACGGCGCAGGGCTGGGTTTTGTTGTCATTTGTTGCCCAAGTCACCTGTAACCGGGTGCCGGACCCGGTCTGGGCACCAGACATGCAGCGCGGCTCCGGACACACCACAGCAGCGCGGCAACGCAGCACCTGGCCGTCAAGGGGGTGGTAAGGCGCTGGGATCTCCGGCCGGACCGCGCGTGAAGGCCGGGTAGAGGTCCATGGGGGGAGGGTCGGTCCCCCAGCGCGCGCCGAGCGCCTCGCCGAGCCGGCCGGCAGTCTCTCCGAGGGCCTCCAGGCATCCGGAGCGCCGCGAGAGGTCCGCGAACACGCGCAGGCGCAGGAGGATGCGCTGGCGCTGGGTGGCGACGCCCCATTCGCTGTCGGCGTCCAGGGCGGACGCCAGCGACCGGCCGAGCGTGGTGAGCACCCAGGCGACGCAGCTCTGGACGAGCGCGCGCGTGTAGAGGCGGTCGTCCGCGGCCTCGGGGCAGCCCCGGACGAGCTCGGCGCGGTACGTGACTTCCATGCGCTCGACGAGCGCCTCGGGGAGGTCGCGCACGCACCAGCAGGTGGGAAAGCGGACGCGGCCGTAGACGCCGTCCCACAGGGCGTGGCGATAGCCGCCGATCTCGTAGTCGAACAGCCGTAGCGCATCCGTGGGGTAGCCGCGCGACGAGAGGGAGACGACGGTGTTGTCCGGGCAGGGATCGCCGTGGGTGTAGGCGAGGAACGGGCCAGGGTCGGCGACCGCGGCCGCGGGCGCGACCACGTCCTGTGTCAGGCCAGGAGCGGGTGTGACGCAGGCGGCGGTGCACCGGTCCGCAAGCGATTCGCCTGCCCGCGCGACCTCCGCGGCATTGGCGGCGCGCGCGGCGGGTCCGTCCCCCGGCCCCAGGGCGCCTCTGATCCGCATGTACGCTGACTCGCGACCGGTGGTCGCGGCGTGCATGCGCCCGAGCGCCGCTGCCAGCATGAGCAGCCCACGCTCCGCCTCATCGGCCGTGCCGTTCAACAGGTGGTCGTCCAGCCCGCGGGCTGACCCCAAGTCCTCCATGATGACGAAGCCGGCGGCCCTGTCGCCCGCATAGAAGCGCGGGCTGCCGGCGATGTCCCCGCCGAGCTCCATGCTGAGCGCGGACAGGAACTCCAACCCCGCCCAATCGCGGTACAGGCCCTGGGTGGCGGGAGCATCATGCGCATCCGAGTCGTAGTCTCCGGGACGCCGCCGCTTGACCATCACCGTGGCCGGAGCACCGGGTGGTGCCTGGGTAAGGTGACAGCGGAGGAGCTGGTTGCGCCGGTCCGGGTTGGAGACGCGGTCCACCGCGCCGATCCTCACGGAGCCCGCCAGTGCGCGCTCGAGGGCAGCCTGAATGCCGGGCCGAAGCTCCTCGCACGCGTCGGTTCCGATTACCCCAGGGGAACTCGAGCCATGAGTCACACCGTCTCGGCCACTCGGGTTCTTTGACACAAACATCAATTATCTTAATGCACGCATTCACGTGTAGGTGAGTACGCGACGACTAGCGGCGCGCCGGCTCCGGCGGTGACGGCGATCGTCTCCCGGAACTCGGCGCCGCCGTCCAGTGCAGCGGCGATGCGCAGGAAGTTGCGCGCGTGCTCCGGATCCGCTTGATCCGCTGGGATGCGCCGGGGAAGGCGCTCCGACTAGAGAGATCCTAAGATTGTGCTACGTGCGCTGCGCGGGGCGCGCCAGGAAAGAGGGGACGCGATGACCGACTGGACGGAGGGGATGTATGGCAGTAACACGGCCGGCGGCGAGTACCCGGCGGGCGCTGGTGCGACCACGAGCACGGCGTTAGCGTATGGCGCGGGCACGCTGCCGGCGGAGGTGCGGTCGCGCTTCGTGCACAACGGGAACGGCATCCGCACGCATGTGCTGGAAGCCGGCTACTCCGGTGGCGCCCGTGGCGGCGGTGAGGACCGGCCGTGCGTGCTGCTGCTGCACGGGTTCCCGGAGTTGGCGTACAGCTGGCGCAGGGTGCTGCCGGCGCTGGCACGGGTAGGGTTCCACGCGGTGGCGCCGGACCTGCGCGGCTACGGGCGCAGCGGCGGCGCGGACGTGGCGTACGGGGACGACCTGCGACCGTTTTCGCTGCTCAACCACGTGCGCGACGCGCTGGGGCTGGTCTCTGCGCTAGGCCACCAGACGGTGGCCGCCGTGGTGGGGCACGACTTCGGCTCGCCCGTGGCTGCGTGGTGCGCGTTGGTGCGGCCGGACGTCTTCCGGTCCGTGGTGCTGATGAGCGCCCCGTTTGCCGGGCCGCCCCAGCTGCCGTTCGGCACGGCGGGCGACGGGCACGACGCACAAGGGGGCGCCGGTAATGGCGGCGGCGCCCGTGCCGGCACGCCCGATTCGTCTGATGCGGGCATCCACGCGGCGCTGGCGGCGCTGGACCCGCCCCGCACGCACTACCACCGCTACTACGCCACGCCGGAAGCAAATGCGGATATGTGGCGGTGCCGCCAGGGGGTGCACGATTTCCTGCGCGCCTACTTCCACATGAAGAGCGCGGACTGGCGCGTCGGCGCGGGCGGCGCCGGCAACGCGCCCCGCCGGCTGTCCGGGTGGGATGCCGCCGCATTGGCGGAGCTTCCGCGCTACTACGTGATGGACCGGGACCGGACGATGGCCGAGACGGTGGCGCCGGAGGTGCCGTCCCCGGCGGAGGTGGCGGCGTGCCGCTGGCTGCCGGACGACGACCTGCGCGTCTACACCGCGGAGTACGAGCGCACGGGGTTCCAGGGCGGGCTGCAGAACTACCGCGTGTCCACCGATCCCGCCTCCGCGTCTGAGCTGCGACTGTTCTCCGGCCGAACCATCGACGTGCCGGCCTGGTTCATCGCGGGGGCGAGCGACTGGGGCGTGTACCAGCGCCCGGGCGCGCTGGAGGCGATGCAGTCCGCGGCGTGCTCAGACTTCCGCGGCGTGCACCTAGTCCCCGGCGCAGGCCACTGGGTGCAGCAGGAGCAGCCCGACGCGGTCAACGCACTATTAGTGCGGGCGCTCACAGCGCAGGGTGGCGCTCCCGCATAGCGAAGCGTGAGAGGCAGCCCTGGAGCCCTGTCGGCGCATTCTCGTGCCCGGGCGCGGTTGTGCAGTGGATGCGCTGGATGCGCCAGCCCTATGCGGACGCATACACTCGCTGCAAACACAGTTCCGGGTTCAGTCAGAACACCAAAGACTGCGATTGCACCAGCGAACACGCCACGCTGCGCGCGGTAGAGCCGCGCCGGAGGGCAGTAGTCGCAGCGAATCGCTCCATAGTGCGCCTTGGAGGAGGCAGTACCGGTGCAGGGACAGGGACCCACACCCAACGGCAGCGCGGCGGCCCGGCAGGAGCACGCGGGGGTGCTCGCCCAAAGTGGCCCTCCCGGCGCCCGCAGCACCGGCGCCAGCCCCGACGATCCCTTCGTCGCGCGTCTGCGGGTACTCTTCGAAACCGCGGCCCAGGCGCAGGCTGCGCCCGACGAGGCTGCGCTGATGGCCGCCGTGGCGGCCGGGCTTAACCGCGTAGGGTTCAGCGCCCACCTGGACCTGCTTGAGCACGCGGAACACGCGGAGGACGCGGCGGGCGGGATGGGCAACCTGGTGCTGCGCCACGCGGCGCTCTTGCCGGCGGCGCTGCATCCGGCGGTCGAGCGGCGCCTCGGGCGGCCGCTAGTAGGGATCGAGCTGGACCCTGAGGCGCCGCCGTATGGCGCGGTGCTGCGCCGGGGGGAGGTTGTCTGGGAGCCCGACGCCGGGGCCTGGCTGGCGCAGGCGCTGCCGTGGCTGGACCGTGGCGCAGTGCGCGTGCTGGGCCGGATGCGCGGCGTCGGGCAGGGGGTCTGCGCGCCCATCACCGACGGCGCGGCGGTGCTCGGCGCGCTCAGCGTGTGGGGCGAGGTGGTCACAGAGGCCGATCTGCCCACTATCGCACTGCTGGGGCGCCACGCCGGCGGCGCACTGTCTGGCCTGCGTCTGCGACGGCGGGAGCTGGAGCGAGCACGCCTGGGCGGCGCGCTCCTAGTGGCGCGCACTGTGGCGCACGAGATCAATAACGCACTCTCGCCGGTCGCGGGATTCGCCGAGCTCCTCGCGCTGGCGCCCGAGGTCGCGCAGGTGCCGCGGCTGACGACATTTGCCCGCCTGATCGGCGAGGGAGCACAGCGGGCGACCCAAGCCGTCGCGCGGCTCCAGCGAATCATCGTGCTGGAGGAGACTGAGTCGCCGCTGGGGCCCGACCGGCCCGTGCTCGACCTGGACCGCAGCGCTCCCGCGCCGTGACGGAGGTGCCGCGGCAGCAACGCGGTTCGATGCCCATTCCGCACCAGGAGATGCGGCACATCGTGCGCCGCCGTTATCCTTGTGCGTAAGAGCCTTACCGGATGCGGTACACGCTGTACGGATTGGTCCGCTCCTGGCCGGCGACCGGTGAAGACTTCCGCTCCAATGCGGCCAAGGGGCACACACCGCGCGGGGCAGAGATCGCCGGCCCGGAGTTGGTGCACCGGGCGATGGCGGAAGCGGAGTCTGCCCGCCGCGGCGCCTTGCCATTGAGCGAGCACCGCTAACAATCCCCCGCCGCTCCGTGCTCACCGCGCGCATCTGCTTTCCGCAGCGCGCGGTACTCGCGGTGGAGGATGGCCATGCGCAGGTCGTCGATCCACTCGCCGTCCACACGCCGGCACTCGCGCACCACCCCTTCGTGCGCGAAACCGCACTTCTCGTAGGCGCGGATGGCGCGGTAGTTGTACGACAGCACCTGCAGCTCCACCCGGTGCAGACCAAGCGTGTCGAACGCGTACCCCAGTGCCAGCCGGATTGCGCCGCTCCCCAGTCCCTGGCCCCACAGCGCCGGATCGAAGATCTCCACCGACAGCGCAGCCCAACCGGAGCGCCGGCTCATGCTCACGAACCCGGCGGTGCCCACGCAGCGGCCGTCCACGTCGATAGCCCAGCAGACGGGCATACCCGTCCGCGCGCGCAGCCACCCCGCCGCAGCGTTGTCCGTCATCTCCGCCGACGCCGGCGCATCGTGCCCCAGCATGCGCTCGAACTCCGGGTGGAGCCCGCACGCCTGCCGCTCCCGCGCATCCGCTTCGCGCAGTGCCCGCAGCAGAAAGTGCGTCCCTCGCAGCAGGCCTACTGGCGGCAACCCATCCATTGTGGACGTTCACTCTCAGCCCTACGGGCCTCAACCAGTGGCGCCGGCCCACTCCTGCGCTTCCGCGGCCATCTCCCGCAGCGCTCCGGTCAGCGCGGCGTTGTCCGAGCGGTAGTTGATGAAGCGGAAGCCCTGTTCCACTCGCGTGCGCGACTCTTCCTTGGACTGGGTGACGTAGCCGGCGGGCGTGCCGGTGCGCTTGCTGGCCTGGGCCACCTGCTCCACCAGGCGCTCGTGGAACGCCGCGTCGTGGCCGCTGGCGCGCACGTCGATCATCAGGTCGCCCGGGCCGATCAGCACGAACCCGATCCCCGGCACACGCATGATCTCTTCCACGTTGGCAACGGCCTGCTCGGTCTCCACCATCACGCCCAGCAGGATCTCGTCGTTGGCGTTGGCGTAGTAGTCCTGCGCCCCATCGCCGATCAGCCCCAGGCGCACGCCGCCGCCGGAGCGGATGCCCAGCGGCGGGTAGTAGGCGGCACGCACCGCCGCCTGCGCCTGGCCGGCGTCCTGGACGTAGGGCACGATGACGCCCATGGCGCCCATGTCCAGCACCCGGTTGATGGTGCCCGGCTCCTGCCCCTTCACCCGCACCAGCGGCGTGCTCGGCGCCGCCAGGAAGCGCGCCAGCGCATCGTTGAGCGTGTGCTCGCTCCACTGCCCGTGCTGCCAGTCCAGCCAGGTGAAGTCGAACCCCAGGTGCGCCACCTGCTCCGCCAGCGACGGCGAGTCGTACACCACCATCGGCCCGGTGATCACCTGCCCCGCCCGCAGCTTCCTCAGCGCCTCGTTCCGCCGCATGCCAACCTCCAACCTCCAGCACGCCAACTGTACCCCGCCGCTCAGACGCGCTGGCCCGTCAACTCGCCGGCGTGCCAGGGCTCCTCGCCCAGCAGCCGCTCCAGCTCGTCGCGGTGCCGGTGGATCCAGGTCAGCGCGTCCAGGTTGCGCGCCAGGTGCTCCGCGTTGCCGTTGTGGGCGTATACCTGCACGAAGAACAGCTGCGTGGCCAGCATGCCCGGCCACAGCGCGCCGCGCTCCCGCGCCGTCAGCGTGTTCTCCCGCCGGTAGCCCTCCGCCAGGTGCGGGAACAGCGCCACCGTGGTCGCCAGGCCCTCGGGGTCGTAGACGCGCCACTTCATGCGGTCGGCCAGCATGTAGAACAGGTCGTAGACCCTGGCCCCCAGCGGCAGGTGGTCCATGTCGATGAACCCCGATACGTCGCAGTCGCAGACCAGCACGTTCCCACCGTGGCAGTCGCCGTGCACGTGCTGCTCGGGCAGGTCCGCCAGCCGCACGCACACCTCGTCCGTGAGCTCCGGGGTGAACACCGCGTCCAGCTGCGCCAGCTGGGCCTGCCACTTTCCTTCTAAGTAGCCACGCGTCTGCGGCAGCGCGTTCTCACGGATGCGCTCCGGCAGCACCATGTGCCAGGACACGATCTCCCCGGGGTACGCCGCCAGCGCCCGGTGCAGCCGCCCAATGGCCGCCCCCACGTTGGTCCACGTCTGGGGCACATCCCACTGAGGCGCCCGCACCTCCCCCGGCAGTGCCGGCTCACTCCACCCACTCGGCAGCCTCCGGTGCAGCGTGTACACGGCGGCTTCGTCTTCCGGATGCCGCACGTAGGTGAGGCCGTCCTCGGCGGCCAGCGGCGTGGGGACGGGCACGCCGCAGGCATGGAGGCGGAGCAGCAGGCGGTGCTCCGAAGCCAGCCGCTCCAGGCGCCGCCCCACCGGCTGGCCCTTGGCCACCTCCTTCAGGACGTACCGCGTGCCGCTCTCCGCCGTGACGTCGAGCACCGTCCCCTTCTGGTAGAGCGACCGCCACTCGCGCACCGCGCCTGTGTGCTCCCGCCAACCGCGCAGGATGGCGGCGATCTCTGAATCCTGGCCCGCCTGGAAGCCATCCATAGGTGACTGGGTCATGACGTGCTGTTCAGCCGGCCGCGCCTGCACCGCGCACCGCTGCCCCTCGTGTACGCGGTCCTTCGATGCGCCGTTGTAGAGCATCATCCTACAGTCACTGCGCTAGTAGAAGCGTTATGAACCCGTCATGACGAGCCTCTACGACACGATCGGGGTGAACTACTCCGACCTGCGGAAGCCCGATCCCAGGATCGCGACCGTGATCCACACGGCGCTGGGGGATGCGCGGACCGTACTGAATGTGGGGGCGGGCGCGGGGTCCTACGAGCCCGCGGACCGGGAGGTCACCGCCGTGGAGCCATCAATGGAGATGATCCGGCAGCGGCGCGCCTCCGCGGCTGCTGTCGTTCGGGGCTGCGCCGAGGACCTGCCGTTTGGGGA
Organism: uncultured Chloroflexota bacterium; assembly: GCA_902805635.1. Classification (GTDB taxonomy): domain Bacteria; phylum Chloroflexota; class UBA11872; order UBA12225; family UBA12225; genus CADCTC01. The sequence continues at coordinate 27,100 of CADCTC010000095.1, forward strand.
CAAGTCCTTCGATGGCTCGATGGCGGTCCTGACGGTCCACCACTGGGCCGACAAGGCGAAGGGCCTCGGGGAGCTGCGCCGGGTCACGCGCGGGCCGGTCGTGATCCTGACGTACGACCCCGCGTTCCGCGAGTTCTGGCTGGCGGACTACATCCCGCAGCTGGTCGCGCTAGACGAGGCGCAGATGCCGCGGATGGCCGACTACGAGCGGTGGCTCGGACCAGTCCGCATTGCTCCCGTGCCGGTTCCGCACGACTGCACGGACGGCTTCCTGAGTGCCTACTGGCGGCGCCCGGCGGCGTACCTGGACCCGCGGGTACGGGCGGCCATGTCGCCCTTCTGGGCGGTGGGCGACGTCTCGGACGCGCTGGGCAAGCTGGAGGCCGACCTCAAGAGTGGCGCCTGGGCCGAGTGCCACGCGGATCTGCTGTCCCTGGACGCGTACGACTGCGGGTACCGGCTGGTGGTGACGTGCTGACACGCCAACCGAAGGCGCAGATCATCCCCCGCTTCTAGGTGGGACAGGCACTGGCGACCCTGGCGACCCCGCCGCCACTGCCAGCGACGCCAGCGCAAGCAGCAGGCAGTCCACCAGCGCGAATACGAGACCGGCGAGCGCCCCGACGATGAACGCCACCACGCCGCCGAGGCCGAACGCGAAAGCAAACCCGTAGAACACCGCGCCCAGCTCGACTCCGGTGCCCGACGTGCCTCCAAACCTACCGGGAGACGACGCGGCCAGCGACACTGCCGCCACACTAACCAGGCACAGCAAGAACAGTACGCCGTTCACGCCGCCCCACAACAACCCCTGCGCCAGCACCCAGACTGGCCCCGCCACCCATGGGCGTCGGGAGGCCGCCATCGAGTCTGCAGCGCCACCTGTACGGACCACGCCGCCACCACGGGTCAGATCCACGCTCGCCACCCGGCGCGCCGCTCGTCCGGTGCAGAACCAGCTGGTCCCCCAAAGCGCCCCGAACAGGAGAAAGCCCAGGGCCGTGCTCAGCCCCTGTAGGGCGGAGCCCAGTCCACCGGCGGAGTAGACGAGCACGAGCAGCAGCAGCACGAGCGAGACCGCGTGAAAGGTCCCCAGGCCCCACACCAAGAGACGCCGCTCAGCCACACCGCCGCCCTTCGCCCGACGCCGTAACCAGGCTCCCAAACACCGTGGCGAGCTCACGAGTGCTCACGGGTGAGCCAACCAGGCGGCGAGCGCAAGCACGCCAGTCGAGAGTAGCGCCGTAACGCCGTAGACATTCCTCAGCGTTCGTCCCGGTGATCCCCTCCTCGCGTTGCGGGACGGTTCTGATGACGGAGCAGGCGCCAGCCCAAGCACTGGCCATGGGCCTGCGTGACGCGCCACAACCAGCGTCCGCCAGGCAGAGAAGAGGACCAACACCGCGACGCCCGCGAGCTTGAACAGCAGACGCTGGCCCCAATCAGTCTCGGCGCCCGGCAGCGCAGCGCCAAACACCGCCAGGTTCCCAATTCCCGTCATCACCAGCAGCCCCAGCGCCGTCCAGCAGCCCCATTCGTACGCCACACAGCCCCACAGGGTTACCGGGGCGACCGGCGACACACCGGTAGTGGCGGTGTTGCCCGGGTCACGGGTGTGTCCGCCGTCGCCCCTGGCTTGCGGCAGTGCGAGCTGTGCCCACAACAGCACGGTGCCGCCGACGACAAGAGCCGCAGCGACGGTGTGCACCAGTCGCACCGCGTACTTCATGAATGCGGGGTCCACGCCTGGTGGGAGCGTACCGCGTCCATCGCGTGGCCGGCGACTCGCGTGCGCTGCTGCGGTGGGCATGTGCAGTCCACCCATGGGGGTCCGGCACGTTGACTCGTCAGGATGGGCACTCTCGCGGCTCGCGTGGCGTGCGCCGCCCCCGCGGCGCGTACGGGCTGACCACCCAGCAGGGAGCGCTGCGGCTTCCAAAGAGCGACGGCGGGGCGCTGACCTTCTCCGGTGGATCGCCCGAGCGCACCGAGCGGTTCACGCTGACGGAGCTGCCGGAGCGCGTGGGGCGCTTGCCGGACCGGACCAGTCCGCAGCCGGCGCCCACGGTGGACCCGACGGCGGCGTACCGCAGACCGGCGCGCTGGAACTAGCGCGGTGCCCGTCTGCCGGCGCCCGCCCTGGCGGTGTAACACCGTTACATCCCAGCACCGGCCCGCACGCTTCTTGCAGGAGACAGCTCCCGCGAGGAGAGCGCCAAGGCCATGGGGCACGACAGGCAGGGCCATATCGAGGAGCGCATGCCGGTGCATCGCCCGGCGCGCCGCCTACGGGAACTGCGGGAGACCCTGGCTGCGGCGCTCGCAGTGATCGCTGTGCTTGTCGGGTCCGCGCACGCTGTCGAAGCATCGTGTGGTGTGTTGGGGGGTGCGCCGCCGGCCGACCCGTACGCCCAAGCACCGGTCGTGTTCGTCGGAACGGTGGTCTCGACGACCCACGGCGGCAGGCTCGCCGTCGTGGACGTAGAGTCGACCTGGCGCGGCCCCGACCTGCCGCCGCGGGTGGAAGTGCGCGGCAGCTCTGTCATCCTGACGCCCATGCCCGCGGGCATGGGCGCCGCCACGTCCGTGGACCGGCACTTCCAGGCCGGCGGACGGTACCTCTTCGCCCCGGCCGGCCGGCAGCCGCCATTTCAGGACGGCTCTTGCTCGCTCACGCGGGTCTACGCGCCCGACCTCGACGCGCTGCGCCCGACCGGCGCCCGCCCGCCCCTCGCGCCAGACGCGGCGGCGGTCGTGCCGAACGCGTTCGGCGCCGCCGCCCGCGGTGCAGCACTCCCGCCGAGCGGAGAGACGGTGCCCGTGCGGTGGCCGGTGTCCTTGGTCGCGGTGGTCGCGCTGCTCGGGGCGGTGGCTGCGGTGGGTGCCCTGGCTGCGGCAGGCGTCCTTGCCCGCGGGATCGGCCGCTCGGGGCTCCACTCGCGTCGCGCGGCCGGGCAGTCTCAGCGTTAACCAGGCCTTGACCAGGCATGCTCGCCCTCCCGCCAAGCTGCCGAACTAGGGCGCGGACCTATCCCACAGCGCCGGGTAGTGCGCCATGCTCCAGCGCGCCAGGCGCGCCGCGGCCCACATCGGCACGCCCAGCGCGGTCCAGGCGAGCACGGACGCGGGCATGAAGAGGCCGGGTAGGCCGAGGGGCCACACGTCTCTCGCGGTCTGGCCCAGCCGCCGCGCACGGACGAGCGCGGCGTGCGCCTCGAAGGCGAGCAGGTCCCCCGGCAGGTTGACGAGGAATGGCGCCGCGAACGGGCCGTCCAGGCTCCCGCCCCACAAGGCCACCGAGACGGCGCCCATCAGCAAGCCCCAGGCGGCGAACCCGATCAACACGCGCATATCGGGAGTATCAGGCACACCGTGTGCCCGTGTGCCCGTGTGGTCAAATGCTGAGATGACTGCATCGAACCCTTCGAGGGACGCTTCCAGGGACGGGACGTCCGCCGCCGCCAAAAGGGCCACCGGCGCCGGCGGCGCCGGTGGCGGGCCATGGAACGTGCTGGTCATCACGTCGGATGAGCACAACGCCAAGATGCTCGGCTGCGCCGGGCACCCGGTGGTGCAGACGCCCCACCTGGACCGGCTGGCGGCGCAGGGCACGCGCTTCACCAGGGCCTACTGCGCCCAGCCCATCTGCGCCCCCACCCGCCAGACGTTCATCACCGGGCTGTGGTCCTTCGAGCACGGCCAGTACGGCAACGGCTACGTCTTCGATAAGCGCCACCCCACCTGGGCGCACCACTTCAAGGCCTGCGGCTACACCACCGCGTGCATCGGGAAGATGCACACCAACAACGAGGCCTACCACTACGGCTTCGACTACCGCTTCAGCCGCGCCAGCATCCCCGCCGCCGTCAACGCCCGCAAGCGCGAGCTCCCCGCCGAGCACGACCCGCGCGACAAGGAGCTGTTCGACGCCGTCACCGACGACTGGGGCAAGCCGCCGCGCCTGCGCGGGCACATCGCCGCCGGCCAGGGCGAGCTGGAGCACGACGGCATCATGACCGCCGAGTCCATCGCCTTCCTGCGCCGCCACGCCGCATCGGCGGGCGCCGCGGGCGCAGCCGACGGTGCGGGAGCTGCGCCCTTCTTCCTGCACGCCTCGCTCACCCAGCCGCACTGGCCGTGGGTCCTGCCCCGCGACTTCTACTACCGCTACGACCCCGCCGAGATCGACTACCAGCCCTTCGCGCCGGGAGAGCTGGACCACAACGCCCTGGCACTGCGCCGGCGCCAGGGGTTCCGCTGGGACGCCAACACCGACCAGCAGAACCGCCTGGCCCGCGCCCGCTACTACGGCGCCGTCACCTGGCTGGACCACAACGTGGGCCGCCTGCTGGGCACACTGGAGGAGCTGGGCCTGGCCGAGAACACACTGGTGGTCTACTTCACCGACCACGGCGACATGGCCGGGGAAAAGGGACTCTGGCTCAAGAGCCTGCTGTACGACTCCTCCGCCCGCTTGCCGCTGATCGTCCGCCAGCCCGGCGTGGTGCCCGCCGGCGCCGTCAACGACACCCTCATCAACCACGTGGACCTCTTCCCCACCATCGCCGGCCTGGTGGGCACGGCCGACCGGCTGCCGGAGCGCATCTCCGGGCAGAACCTCTCGCGCTGCATCACCGGCAGCGCGCCGGGGCCGCGCTTCACGTTCTCGTTCGACCAGGTCCACCCCGACGGCGCCGGCTGCGCCATGATCATGGCGCGCTCCGCACGCTACAAGCTCATCAAATACGACCCGCGTGAGGTCCCGGACCCGGCGCTCCAGTACGTCCTCTACGACATGCAGGACGACCCGGAAGAAACGCGCAACCTGGCCACAGACCCACGTCACGCGGCGGTGGTCCAGGAACACAGCCAGGCGATCGAGGACTTCTTCCGCCAGCTGAAGGCGCCCCTCTTCCCCGTGCGCCTGGCCAGAGACGATCCCGAGGCCGACCGGAAGAGCGCGGACTGAGCGGCGCCCGGACGGCGCCACCCGAGCCGCCGCCGGCGCGTCCCGTCGGCCCCTGGGCTGCCTCAGTCTACTCCCCTATCACTGCCTGGAGGTCTCGTACCAATATCGTCCATCGCGGGAGAGCTCATCACCGAGACGTTCACATACGACGGTGGCCGGCAAGTCACGGTGTACGTCCCGCCGGCTCCGCCCGAGGCGGTCGTCTACGCCGCCGACGGCCAGCTGATCGCGCCGTGGGGAGCGGTCCTGGAGGCGGCCGGCGCGCTGTCCACCATGATCGTCGGCGTCCACCGCCTCGCCGACGAACCGCTGCGGCTCCACGAGTACTCGCCGGGCTTTGACCCGCAGCGGTTCGCGGCGCACGAGCGGTTCTTCGTCGAGGACGTCGGCGCATGGGTGCGGCGGCGTTTCGGCGTCACGCTGAGCGCCGAACGCACCGCAGTGTTCGGCGTCTCGGCCGGCGGGGAGCTCGCGCTCGCCCTCGGCCTGCGGCATCCGGACCGTTTCGGCGCCGTCTTCTGCGCCTCGCCGGGCGGTGGCTATCGGCCGCCCGGCGCGATGCCGAGTCCGCTGCCGCGCGCGTACCTCGTCGCCGGCACGCTGGAGCCGTTCTTCCTCGAGAACGCGGCCCGCTGGGCGGCCGCGCTGCGCGATGCAGGTGCGGACGTGGTCATGACCGAGCGCGCCGGCGCCCACGGCGACGCGTTCTGGCGAGACGAGCTTCCGCTGATGGTGACGTGGGCGTTCGGAGCGTGAAGCATCGCGTCGGTGGCCGGCGATCACATCCGTAGACGCCCGCCGCTTCCTCGTACACCGACTATCCCCTTGCCGCTCAAGTACCCCGTGCCACTGGCAATGCGACAACGCCGAAGTCATCCGCCGGCCGCCTCAGACAGACCATGCGAGCCACCGCCGCAGTCGCGCAGTGACACCCCAGGCAATGCCGCTTCTGGCCGTCGCTGCACCTGGGGTGCCCCGTGCAGGATCCCGCCGCCGGCGTCGTCTAGGCCGCACACACGCTGGCCGCGTGCACAGTTCCGGTGCTCCCAAGCACTTGTCCCGGTGCTACCATGCCGTTGGGCATGCCGTCGTCCCCACCCAAGCAGCCGGCCCCCGCGGCCGGCGCGCCGCTGTACCGCCGGCTGGCGGACGAGCTGCGCGCCGAGATCCTGGCAGGCAAGGTGCGGCCGGGCGAGCGCCTGCCCGCCGAGCGCGGGCTTGTTGCCCAGCACGGGCTGAGCCTGAACACCGTGCGCCAGGCGCTGAACGTGCTGGCCCAGGCCGGGCTGGTGGAGCGCCGCCACGGCGCCGGCACCTACGTGCTCGACCCGCGCCGCCAGCGCCGCCGCGCGCTGGTTGGCGTGATGGTCCCCTCGGTTACGTCATTCTTCGGCGAGGTGCTGCATGGCATCGAGGACGAGCTGCGCGCCGCCGGGCACCGGCTGGTGCTCTTCAAGTCCGGCTACGATGCGGCCGCCGAGCAGCGCTACCTGCACGACCTTGACACCAGCGGGCTGGACGGCCTGCTCCTGGCGCCCAGCCTGCACGGCCTCTCCGAGGGTGCGCGCGACGCGTACCTCGCGCTGCTGCGCCGCGTGCGGCGGCAGGCGCCCTCCGTCTTCGTAGAGCGTCGCCTGCCGGATGACGACGCCGAGTTCGCCTCATCAGATCCCGTCGCGGGCGCGGCGCTGGCGGTGCGCCACCTCTACGCGCTCGGCCGGCGGCGCATCGCGTTCGTCGGGCCAACCCGTACCGCCCCCGCGGAGCCGATCTTCGCCGGCTACCGCAAGGCGCTGGCTGACCTGGGCCTGACCGAAGGCCCGGCGCGCGTGCTGCGCCACCGCGACTGGGGGCGCCGGGGCGACGAGGATGCAGCCGCGGTGCGCACGCTGCTGGCGCACCCGGAGCCACCGGACAGCATCCTGTGCATGGGCGACGAGTACGCCTTCCGCGTCTACTACGTGCTGCGCCAGGCAGGCCTGCGCGTCCCGGAAGACGTGTCGCTCGTGGCGTACGACGACGTGGTAGCGCACCTGCTCGAGGTGCCCCTCACGGCCGTCGCCCCGCCCAAGTACGAGGTCGGCCGCCAGGCCGCGGCGCTGCTGGCGCGCCGCCTGGCGCGCGGGCCGGAGGCGCCGGTGCAGCAGGTGCTGCTCAAGCCCCGGCTGGTCGTCCGCGGCACGTGCGGCGGCGTGCCGGAACCGGGCGCCATGCACGCGGCGCAGGGTGACGGCGCGGTATCCCGCGCCACTCCTGCGGAGCCGGCGCTAGCGGGCTAACGGGGTTCTGGTCCGGCCGTTCCATGTGTGGGTCCGCCTGGCAGCGCATCCAGCGCGGCGAACGTGCGCTGGATCGACGCCACGGCAGCCGGGACGTACAGCTCGTGGTAGCGGCGCCCTTTCTCGGCCGTGGCGGCGGTGGCGTGCCCCCACACGCCGCTCGGCTCCAGCCGCGCGATTGGCGCGTACAGCAGGTAGCTCTGCGTGTACGGCACGTCGGTGTCCACCGCCAGGTCCATGCGCACCAGGTCCGGCGCCACGTGCAGCATGCGCGATGTCTCGCTCTCCCCCGCGTGGATGCTGCCCGGCGGCTCCTCGAACACGCGCTCGCCGGTCGACGCCTCCAGCAGGATGACCCGCAGGTCGTCATAATCGCGGTTGAGGTCCTGGATGATCGGCCGCACCACGAAATTGCCGCCGTGGCCGTTGAGCACCACCACCCGCGTGATGCCCTCGTGCCGCAGCGAGAGCACCATGTCCTTGACCAGCGCGGTGAGCGTGGCGTTGGTCAGCCAGACCGTGCCCGGGGAGCCGCGGTGCATGTGGCTGACGGTGATCGGGATGGTCGGCAGGCGCCACACCGGCTCCGGGTACGCGCGCGCGATCTCGTCGGCCAGGTAGCTCACCTGGAACGTGTCGGTGCCGCAGGGCAGGTGCGCCCCGTGCTGCTCTGTGGCGCCCAGCGGCAGCAGCGCGATGCACGGGCGCGCCGCCGCAAAGTCGGCGCTCGTGCGCCGGTGGTCCAGGATCTGCGGATCGGGCTTCATCGACGCCAGGGTCGCCTCGGTGACTTGCACTTCCGCGCGCGACGCCTCAAAGGCTTGAATCGCGGGAGCGGGAAAGCTATGCTAGCACTCACCACGGTGCTACCAAGCACTCCGTGGGCAGCGCAAGAGCGCAGGCGCAGACCGGAACATGCCCCGGACGCACGCGGCGTGGCCGGCACACAGACGGAAGCACAGGAGGATAGGATGCTCCGGCGTAGGTTCGTGATGGGCAGCGCGGCCGCGGCCGTGGGGGTCAGCGGCGTGGTAGCGGCGGCGTGCGCTGGCCCCGGTGGCAGCGGCAGTGGCGGCAGCGGCGATAAGGCCCCCACCATCGGCGCGCGCGACGTCACCCTCAGCTGGGAGGTGGAGATGCAGCCGGACGTGCTCTCACGCGTGCCGGCCTTCCTGGCGGAGTGGACGCAGAAGTACCCCCGGGTCAAGATCGACGCCCAGCACTTCGACGGCGGCGACGGCCAGAAGATCCAGAAGATGCTCACGCTCGCCGCCGCCGGCACGCCGGTGGACGTGGTGGGCAAGCTCACCTACATCCAGCCCCTGGCCGCCCCCGGCGGCGCACTGCCGCTCGAGCCGCTGATCAAGCGCGACAAGTACGACGTCTCCAAGTACAACAAGGGCTGGCTGACCAGCTTCGGCACGCACCAGGACAAGCTCTACTCGCTGCCGTACGGCATGGGCGGCAGCGCCATGGTGTGGGTCTACAACCGCGCCCACTTCCAGGAGGTGGGCCTGAAGGAGCCCTCCGCCGACTGGAAGAACCCGTGGACGTGGGAGGACTTCCGCCAGGCGGCCATGCGGCTCACCAAGCGAGACGGCGACACTATCACGCGCGCGGGGGTGGAGCAGTTCGGCAACCAGTACTTCTCGCTGCCCTACCCCTGGGGCGGGCAGTGGCTCAAGGCTGACCACAAGACGTCGACGGCCGATGCGCCGGAGATGGTCGAGGCGTACACCCGCTACCTGGACCTCATCTTCAAGGACCGGGTGACCACCATCAGCCCCGGCGGCGAGAATCTGGGCACGCTGCACAACCGCTTCTACGACGGCAAGGTGTCCATGCACTACATCCTGGGATCGCGCCTGCCCGCCTTCACCGACCCCGCGGTGCACAAGGTGGACTACGCAATGGCCCCTTTCCCCAAGGGCACCCTGCCCAACGCGCCCGCAGCCTCCGGCGACATCGACACCAACCAGCTGGCGCTGGGCAACCAGAAGACAGCCGAGGAATCGTGGGCCTTCACCAAGTGGCTGCTGGAAAAGGCGCGCTACGCCATCTTCAGCGACCGCATGCCCACGCTGACCGAAGACGCAAGCGCCTGGGCACGCGAGGCGTTCAAGCGCGTGCCCGCCACGGCGCGCGTGGACGTACTCGTGAACGCCATCGCCAGCGCGCGGCCCAACGACCCCGTGCGCTCGCACGTGAAGGTGGACCAGATCAGCAGTGAAGCGATGAACCCCGCCTGGAACGACATGCGCGCACAGAAGGTGGCCGTCAAGGACGCGCTCGCCGACGCAAAGCGCAAGATCCAGGGCATCATCGGGAGCTAGGGTCAGGACTGCGGACTAAGATGTCGTTTCAATTCCCACCGTTCGCCCTGAGCTTGTCGAAGGGTCCCTCCCGAGCCCGCCGAGGGGGCATGGCTCGACAAGCCTGTCCTGAGCCTGTCGAAGGGCTCACCACGAACGGCCGTTTTGAAACCAGCTCTAAGGACTGAGGAGCACGCATTGGTAAGCAACGGCGGCACAAACGGCAGCACCACCGGAAGGATGGGCGCCAGCGGGCACGCGGGCCAACCGGGACGGCCGCTGCGGGTGGCGCAGATCGGCTGCGGACAGATCGCGCCGCAGCACCTGCGCGCCTACGCGGAGACGCCGCTGGTGGAGGCGGTGGTGGTAATGGACGTGGACCCGGTGGCGGCGCAGGAGGCGGCCGCCGCGGCCGGCGGCGTGCCGTGGACCACGTCGTTCGACGAAGCCATCCGGCGCGACGACGTGGACGTCGTCTCCATCGCCACGCCGCACCACCTGCACGCGCCGCAGGTGGTTGCCGCCGCCGAGGCCGGCAAGCACGTGCTGTGCGAGAAGCCGCTGACCACTTCCTTAGAGGAGGCGGACCGCATGATCGCCGCCTGCCGGAACAGCGGCGTGCGGCTGGGCATGTGGATGGTCATGCGCTACACCAGCGCCGCCCGTCAGGCCCGCGCGCTGCTGCGGGCCGGCGCCATCGGGGAAATCGTAAACATCCGCCTGCCGGACGTACACGACAAGGTGCGCGACTACTATCAGCGCGGCGTGGGCGGCCGCGGGCGGCCAACGGACTGGCGCGGCGCGCGCGCCGCCAGCGGCGGCGGCGCGCTGATCATGAACGCCATCCACCAGATCGACGCGCTGCGCTTCATCACCGGCCTGGAGGTGCGGCGCGTCTCCGCCGAGTGGGTCAGCTTCACCGGCTTGGCCGACGTGGAGGACATGATCAATGTCGTGCTCAAGTACGACAACGGCGCCATCGGCACCATCGACACCGCCAACTACGCTCCCGGCGGAGGCGAGGCGCACGTGCTGCGCATCTACGGCAGCCGGGGCCAGCTGCAGACCGCGCGCGGCTCCTCTCTCAAGGCGTATGTGGAAGAGCCCTTCGCCGGCGGCAAAGGCCTGCCCGCCATCCCCGCGCGCGAGTGGACCGACGTTCCCGCCGAAGACATGGGCAGCTCGCGCACCCTGGTGCTGGAAGACTTCGCACGCGCCATCGCCAGCGGCACGCAGCCGCCCGTCACCGGCGAGGACGGCCGCGCCTCCATCGAAGTCGTGCTCGCCGCCTATGCCAGCGCCGAGCGCGGGCAGACGGTGGCGCTGCCGCTGGCGGTGCCGGCTGCCGCCCTCCTCCGTTCGCCCTGAGCCCTCCCCGTTCGCCCTGAGCCCTCCCCGTTCGCCCTGAGCCCTCCCCGTTCGCCCTGAGCCTGTCGAAGGGCAGGCGCCACGGCACCGTTCGCCCTGAGCCTGTCGAAGGGCAAGCACCGGCTGGGTGTTCCCGACCTCCCGGCCGGCTGCCGGGAACACCCAGCGCCTGCACGCTCTCGCCGAAGGCGCGCGTCCGCGGTCAGGCGGTGGCGGCGCGCAGGTCGGAGAGGGAGACCTCGCGGCGCTCGGCGGCGGCTGTGCGGGCGGCGAAGAGCGCCAGGGCGACGGCTTCTATCTCGGCCTGGGGCAGGGGCTCCTGGCGGGTGCGGATCATATCGATGAAGGATTCGAGCTGGAAGACGTAGCCGCGCGGGAGCGAGGGCAGCGGGATCGCGGGTTTCTTGCCGCCCCACCAGCGCAGCTCGCCGCCGGCGGTTTCCACCACGCCGGCGCTGCCGCACGCGGCGAAGCTCCGCCCGCCGGCGCTGCTGCCTGAATACATCTCCAAGGTGGCCACCACGCCGCTGCGCCAGCGGAAGGTGGCCAGGGCCGTGTCCTCGGAGCGGGACTGCGTGAAGTGGCGCTTCTCCGCCACGCACGTGACGGACTCCACCTCCGGCCCCAGCAGCGCCACCAGCGGCTCCATGCCGTGGATGCCCATGTTCACGATGGTGCCGCCACCCAGGGAAACGTCATCCTGCCAGGTGTGCGGCTCCTCCATGTAGCGCCCAATGCTGTGCGAGACGCTGACACGCACCGCCAGCAGCGTGCCCAGCTCCGGGCTGGCGAGCAGCGGTCGGAGCGCCTCTACGGCGGCGTCGTAGCGCGCGCTGGAGCAGGAATAGAGGGGCGTGCCGTGCTCGCGCGCCGCGGCCAGGATGGTGCGCAGGTCCTCCGGCGTGGTGCAAATGGGCTTATCGATGAAGGTGGGGATGCCGGCGCGCAGGAAGGGGAGGGCGTAGTGCGCGTGCTCGCCGTTCTTGGTCTCGATCAGGACGCCGTCCACCCCGGCAGCCACGATCTCCGCCGGGTCCTCGACGGCGCTGTCGCCGTGCTCGGCGGCGAACGCGCGCGCGGCGGCGGGATCGTAGTCCCAGATGTGGCTGATGTTCGCCTGGCGCCAGGCGTCCGGCTTGCCTTCCGCCGGGCGGATGGAGCCATCTTTGAGCAGCTTGGTAAAGGTGCGGGGATGGCTGAAGCCCAGCCCCAGCATGCCGAGGCGCAGCGGCCGCACGTCTGCGGACGTGGGGGTCATCTACGCCATCCTCGCCAGCATCTCTTTGGTCACCCCGTGGCGCATGGGCTCGCCGCGGAAGAAGCGCGCGAAGTCGTCCACCACCGTCTCGCCCAGCTTGCTGCGCGACTGCGTGGTGCCACCGGCGGCGTGCGGGCTCAAGATCACGTTCGGCAGGCCCAGCAGCGGGCTGTCCGCGGCGAGCGGCTCCTTGGGGAAGACGTCCAGCGCACCGTTGATGCGGCCGCTGACCAGCTCCTTCGTGAGCGCGTCGTACTCGATGGCGCCCGCGCGCGCGGTGTTGACGAAGAGCGCGCCGTCGCGCAGCAGCGCGAGCTGCTTTCCGCCGATGATCCCCTCGGTCTCGGGGGTGGTGGGGGCGTGGTTGCTCACCACGTCACAGGTGCGGAACAGCTCGTCCACCGTGTCCACGCGGCGCACGTGCATGCGCTGCGCGTCTTCGTCCGAGAGGTACGGGTCGTAGACCAGGATCTCGGCGTCAAAGCCGCGCAGGAGGCGGATGAAGGCGCGGCCGGTGCTGCTGGCGGCCACCACGCCCACGCGGCGGCGGATCAGGGTCTCGCCCGGCCCCATCTCGCGCTTGGCCCAGACGCCTTCCTGCATGGTCTGGTTGAACTGGTAGCCCTTCCGTAAGGACATCAGCGTCACCATCAGCGCCCACTCGCCCACCGAGTCCCCGATGGTGGCCGCGGCATGGGTCACCTGGATCCCGCGGTCGAACGCCTCCGCCGGCACAAACCCCTTGATCGTGCCCGCCGCGTGGCCGATCACCTTGAGGCGGTCGGCGTGCTTGAGCAGGGCTTCGTCGAACTTGGGCGCGGCGTTCCAGCTGGTGAGCACGGCATCCACGCCGCGCAGCAGCGGCGCTACCTCCTCCGCGGTCACCTTGTGCTCGGGCCCGGTGATGCGCACCACTTCGCCCAGCTCGCACAGCGTCTGCTCGGCGCGTTCGGACATGATCTCCGCGTAGGCGTTGCCGTGCGGCAGCACCAGGATCTTCAGCTCGCCTGCCCCGCCTTGCCCACTTGGCCCGCCCGCCTCGCCTGCTCCGCGTGCCTGTGCACTCATGGCGTCGTGTCGTCTCCCAGTCCGGTTCTCAGTGATCCGTGCGATTTCGTGGGGCGTGAATGCCCGCCCAGTGTGCTGGTTACTATAAGCCTCTCAAGCACCGAGGGAGGAGTCTGATGCGCAGGCAGACGGCGAGAGCAACGCGGGTGGGGACTCGTCGGTGGGCGCTCGGGGCGCTCGGTGTGTCCGTCGGTGCCGGGGCGCTGGCCCTGGCGGCGTGTGGCGCGGGCGGCGAGACCGGCGGCGCAGCCAAGGAGGCAAAGCCGGCATCCATCAAAGTGCTGATGGGCACCGCGGGGGCCATGCCCATCCTGGACAAGCTGAAAGACAGCTTCAAGGCGGCGCATCCCACCATCACGCCTGAGTACGAGGAGACCAGCGGCACCGCGCAGACGCAGCAGAAGGTGCTCACCTACGCCGCCGCGGGCACCCTGCCCGACGTGCTGCCCGAGCACCCCAACTACGTGGCGGACTTCGCCGGCAGGGGGCTGCTGACGGACCTCCAGCCGCTCGGCGCCAAGGACAGGTCCGCGGACGTGGGCGACTTCTTCCCCGGGGTGCTGGACCACTTCCGGGTGAACGACGTGCTGGTCGGCTTCCCGTGGAACAGCGGCCCGTCCATCATCTACTTCAACCGCACGCTGCTCGACCGGTTGGGCGTGAAGGCGCCCGGCCAGCGCGAGAAGGAAGGCAAGTGGGACTGGATGGCGTTCCAGGAAGTGGCCCGCGCCACCACCACCGGCACCGGCAGCGGCCGCACGATGGGCTTCCAGCAGCCGAACCTCAACCTGGACTGGATGGACGCCTTCATCTGGCAGGCAGGCGGTGAAGTCTTCTCCAAGCACGTCAAGAAGTGCCTGCTGGGCGAGCCCGCCGCGATCCAGGCGGTGCAGTTCCTGGCGGACCTCCACACCAAGGATCGGGTGGTCGCGTACGGGGACGAGGCGAAGGACTTCCCGAACGGGGTGGAGTCCGGCAAGGTGGCAATGCGCTTCGGGAACAAGGACCAGGCGATCGAGATCCTGAACGCGTCCGCGCAGAACACCTTCAAGCCCGGTCTGGCGCCCACCCCCAGGGGACGCGGCGGGCGCGCCAACCGCGACGGCCCGCAGGCCAATGGCATCGGCAAGGGCACCAAAGAGCTGGACGCCGCCTGGGCCTACATGAAGCACATGTCCAACCTGGAAACGCAGAAGATCCGGCTGGCGGCCAACCTGACCACACCCGTGCGGAAGTCCGCCGCCAAGACCACGGAATTCACGAAGTCGCTCTACGACTGGGAGTCCGCCGCCTTCTGGCAGGACGCGGCCGATACGACGCGGAACCTGCCCAAGCCCTCCCGCTACACGGACATCAACACCGCCTGGCGCGCCTCGTTCGACAAGGTCCTGAAGGGGGAGCAGGCGGTGCGTCCCGCGATGGAGGACCTGGTGCGCCAGGTGGACGCGCTGCTGGCGGCGGGTTGAGCCGCGACCGGCGGCGCACTAGGAGTGACAACGCCGGCCTATAGGCACTTGCCGCCAACCCTGCTGCTAATCGGCCGGCCGCGCATCCGCCGGCGCAGCGGCCGCCGGCGCAGCGGCCTGGCCCTGTGACCGCCGCAGCAAGCGCATGCGGTAGCTGATGCGGTCCCCTCGATAATAGAGGCGCTCGTAGTCCAGCGGTGTGCCACTTTCGGAGTACGTCATCCGCTCGATTACAAGCGTCGGCGCGCCCCGCGCGATGTCCAGCTGGCGCGCCACGTGCGAGTCGGCCGTGGCGGCGTGGATGCGGTAGTCGGCGTAGCCGAGGGGGATACCGTACTTGTCCTCCAGCAGGGTGAAGATGGGGTGCAGGGTGAGGTCCTCGCGCGCCACGCGTTCACCCAGCGCCGGCGGCAGGTACGTCACGTCGAACGAGAGCGGCTCCTCGTTGCCCAGGCGCACGCGCTCAATGCGCAGCACCGCGCTGCCGCGCGGCACCTCCAGGTGCTGTGCCACGGTCGCGTCGGCCGGCACCCGCGCCACGCTCACCACTCGCGCAGACGCCCGCAGACCCAGCGCCATCATGTCCTCTACGAAGCCCGTCAGCGCGTGCAGCTCCTGCTCGATCTTGGGCTGTGTGACGAACGTGCCCTTGCCCGACCGGCGGTAGAGCGCGCCCGCGTGCACCAGCTCCATGAGCGCCTGGCGCACGGTGATGCGGCTGACGCCGAACCGCGCCATCAGCTCCGGCTCGGTTGGCATTTGGTCGCCCGGCTGCCAGACGCCGGCCGCAAGGTCCTGGCGGAGTGCTTCGAGCACCTTGGCGTAGAGGGGCACCCGCGGCTGCCGCTCAGCCAAAAGGCGGGAGCTCGAAACGGCTGCAGTAGGCTCGCCGAGCAGGAGAGCGGCATCGGGCGCCAAGGACCCGACGACAGCTGCCTTGTTTCGCTTCACTCAGGGCCTCCTGTGTGCTCCTGCACGCTGGAGCGGTCTACCACGCACCCTCGCCCACGGACGGGCTCGCCAGCGGGCGTTATAACAGTGCGCGCACAAACGTCAGCATCTTTCCGTGGAGGGACCTGCACGCAAGGTCAGACGGTCACTTTTTCGGACACCGAGCGCAGCGCGCCCACCGAGTCTGCCTCCCGTGCCCGGATCGCCGGTTGCCTTGACGGAGGCAGGAGGCTCGTGTATGCTGCCGTGGCCGCATACATCATGATGTTTGCGCCCGCCCGCGCAGCGCGCCAAGAGCCGGGCGGCCAACTTGAGGGAGACGCGCTAATGAGCACGGACGGCAGCGTGGGCGGGACGGAACGTTTGGAGCTGGAGTCGGGGAGCGCGCGGCGGGGCCACACCAGCAGCGGCCGCGGGCTGACGCGCCGCGGTCTGGCGCTCGCCGGCGCCTCGGGCATCGTCGCCGCCTGCGGGAGCCGCGAGAGTGGCGCGGCCGGCAAGCCCGCGGCGTCCAAGGCCGCCGGCACTGTTGTCTTCAAGACCTACCTGCCAGGCGAGCCGGCGCGCCAGGCGTACGAGGCCGCCATGGTCACCTGGCGCGAACGCAACCCGCAGATCAAGGTGGACCAAGACTTCACCGCGGACTCCACGACCCACACAGCCAGCCTGACTTCGCAGCTGGCCGGCGGCACGGCCCCGGACCTCGCCCAGGTGGAGTTCGCGTGGTCCGTGGACTTCGCGCTGGACGGTAAGTTCCGGGCGCTTGACGATTACATGAAGCAGAACCGTGTCGCCGCGGATGAGTTCTTCCCGGGCGGCACGGACTTTCTGCGCCTCAACAACAAGCAGTACGCGCTGCCCATCACCGGCCACGGGCCGCTGCTGTACTACAACCGCGACCTCTTCCAGAAGGAGGGCGTGCCGCTCCCGCCGGCGCAGCACACCTGGAGGTGGAACGACCTGCTCACCACCGCCCAGCGGTTCACCCGCCGCGTCGCCGGTAAGCCGGAGGAGAGCCAGTGGGGCCTCATGGTCAACTTCGGCATGCCCTACGGTGTCTCGTCGGCTATCTGGCAGAACGGCGGCGCCATCACCGACACCCGCGAGAACCCCACCAAGACCGCGATGGACGGCAAGGCGCAGGACGCGGTGCAGTGGCTGGTGGACCTCCGCTACAAGCACCAGGTGGCGCCGACGCCGGAGGAAGAGAAGACGCTCGGCAACAGCCCGTTCGTGCTCGGCAAGTGCGCCATGTGGTTGGGGCCATCGTTCCTCACCTACACCAGCCTCGCCCCGGTCAAGGACTTCTGGTGGGACGTCGCCTTCGCCCCCAAGGGTCCAGACGGCACGGCCGCCGCCTCCACCGGCACCAACCACATCGCCGCCTTCAAGGACGGCAAGAACCCGGACGCCGCCTGGCCGCTGCTCTATTTCTTCGCCGCGCAAGAAGGCGCCAGGCTGCGCGCCCAGATTCAGAACATCCCACCCGCGAACCGCAAGGTGTTCGAAGAGGTATGGATGAAGGCCACTCCGGCGGTGCGCCGCGAGACGCTGCGTGACACGCTCGCCTTCACCAAGGACATGTGGAAGGGCCGCGGTTTTGGCGAGTGGCAGGCCGCCGTGAACGCCCCGCTGGTCAGAGCCTACGACGGCGGCGGCTCGGTGTCAGTCCCGGCGGCGATCGTCGAGGCGAACAACCAGGGCACGCAGGTGCTGCTGAAACAGAAGAAGTAGCTGCCGTCCCGTCCTCCCGTCCGAGGCGGCGCCGCCCGCAGCGCTGTGGGCGGCACCTTCGTTTTCACTGCCACGTACAGTGTTCACCTGATCTATGCGTACCGCATCATCTTCGCCATCCGCGCCGCCGCTGCTCGCCCTGGACATACCCGGCGGACAGATACACGTCGACCCACACAGCGGGGCCGTTGTGTCGATACGCCTAGCCGAACCCGAGACCGAGCTCGTCGAGCAGCCGGTTGCCGGCGCGGGGCTGCTGCGCTTCGCGCTGCCGCTCGACGACCACCCCGGGCACCACGTGGAGGTGGGTACTCACGGCGCGCCAGAGATTGAAGAGGCAGCGGACGGGACGGTGCGGCTGCGCTACGCGGCGCTCCTCACCGAGGAGGGGCCAGTCGCCGCGACCGTCGAGATCACACTCGCGGCGGCAACCGATGGGGTGCGCCTGAGCGCGCGGGTGCACAACACGGGCGACGCTCCCATCCCCCAGGTGCTCTTCCCGCAGCTGCTCGGGCTTGCCGCGGTCGACGGTCCGGACGAGACGCGGCTACAGCTCGCGCGGGGCAAGCTGCACCCGCTGCGTGCGCTGGCGATGCGCCCGGACGATGCGCACTTCCTGGAGGTGCGCATGCAGCGGTACATCACGTACGGCTATGGCGCCGGGAACCCGCACGCCATGAAGTGGTGCGACTATGGCTCATCGCGTCGGGGCCTCACCCTCTACGCCGAAGACACGCGCGAGACGAGCCAGGCGCTGCTGGTAGACCGGCCCGACCGCGCCTCCGAGCGCATCAACCTCTCGTGGGTGCACTATCCGTTCATCCAACCCGGCGAGACGTGGGACAGCGGCGACTTCGTCCTGCTGCCGCACGCCGGCGACTGGTACGCCGGCGCGCGCGCCTACCAGCGCTACGCAAGAGAGCACTACCCCTACCACGCGCCAAAGCGCATCCGCGAGGCGCTGGGGGTGCGCACCATCTGGGCGGCGGTGCGCAGCGCGCGACCGACGTTCCCACTCGCGGCCATCGCCGACTACGCCGCGGAGATAGTGGACCCGGACCTCGACCTGGCCGAGCTGATCGTCTGGCACTGGTGGCGCCGCAACGGCTACCCCATCTTCCTCGATCCCCGGCTCGGCACTGAGGATGAGTTCCGAGCCGCACTCGACCGCTGCCGCGCGTTGGGCGTCCCCGTCTCCCTGTTCGTCAGCCACAAGCTCCAGCGCGACAACCCGCAGGACACCGACCCATCGCGCGTATTCCTGAACGCCGCCGGGCAGCGCGTCCTCTCCAACTGGACCTACGGCGAGGGGTTCTCCCCCCGGTTTGGGCCGCCGTTCATCGGCACGCACTCCATGGTGTACGGCTCGGCGCGCGCTCCGGGCTGGCGCGACGCTGGGATTGAGCAGTACCGCCACATCCAGCAGAAGTACGGCCCGGTCTCCATCTGCTTCGACCAGTTCCACGCCTGGCCCGACCCCGACTTTAACCCCGCCGGCGACGGCCGCCCGAATGAAGAGGGCGAGTACCTGCTGGCGTTCGCCCGCGAGGCGCGTGAGGTCGTGCGCCAGGCAAACCAGGGCGCCAATCCCGACGCGACCTTCTCAGGGGAGCACATGACCGACACCCGCGTGCCGGTGCTGGACTACACCTGGGAGTGGAAGAACGGCTTCGACATGGAGGAGTCGGCGCCGTTCCGCTACGTGTTTCCCCAGGTGCGCCTGAACGCCAACGTGAACGAGCACCCGCGCGGCGCACTGCTGGCATTCATGGAGGGCGCGCTGCTGAACGTCATGCCCGGCAACATGCGCAGCACCCGCCTGCGCGACTGTCCGGAGTTGGTTGCCGTATTGCGCAAGCTGGCGGCGCTGCGCCGCCGGTTCCTTCCCTACTTCGCCGAGGGCCAGTACCACTACATGGAGGGCCTCACCGCCTCCGGCTGCGCTGCGCGCGCATACAGCCACCACGGCAGCGTGCTCGTGCTAATCGTCAACCCTACCGACCAGCTATCTGAGGCCAGCGTCGAGATTGACCTGCAAGCGCTGCGGCGGCTGGCCGGTAGCAGCCCCGAGCAGACCACCACGCTCAATGAGTTCAGCCTGGAGGGTGAGGTCACGCAGCAGCGTCCCGTTCCCGCTCCCGCGGGCGTGGTGGCGCACACGGCGCGGCTTGGGCCGGATGACCTAATTGCGCTCGAGATCACGCACTGATCGTGCGCTGTGGCCGCTGTGGCTCACCCCGCCTGCGGCTGGGCCTTACCGGCCATGATGTTCCACAGGTCCAGGCGGTCGGCTGTCTCCAGCAGCGCGCGTTCTGTCCCCGGGTCCACCTGCGGCGCTGGGCCGCGTGTATACGTGGTGCGGATGATGCCCGCGCGGTGGAGCAGCAGCTTCACCAGGCGCGGCCCCATGCCGGGCTGGTTCGTCAGGCGGATCAGCGGGAAGTAGCGCTCGAACAGCGCGCGAGCGCGCTCCGTCTCGCCCGCGCGCGCCGCGCGCCACACCGCGCCGTACACCTCTGGCATGAGCGCCGCCGGCATGGTCCCCTCCGACCCGGCTGCCACCTCCTCAATCAGGTGGACGCCGGCCGCGCCGCCCAGTACCGCCGCGGCCGGCGCCGCCGTGCGTAGCGCAGCCGCCAGCTGCCCGATCTTACCGACCGGCGCGGGAGTCTCGATCTTGAACAGGCTCACCAGCGGTAGGTCGCGCGCCATGTCCACCAGCTGCGTCACCGGCAGCGTCACGCCTGTGGTGTGCGGCTGGTCCTGCACCATCACCGCCACACCGGCGGCCTCCGCCACCGCAGCGCAGTAGGCGCGCACGCCGGCGGCGTCCGGGCGGATGAAGTACGGCATGATGATCATCACTGCATCCGCCCCGGCGTCCGCCGCGCGGGCGCTCAGATGGGCCGCCACCTCTGTGCCCGTGTGCCCGGTCCCCGCGATCACCGCCACGCGCCCGCGTGCCTGCTCCACGGCCACGCGCACGCCGCGCTCACGTTCCTCGTCGGTCACGGCGTAGCCTTCGCCGGCCACGCCGAACATGGTCACGCCGTCCACGCCGGCGTTGGCCAGGTAGTCGATCTCGGCGCGCAAGCTCTCCTCGTCCAGCCGCCCGCGCTCGTCGAACGGCGTCGCCACGATCGGCACCAGCCCGCGCACCGCGCGCGCCGCTCTCCCCTTGCTCTCGTGCGTGTCTCTCGCTGCTGTCACGGCGCAAAGGGTATAACTTTCGCCGCCGCGCCGTCATGAAGATCACGTCCGTCACCGCCTACGCCATCAAGGCCGGCGTGCGCTACGAGCTCGCCGGCCAGGCGCGCCGCAGCGGCCGGCTGCCCGGCAGCGACTACATCCGCTTCGAGCCGTACCCGCAGCTGTACTCCGACTACACCGAGGCCGTAGTGGTGCGCGTCGAGACCGACGCCGGCCTCACCGGGTGGGGCGAAGCCCAGGCGCCGGTTGGTCCGGAGGTGGCGCAAGCCATCGTCGCCCGCATCCTGGCGCCGTCCGTGCTCGGCCTGGATCCGCTGGCCACCGGCCGGCGCTACCGCGAGATGTACGAGACCATGCGCGTGCGCGGCCAGGTGGGGGGCTACCAGCAGGACGCCATCGCCGCGGTGGACACCGCACTGTGGGACATCGCAGGCCAGGCGCTCGGCCGCTCCATCGCCGAGCTGCTGGGCGGCCGCCTGCGCGACCGTCTGCCGTGCTACGTCTCCGGCCTGCGCGCCAAGACGCTGGAGGAGCGCGCCGAAGAAGCCGCCACCTGGGTGGCGCGGGGCGCAGGGGTCAAGTCCTTCCTAGGATTTGGCGTCGGCGCCGACGCCCGTGAGGTCGCCACCCTCCGGCGTGCCATGGGGGACGGCGCACGCCTGTACATAGATGCCATCTGGCGCTATCGAGAGCCCGAGGCCGTGCGCCTGGCGCGCACGCTGGAGGAGCACGGCGTGGAGTTCTTCGAGGCGCCGCTGGAGCCGGAGGACGTAGAGGGGCACGCGCGCCTGGCGCGCGCGGTGGACGTGGCGATCGCGGTGGGCGAGCCGCTGCGCACCGCCTACGCCTTCCGCCCCTGGCTGACGCAGGAGGCGCTCGACGTCTGCCAGCCGGACCTGATGCGCAACGGCATCACCGAGACGTGGAAGATCGCGCAGCTGGCAGACGTCTTCCATATCCCAGCGGCGCTGCACACCGGCGCCAGCTCGGTCATCGGCATGGCCGCCACCTGGCAGATGGCGGCGGCCCTGCCCAACTTCCTGGTGCAGGAGCTCCAGCCGGTGATGCTGGAGACGTTCAACCCCTGGCTGACCGAGCCGCTGCGCATGGAGGGCGGTGAGCTGGTGGTCCCCTCCGGCCCCGGCCTCGGCATCAGCCTCGACCTCGACCGCCTGCGGCGCGACGTGGCGGACGAAGTCACCGTGCGGCTGGATGCGTGACGCGGCTGAGACGCCCCGGATGACCGGGATGACCGGCTCCACCCCGCCGTGCCGCTGGTCGGTGCCACACCAGAAACGGTTGACTGCCGGCTGGCAAACCGTTAGCATGGGCGCGCAAACGATATGACGTTTAGGGAGAGTGCTCATGAGCAAGCCTGAGCCGATTGGCCTGGGCGTCATCGGGACCGGCAACATCGCGGGGACCTGCCTGCGTGCCGCGAAGCGGCTGGACGGCCCGTTCCGCGTGCGCGCGCTGTGTGGTCTGGAGGCCGACCGCCTTGAGCGTTTGGCGCGCGAGTACGGCGTGCCGTGGACCACCGCCGACTATCCCGCGCTGCTGGCCCGTCCGGACGTGGACGCGGTGGCCATCTACTCGCCCGACCACCTGCACTTCCCCATGATTCGCGATGCGCTTCTGGCGGGCAAGGACGTGGTTGTCACCAAGCCCATGGTCATCTCCAGCGAGGAGGCGGCCGAGGTGCTGGCGCTTGAGCGTCGCACCGGCCGTGTCGTCCTGGTCGGCGAGACCTCGCGCTACGACCACCGCACGCTGGCCGCCCACCGCTTGTTCCAGGACGGCGATCTGGGTCGCCTGATCTTCGGCGAGACCCACTACGTGCACGACATGCGCACCGTTTTCGATCAGACGCCCTGGCGCTACCAGGAGCCGCACGTCAAGGACTTCCCCATCGGCAGCATGTGCCACCCCATCGCGTTGATCACCATGTTCTTCGGGGACGTGGCGGAAGTCTCCGCGTTTGGCATCAACGGGGGCATGGACCCGCGCTACCCCGCCAACCGCGAGGACACCTTCCTGGTGAACTTACGCTTTCAGGGTGGCGGGTTGGGCCGCGTGCTGGGCGCGTATGGCCTGGTGCACCCGCCTCTGCCCATGGAGGCGCTCAGCCTGTTCGGCACCAAGGGCAGCCTGGTCAACAACGACATCATCCTGGACAAGATGCCTGGCCACCCCACCGCCACGCTGCAGTATCGCGCCGAGGGCGGCTACGATGGCCACAACGGCCAGGTGTACCGCTACATGGAGGAGTTCGCACGCTGCGTCCGCGAGGGGCACGGCGCGCCCTCGCTCTCGCCCGCCGTGGACGCCGCCAAGACCGTGGCCGTCGGCGAGGCGATCAAGCAGTCTGTCAAGGCCGGCGGCGCCCCCGTGCGCCCCCGCATGGAGTTCTGAGGGCATGACCAACGGTCCGTTCGGCGCCGCAGAGCGCGCCGCCTCCGCTGTGCCCATCCGGCCCGGTGTGCCGAGGGTCGCGCCATTCTGGAACGGGTACGCCACCCGATTCATCTATGCCCCGGCGTTTGACTTCCCTGCCGTTCCAGGCGCGCGGCGCTACCGCTTTGAGGTCACCAGTCAAGCGGACTCCAATACCCGCTTCTTTGAAAGCGACGTCGCCCACGCTCCCCTCAGCCCGGTGTGGGAGGCGCTCCCCGTCGGGCGCTTTCACCTCCGGGTCACCGGAGTGTCGGAGCACGGCGAGCTGCTCGGCGTGGCGGGCGAGGGCGACTATGGGCGGGCGGCGCCCTTTGACGGCCCATACCACCAGCCGGTACTGCCCTACGACGAGAGCGGCGAGCTGGCGCTGGAGCGCGTGCTGCACAAGGACTACGTCCAGCATTGGCTGAGCCACGGTGAGCCCCACCCGACCTACGTGTACTACCGCCACCCGGCCAAGGTGATTGGCGCACTCGTGAGCGGCGCCGTGACGTACGCCAGGCGTACCTCTGACCCCGGCGAAGCAGAGCGGGCGAAAGCCCTCGCCGTCGTCGCCGCCGACTACCTGATCGGCACCAGCTTTCCCCCAGGCAGCTACCTGGAGCACTTCCCGCCCGCCTACCAGGGGGACTTTGCCGGCAAAGACCTTCCATCGCACATGCAGCTGACCAACTACCTGATCATCGCCGCCGCCGAGACCGGCCACGCCTACCTGGACCTCTACGACCTCACCGGCGACTCGAAGTATTTTGATGCCGCACATCGGATCGCACAGACATACCTAAAGACGCAGCTGCCCGGCGGCACCTGGCAGCTCTACGTGAACCATCAGACCGGTGAACTGACGGCGCCGCAGCTCGCCATCCCCACATCTACCGTCGTCTACTTCAACCGCCTCGCAAGGCAGTACGGCGTGGCCGGCCTGGAAGACGCCACCGCCCGTGCGCTGGCCTGGGTCATGGAGCACCCGGCCAGGACCTTTTACTGGCTGGCACAGTTTGAGGACATCAACATAACCCAGGCTGCGCCCTACCAGAAGATGAGCCGCGAGCAGGCGTGCGACCTGGCGATGTACCTCTTCAAGGACAGCGCACGCCGCGCGGAGGATCTTGCCCTGGCGGAAGACCTGGTCCGCTTCTCGGAAGACCAGTTCGTCACCTGGGAGCAGCCGGAAGAGTTCGCCATCGGGCGCGGCGCCACTCTCCGCCCGCCGGATGACATGCTGGCGAGAGGCCCGCAGTGGTACTCGCTGAACTGGATTACCCCCACCGTCCATGAGCAGTACGGCTTCTGGATGCCCGTCGCCCGCAGCGCCGGAATCATGCTCGAGACCTACTGGCACGCCTACTCCGCGACGAAGCGACCGGTGTACCTGGCCAAGGCCGTCTCCATCGCCAACACCTTCACCGTGGTGCAGCGCGAGCACGACGGCGACTACCCCACCATGTTCACCAAGTACCCGGCCAACTTCTGGATCAACAACGCCATCCACCCGGCCAGGGTCATGATCGCCTTCGCGGACAAGCTCCGGACGGTGGCGGCGCCCGACGCCCACTTCGCGCCGTAGCGTCTGCTCCGCACCAAACTCCATGCACAAGGACCAGGAGGGACGAACAGCATGGGCCAGCAGAACCGGATGAGCCACATGACCCAGGTGGGCCGGAACCCGGCCACACGCACAAGACGGTCCTTGATCGGGAACGTCGCCGCCTCCCTTAGGGCTGGCGCGGCGCTCGCTGCCTGCGGCGCAGGCGGCGGGAGCACCACCGGCTCACTCCCGCCGTCGGGCACCGTTGCCCCGGCCACTATCACCTTCGCTAACCCAGGCAACGACTTCTACACCAACGCGCCGTACCAGTCCTTCCGTCAGAAATCGCCGCAGGTCACCGTGGAGCACATGCCGCTACCCGCGGGCGTTCAGTACCTGGAGAAGATGCTGGCCTTGCTCTCCGCCGGTACCCCGCCAGACGTATGGGACATCGGCCAGGGCACGATCAACGAGTACCAGCAGAAGGGCGAAATGCTGGTGCTCGACCAGTACATCGCGCGCGACAGGTCGATCGACTTTGCCGACTTTGAGCCCAGCTCGATGTACCACCTGGATGGCAAGCGCCACATGCTGCCGCGCGACACAGGTGTGAGCGCGCTCTACTACAACGCCGACCTCTGGCAGCGCGTCGGGCTACCCAACCCTCGCCAGCTGTGGCTCGAGAGGAAGTGGGACTGGCCCGCCTTCCTGGATGCGGCGCGCAAGCTGAGCGGCGACGACCCCTCCGGCCGGCGCTACGGCATCGGCCTGATCGGCGCGCCGCCCTGGGTGCTTGGCGTCTGGCTCTGGCAGAACGGGACCGACTTCGCCGACTGGGCCGCCAACCGCCAGACCATCGACCGCCCGGCAACAGTCGAAGCACTGCAGTGGGTGATCGACCTTGCCCAGCGCCACCGCGTGATGCCCACCGCGGCCGCTGCCGGCTCGGAGGGCCCCTCCTTCGCTAACGGCCGCTACGCCATGGTGCAAGACTTCAGCTTCGCACGCGCCAACTATATGAAGATGGACGGTCTCAAGTTGGACGTCGCCCCGCTGCCGCGCGGCAAGGGAGGCACCGCCGCCGTACATGTGGCCCGCAACGGCTTCGGCATCTCCGCCAAGACCAAGCGCCCCGAAGCGTCGTGGCTGTGGATGACCCACATCACCGGCAAGGACGTCGCCCGTCTAGCGACTCAGGAGGGGCGCGTCCACCCGCCGCGCAAGTCGGTCGCCGGCTCGGACGTCTTCCTCAAGCCGTCCGGCGTTGCGGCCGACTTCCGCCCGTTCGTGGAGCAACAGCCGTTCGGCCAGTTCGGCGCGCCGCACGAGAAGCGCGGCGAGATCAACGCGCTGCTCGGCCCCCGCGTAAACGCCGCCTACGACGGCCAGGTCTCTGCCCAGGCGCTCGCCACCGAGATTGCCCCCCAGGTCCAGCAGGTGCTGAGCCAGGGCAAGGGCTTCCCCGACCCCAAGAAATAGGACTGCCAGGACTGCCACGGTGACACTGCTCGACCGCTTTGGCGGACTCCCGCCCGGACACAGCGCCGCGATCGCCCTCACGGGCCGCAACCAGCGGCCACGCCGCTTCATCCACCCGCCCGCGTTCGAGTGGGATCCTGTGCCGGACGCCGCCCGCTACGTGGTGGCCGGCTACGCCGACGGCGGCCGGACGACCGGCGATCAGGCGCAGGCGGCGCCGCTCTTTGAGCTGGAGGTCACGAACCCGGCGGTGGCGCTCGACAGCGCGTGGGCAGAAGTGCCGTGCGGCCGGGTGCGCCTTGCTATCTTGGCGCTCGGCGCCGGTGAGGAGGTGCTCGGCGCGAGCAAGGTGATCGCGTTCCACAAGGGGACCGGCTGGGGTGGCCCGGACGGCGCTTCTCCGGAGGCACGGGCGCCACGCCTGGGATGGACGGAGACCGCCACCCAGATCATGGCCTGGCTGGCGCAAGACGTGGGCCGGAAGCGCTACGACCCGGCCGCGCCACCCTACTTCTGGCACAGCGCAGTGAATCGCACCGGAGACGAGGTGCTCCAGCGCGGCGCGTGGCCGTCCCGGCACAACCCGCTGGTGGTTGAGGGCTTCTTGGCCTACAACCGGATGGGTGCGGACGCTGCGCTACGAGCGGAGGCGCTCCGCCGCGCGCGCGGCGTGGCGGAGTTCACAATGCGGTGGTCCACCCCCGACGACTTCGCCTACGCCCACCTGCCGTACCACGGCATCGCGCACGGCAGCGCCGGGATGCATGGCGGCGGTCGCACCGACGTTGAGCACGTCGTCGAGCCGAACAAGGCGGGCGCGATGGGCGAGGCGTACGTCCGCCTGTTCGAGACGACCCGAGACGGGGTCTTTCTGGATGCGGCGCAACGGATCGCGAGCACACTGTGTTGCACGCAGCGCCCGGACGGCTCATGGCCCTACCGCGTGAACGCGCGCAACGGGGAAGTCGTGGAGGACTACACCAGCGCTGGAGTGTTCGCGCTGCTCTTCTTCGACGCGCTGAGGCGAGTGGCGCCGGACGAGCGGTACGAGCGTGCCTACGCGAGCACGCTCGCCTGGCTGCTGGAGCACCCCGTGTGCACCGGCCGCTGGGAAAACATGCACGACGACATGGCCTACTCGGCCCCCTACGAGAACACCGGAGTCTTGGGGGCGCTTCACATGGGCCGCTTCCTGCTCGATCACGTGCGGGATGACCCGCGCTTCCTTGCACTCGCGCGCGGCCTATCCGCCTGGATCGAGGACAATTTCGTGCTCTACGCTATGGATGGGGACCCCAACGTGCCGTTCCGGCCGTACGTGCCGTCGGTCGCCGAGCAGTGGCGCGTGTATAAGCCAATCAACAACCACACGGCCCAATGGGCGCTGCTCCAGCTGCAGCTCTGGCGCGTCACGGGCGACGAGAGTCATCGGGAGCGCGCCGTGGCCGCCGCCAACGTGCTGACTCATTGCCAGTTGCGCGATGGGCGCCCGGTGACCTGGATACCCGACGCTGACACCGGAATCGCCCACAATGACTACGACGTCTATGGCTGTGCCTTCTTCCCAATGAAGGCGCTGCTCCTGGTACACGAAGCCGTCGCGGGAGCCGCCGCGTGACCGGTCAGGCGTCTGCCAGGGGATGAGCCCGGCACGGACCAGGTATTGAGCCCGCGCTGCCAACGTCGCAGCCCGCGAGGTCATGCGTTGACAGACCGGCGCTCGCACATGCTCGATTTGGAGCCGTGCAACCGCGCGGTCTTGGAGCTAGCATGCCTTTCACGTCGCTAGCCTCCCTGATATCACTCGCCTCGCTCGCCGCGTTCGGGGCGCACCTGGTGGTGTTCGTGGCGGCCGCAACCGCCACAGTCACGGGCTACGGATTCGTCGTGCTCAGCGCACCGCTGCTCGCACTGCTGTTCCCTGCCCCGCACGTGGTGCCACTGACCCTGGCGCTAGGCTGGGTGCTGATCACCGCCGTGCTTGCCAGGCCGGCGGCCTTCCGCGCGATCGTGATGGCGGATGCCCTGCCGCTCGCCGCCACGGGGCTGGCCGGCATCCCACTCGGCGTGGCGCTGCTGGACCTACTCCCGCAGCACACGCTGCGCGTCGTGCTCGGGGGCGCCGTTGCCGCCAGCGCGCTCGTGCCGCTGCTCAGCCGGCGCCTGCCGCTCTCACTGGCGCCCAAGCCGCGCCTGGCGCGCTACGGCGCGGGCTTCACCGCTGGGGTCCTCTCCGGCTGCGTCGGCTTGAATGGCCCGCCGGTGGCGCTCTACCTTGCGCTGGTTGGCGCGCCAAAGGAGCAATCGCGGGCCACCGCGGCGGCCGTGGTCTGGCTGCTGTCCACCGCAACGCTTGCTTACTACGCCGCTACCGCCCACCTACCCCTTGACGTGACTCCGTGGGCGCTCGCGCTCCTCCCGGCGCTCGCTCTCGGCTGGATCGCCGGCTCCCTCCTGTTCCGCGCCATCTCCGTGGCGCGGTTCAAACAAGTGTCTCTGACCTGCGCCGCCTTGGCCGGGGTCGTCACCGCGCTCGCCGGCTTACGCGGCTGAGGCGGACGGCTCCCTCTCCCTCCAGCGTCGACCCGGCTCGGCTATAACCTGGGCTGTGATCGCGCGGGCGCCGGTGGCCGAGCGCACCGCCCTGGTTGCGGTGGCGCTCGCCACCACGCTCGCACCGCTCAACTCCACCATGATCGCGGTGGCGCTGCCGCGCATCCTGGAGGAGTTGGAGCAGGGGCCGGCCGCCTCGGCCTGGCTCGTCACGGCGTACCTGGTGGCGATGGCGGCCATCCAGCCCTTCGCGGGGGCGCTGGGAGACCGCTTCGGCCGGCGGCGCCTCATGCTGCTGGGGCTGGGCTGGTTTGGAGTGGTGTCGCTCGGCGCGACGTTCGCCGCCACCTTTCCCCTCCTCGCGGCCTGTCGCATCCAGCAGGGAATCGCGGCGGCCATCGCGCTGCCCAATGGCACGGCGGTGGTGCGCGACGTGCTGCCGCCTGAGCGGCGGGCGCGCGGGTTCTCGCTCGTCGGCTCGCTCGCGGGCATCGCCGCCGCCGGCGGACCGCCGCTGGGCGGGCTGCTGGTGGCGACCGCGGGCTGGCGCGCCATGTTCCTGGCCAGCGTGCCGATCGTGCTGGTGTCCATGCTGCTGGCCTGGCGCGCCGTGCCGGCCGGCGTGAGCGACGCGCAGGCGGCGGCGCGGCGGGAGCGACCGCGCCGCGGCTGGCTGCCGCACCTCGAACGGCCGGGGAGCTTCGCCGCCGCGTGCGCCACGGTGTGCCTCTCCAACCTGGCCTTCTACACCACGCTGCTGGTGGTGCCGCTGCTCTTTGCCAGCGCTCCGGGCTGGACCAGCGCGCGCAGCGGTGGCGTGCTGGTGGCGCTGCTGGGCGCCTCGCTGCTGTGCACGCCGCTGGGCGGATGGCTGGCGGACCTCTACGGGCGGCGGCGCCCCGCGGTGGGCGGACAGGTGGTGGTGACGGCGGCGCTGGCCGGGCTGGCGCTCGCGGCGCGCGCCGCGGGTGCGGATGGGGGTGTACCCCCACTGCCGCTGCTCATCGCGACGCTTGCGCTGGCCGGCGCGGGGTTGGGAGTCGCCGGCCCCGGGACGCACACCGCCGCGATCGAAGCCGCGGGCGCCGCCGACGCGGGCGCCGCGGCGGGCCTCTACTCCACCAGCCGCTACGTGGGGAGCATCGCGGGCTCGGGCGCGCTGGCGGCGCTGCTGGGCAGCGCCACCTCCGCCGCGGCGCAGCTGGACGCGGTCTTCAGTGTGATCGTGCTCGCCGCCGCGCTCTCGTCGCTGACCGCGCTGGGCCTGCGGGCGAGGGAGTAGGCGGGCGGCGCACGGGCGAGCGGCTTTTGGCGCAGACTGCCTGCAACGTGTCTTCTAGGACAAACCACCCGGGATTGGCACCCGCTGTCGGAGCACCCGGCCCAGCTGGACCCCGAGCCGCCATATCGCGCGGTAGCGGCTGTACCCATCGACGAGGATGAGGCGCTCACCCAATGCGATGAGCGGGGGGATGGCCTCTCCGGCGGTCATGCGCGCCTCGGCGCGGTTGCGGCGCTCGACGTGCACGGGCTCACAGTCGTGGCGCTCGAGCATCTCCGCGGAAACACTCAGCCTCTCCAGCGGAAGGGCCTCGGCGTACCACTCGTACCGCTGGATTCGTTGCCTCTTTGGAGCCCCGGCCATGGCCGGGGACGGACTACGGAAGGGCGCCGGTCCTAGCAATTGACACGATCGCGTCCATCGCCCTGCGTGCGGCTAATGGCCGGCCCGCAAGCCTCGCCCCTACTCGTCGCGCCAGCTTTGCCGCGACGGCCTCGGTGCGACGGCCCTTAATCGCAGCACTGGCGGCCAGACTCACGAGCACTCGCCATAGAGACCCGGAAACTGGTGCGAGCGAGGCCCATGAGATGACATCCGCCGCCACGATCAGAGCGGACTCCTCGGTACAGTCCGGATCGGAAAGGCTCGCGAAGCATTCTTCGGCGCGCCGCAGGTCGGCGCCTGAGCCGCTCGCGGTTGCCCAAACGAGCAGTTTGGCATTCACCGGCACGTGCCGGTAGCGTGACTCAATCAGGCGGCACGCGCACTCGAACAGTTCGTCTTCGTCGAGAAGCTCGTTTGCCACGAGAGCGGCCAGTAGCTCGTGGGTGGCTGCGGACGGGACTTGGAACTGCTGGAGCGCGAGCATCTGAGTCACGAGGTCGTCGCTCAGGAGCATTGCATTGAGTTCCGCGCTCAGCGCGGCGCTTGCGAAAGAGGGTTCACCGAACACGCGCATGAGCTCTTGCCGCTTGCTGTCCGAGAGCTCGATTGGAAGGCGCGAAGCCGTGATGGTGCAATGGGCTTCAACGAAGGCGATCGCACGCGCCACGAACTGAGCTTCTCGGTCCAAATCGTCGGAGGACTCCTCCTGGAGTGCGAGTGATCCTTCCCTGCTGTAGAGGTTGCCAGCCCTGCGCTTCCCAGTGTGCTCGAAGAGGAGCACGTCCCGCAGCTCGTCAATGGTCGCCTGCGCGGCGAAGAGGTTGAACGGGAGCTGTGCCAACGTCTCCTCGAGGTCCAGCCATGTGATAGTCAAAAGCGCAGGAAGGTCGATTACGATCGGCGCATGAGAGGCAACCTGCGCCTGGGCCGACGCAAGTCGGTCAGGTGTGCCGGGCGAGACAAACACGCGCGCGTCCATCCTGTGCCTGAGCGCCGCCCAGACAGCGGGAAACTTCTTCCCTAAGAGCTCAGCAAGTGCTCCGATCGTGAGCAGCTTACGGTCGTAAATGGACAATAGCTCTTCCGCGCGTTCACGCCCGCGGTCTAGGATCGCCAGCACCTGAGACGGATCGTCGGGCGAGAACGAGAACATCTGGATGTCGGTTTGTTGCGGGAAGAGCTCGGCGTAGTTGCCCATGGACTGCTGGAAGGCAAACACGTACGGACTTAGCAACTCCAAGACCTCACACGATTGTTCACCCCCGAAGGGTCTGGGAAGGCTCAACACGTCGCCCTTCTTCGCCTGAAGCAGACGCCCAGCATACGGGTCACCGGCGCCGATCTCGCCCAGATCGTTTGTGACTGGACCACCGTCGACTATGGTGAATACCTTGTCGCGTCCGTCCAAGGAGACCCGGACGCTCGCACCCACAGCAACCTCGTCTGGCGGAGCCAAAAGGTGCGCTTCAGCGTGCTCGTGATTCATAAAGAGGCTTCGGTACGAGCGGTGAATTGCCTGCAGGCCGTAGCCGAGCCGCCGGGCCTTGAAGGCCAAAGGCAACACGTCGGGTTCCCCAAGGATGGACCTGAGTTCGGCGACCTGGATGATTGTGACGGGATCGGTCAGGGTCGCCGCGGGAATACGACGGAGCGTGGCTCGCGCGTCGGCTTGGTGTCCCTGCCGATACTCCATGATTGCCAGTCGCAGCACGTGATCGAGAGTAGTAGGCTCGACATCGCAAAGGGCTTGGCGCAGCGAGATGGCCTCAGCCAGAAGGTCGAACGTCTCCAGAATTGCAGCTTCGATCGTGGCGACGCCTGGATCCATAGAGCCGTTGGCACGGACGCGTTGGCACACTTCCAGGGCCTCCCGGTACTCCTTGGTCTCGTAGAGGGCCAAGACGTAGCCGCGCGTGGCGTCATTGCTGGACGCGAAGTCCGCAATCTCCTTGAAGAGATCACGGGCAGCTGCGAACTCCTTGCGCTGCAGTTGAAGCTTCGCCAGTTGGAGGAAGACTAGATCACGCTCGCTTGACGTCGCGCTCTGAAGCGCGCTCTCGAATAGCTCGGCCGCGACGTCGAGCTTGCCCTCGTGTTGCCGGAAGTCGGCAACCGTGGCCAGTGTGCTGGCGTCTGGGTCTGCGAGGAGCTCCGCGACGAGACGCTCCGCGTCAGAGGCCTGGCCGAGCCCGTGGTAACTCCGCATCAGGAGCCCTCCGACTTGATCGGCCGGCAGATGCCCGTCCCGGGCGCGCCAGAGAGGCTCAAGGAGGTCCACGGCCTCGCGGTGCCGGCCTGAAAGGTTATAGGCGTGGGCCAGCGGCAAGGCTGTGCCCCAGGGATCAGCTGCACGAGCCAACGCAAGGGCACTAGCCGCATCTTCGGGCCGATGCAGAAACAGCAGAAGGAAGCCCTTGTTGCGCAGGGCGGTTTCGTTACCGGGCTCGTGTCGTAGGACGGTCTCACAGTCCGCCAGTGCTTCTTTCTGGCGCCCGCGAACGGCGCGCGCCGCAGCGCGCGTCACCAAGGCCGCATTCCGAGGGTGGGGAGACTCGTAGGTGTTGAGGACGCTCAGTGCAGTTGAAAGGAGATCATCAGCGAGGTCTAAGTCAGCCTGAGAGTCGGGCGGCAACAGCCACGGCAGCGGGTGATTTGCCGCGAGCTGTTCCTGGACAAGAGCAACGATGGCGGCGCCAAGTTCGGCTAGGACGTGCGGGTCGCCTGGGTTTGCTGTCCTTGCTCGCTCAAGGTAACCACGCGCATCGCGATACTCACCGCGTTCAAGAAGCCAGTGCCCGAGTGCGACACAGCAGGCGGGGTCGTCCTGCAGCCACGGCTCGTTGACGAGGAGTCCGTGCACCGCGCCTGGGTCTGGGAGTGCTTGCAGCGCACGGAGCAGAACGGCTGCGGCTTCCGAGTCCAACGGCGCAACTTCACGGGCCCGTCGCGCGCAGTCAAGTGCCTCCGCAGGTTCCCCACAGACCAAGTGTCCCCACGCCGCGTTTGTGTGCGCCTTCGGTTCACCAGGATTGAGTTGGCGCGCTTGGAGAAAGCGTTCGCGCGCCGTTGGGAACTCTCCGAGTTGTGCAGCTGCGGCGCCCTGGTTGGTGAGGAGCCTGAAGCGCAGCTCGCTTGAGACGTACTCGTTCGCAAGACTGGACTCGATCTCGTGCAGCAAGTCAGTCGCGGCTCGGGAGCGGCACGTGCGGAGAAGATCTCGGGCGACATCGAT
>CADCTC010000096.1 GCA_902805635.1 uncultured Chloroflexota bacterium
CACCCCGAACCCGATCGGCTTCCGCACCAACAATCTGGCGATCGACCACAACGGCGCGTGGAACATCGGCCGCTACGCCACCGACGTCAAGCGGGTGGGGGTGGCGCCGGCCCCGTACAAGAAGACGCCCACGTCCGCCGGGCACTACTCGCCGCTGGTGATGGCGAAGCACTCCAAGAACAAGGACGCGGCGTGGGCCTGGATGGCGTTCTCCACGCTCTCGGAGAAGGGGCTGACCATCCTCTCGGACGCGGGACAGATCCAGCCACCGCGCAAGTCGCTGGCGCAGCGCTTCACCAACCCGCCGGGCAACAGGGTGGAGGGCAAGTACCGCCAGGTGTTCGTGGACGAGCTGAACAACAAGGATTTCCGCGTGACGGGGGACAAGAACGGCACCTACTGGGGCGGCGTGCCCGGCTGGGGCCCGACGCTATCAGCACTGGTCACGCCGGCGCTGCGTGGCGAGAAGTCGGCCGCGCAGGTAGCGCCGGACCTCAAGCGGTACATCGAGCAGCACCTCACCACGCTCCAGCCGCCGGTGATCAGCTAATCAACCAAGAATGCCTTGACGAGGCGGACGTGCCGGTGTCACTGATTGCCTTCCAGCCCGTGAGGGATCCGCCGTGCAGCTTCACGATCGAGCGACGACGGGCGAGTCGGAACGCCCGGCCTCCGCCCGAGGAGCCCCGGCCAGCATCTCCCGGAGCGGACCGTGCCGCTGGAGCGCCGGCCCTCGATCTGGACCCGCGACCCACGGCGCGCCCTTCAGCCGAGGCGCAGGAGCCGCTGTGCGTTGCCACCTACGATCGCCGCGTAGGCGTCGGGTGACGGGGCCAACTCGCGCAGGAGCGGCAGGCTGCGCACTGCCACGCATTCCTTCCGCTCATCGAGGCCGAAGTCCCCCGCGCCGTCGCGGCACGGGCAGTCGGTCGCCCACAGCAGCTTCCGCCAGTGCTGCTCCAGAAACCCGCGCGTGAAGGCCGAGTCCCTCGTGAGCGCATTCAGTCCAGAGCCTGCCGACAGGTCGCCGTACAGATTCGGGTAGGCCGCGAGCCACCGGTCGGTGAGACCACCGGGTTCCACCGGGCCGCTCGGGTAGGCGGTGTACCCGGGCGCAGAGCGGTCGGTGGGCGGATCGGCACCGATGTGCGCCCAGAAGGCGGGCCCGTGGCCGACGAACACCGTGTCGGGGAACGCCGCGAGCACGCGCTCGAGCGCGGTGAAGTTGTGGTTGTAGGCCCCGTACTCCAGGTGCAGCACCACCGACCAGCCCAGCTCACCGCAGAGGCGGTAGATGGCCATGGACTCCGGCGCGTCGACCGGCAGGCGCACCTTGTGCTCCCCGAAGCCGCGGTAGCCCTCGTCGAACGCCCGCCTGATCAGGTCAAGGTGCCGCGGGCGGCGCGGGTCCACGTGGAAGAAGGGCACGAACCGGTCGGGGCGGTAGCGCGCTTCGGCGAGCGCCTCCGCCGCCGGCCAGCGCTCCAGCGGCGTCGACGTGCCGTCGATGGGCAGCAGGACCGAGGTGCTGACGCCGAACAGCTCCTGGTGCCGCAGGCGGTCCTCCACGGTGCTCATGTAGTGGCCAAGGTGCTGATGAAAATCGATTACCGGATGAGGCTCGTCGGACGTCATGAGCTTCAACTCTCCTGGTCTGCGCGTGTCGGGTGTCGTCGTGTCCTGGCGCACCGCCTCCATGTGCGACCGCAGCGCCGCGAGGTCCTGCCGCAGCGCCTGCGCCGGGTACTCGGGATCCTCGCCGTCCAGGAACGCGACCCAGCGCGGCCGCGACGGTAGCAGGTCGAGCAGGCTGCGGTCGAGCGTCCAGTAGTAGAGCTCCAGCGCGCCTGGGCCAAACGGCTTGGGCCGGTACTCGTACCAGCCGCTTGGCGGCGCCTTAACAAGGCAAGACAGTATCTCCCACAGCTCAAGCCGCGCCCGCCCCTCGCGGAGCTGGCCACGCCAGCCGGCGAGGCGCCAGAGGTAGCGCGCAGCGAGTGCCCTGCTAATCTTTCCGCGGTCGGTCCTGGCAACGGCGCCAGCGACTGACTGCACCCGGCACCCGGCATCCGTGGCGGGCCGCTGTTGACGCGCCCGCGCTCAGGCACCATCATGGGCGGCGACGGCCGCGCCTCTTTCCGGCTATCGCGCCCACCGGAAGGCTGGACGTGCGCGTGATGGCCGGGCAGACCACGGACCGTGCCGGCCGGGCGCCGCGCTGCTCAGAATGCCGCGACTCGCTCCGTGATCTCCTGCGCCTTCTGCGCGAACTTCGGCACGGCCATCCTGCCGGCCCTGGCCTCGGTGAACAGCGGGTCGATTTCGGCCCGCGCCTTGGCCCAGTCCCGCATGAGGTAATAGCCCCACGCATGAGCGCAGCCCCGATACGGGTTCAGGCTCCAGGCAAACGGCATCCCCCGCACACGATTCAGCGCCGTCTTGCAGCGCACCTCCGACACCCGCGGCCGCGCCGGCCACGGCTGCCCTGGCGGCACTTCCCGCTCAGCCATCCCCATACACCCACTATAGA
This sequence comes from uncultured Chloroflexota bacterium, assembly GCA_902805635.1. Lineage (GTDB taxonomy): Bacteria > Chloroflexota > UBA11872 > UBA12225 > UBA12225 > CADCTC01. Next base: position 2,531 of record CADCTC010000096.1, read on the forward strand.
ACTCGTGTTCCATTTCCGCAATGGTGACGGGGGATGACGTGAACAGTCACGTGAATCAGAAGAGGCGCCCCTGTGGGCGCCTCCTGTTCTACTGCGAGGCAGTCAGATGAGTGAGCTGCGAACGCCGGACGCTGGGTACTGCGGAGCGAGGGTGCTAGAAGATGGGCGAGCCCAACGCGGCCGACCAGATAATGACGACGAACGCGGCGGCCAGCAACAGGACGAGGATGGCCACACCCGACATGGCGAAATCGACCAGGTCCATCATGACTGCGTTACCCCTTCCTCATCAACGCCGATCGCGGCCATTGTGATCGCGATGCTGTGGACCACCGGGGACTCGAACCCCGCACCTCCACAATGCCATTGTGGCGCTCTCCCAGATGAGCTAGTGGCCCGCTACCTGCGCGCTGTTCTCACTGCCCCCGCCCGGCGCCGAGGCACCTAAAACAACCCGAAAATCATACCACAGCGGGCCGGCTCACCGGTGCGTCGGCCGGCACGCCCTCCTCTACCACCAGTAGCGGCGAGCCGCCCACGTAGTGGTAGCCCGGCGGATCGCCGCCGAACAGCGTGAAGCGGCGCGTCGCCCCCGTGAGGGTAACCTGCCAGCGCTCACCGCCGGGACCAGCCACCGGCGCGAGCGGCGTCTCGTTGCCCAGCTTGTCCACCAACCGCGCCGACGCCCCCAGCTTGGGGATGGTCACCCGCGCCGCGGCGGCGGCGCCGTTCCACAACACCGTGGTGCGCGACGTACCGCGCTGGAACACCACCTGGTGGATCCACCATTGGAAGCGCGTGGCGTAGCGCCGCGACACGGCGGGATCGGCGCGGTCCACCGTCTGCAGCTCCACCCGGTCCGCGTTGGAGAGGTAGCGCGCCGCCGCCTGGTAAGCGTGGTACGCCGGACGGATCCGCTCCGGGCTGGTGTCCGACGGGTCCTCCCGATAGCGCACCAGGCCCCACAGCTCGTCGGGCACCGGCGGGCGGTCGTCCTGCATGGCCTGCCAGAAGATCACCTCATAGCCCGCCGCGATCCCCAGCGCATACGCTTGGATCACGAAGCTGGCCTGCTCGTCCAGCGTGATGCGGAAGCCGTCGTTGCGACGCACCGGGTCCCAGTCCGGCACTCCGGGATCGTCGTAGGGCATCGAGTTCACCTCGGTGACCCACACCGGCTTCTGGAGCCGGAACTCACGCAGCAGGTCGTCTACCCCGATGCGGTCCGCCGGCTCCAGCGCCCACGGCACGCCCCCCCGCTTGCGGTCGTAGAGGTCGTGCGCGTTGCGGTAGAGGTTCAGCGCCACCACGTCGAAGAAGAACCCGTTCGCCGCACCCTCCGGGTCCGCGGCCGCCACTCGTAGGAAGCGGCGCAGCCAGTCCTTGTCGCGGTGGTAGCTGTACGGCGCCAGGATGATGCGCGCGTTCGGGTTGACAGAACGCGCGACCTGCCAGGCGACTTTCAGCAGCCTGTAGTACTGCTCCAGCGTGCCCGCCCAGGTGTTGTAGACCGCGTTGGGCCCGGTGGGCGGGATCTCCACCTCATTCCAGATGGCCCAGGTGTCGATGCGCCCCGCGTAGCGGCTGGCCATCCAGCGCACGAAGGTAGCCCAGGTGTTCTCCGGGCTGTCCACCGGCGCGTCCAGTCCGCGCGGCACCGAGCGTACTGCCTTTGACGGGTCCACCTGCGCCCATAAGGGCGTGCTCTTGAGCACCGCCATCACCTTGTAGCCGTGGCGCAGGTCCTGGCGCAGCGTCTCGCTATCGATGTTGTACGTGTTTCGGTCGTCGTCCGAGTTGAAGGTGCCCTGACCGAAGCGCTGCACCTCGCTCCATTCCACCACCCAGCGCGTCCAGCGTGCGCCCAGCTTATGCGCCAGCGCGACGGCGTTGAACCCCTCATTCACGCCAAAGTGCCCATCCCCCGGCGGGATCACCGGCGGCGGCTCCGGCGTCGGACTTGGCCGCGGCGTCGCCGTCGGAGGCAGAGCAGGCGTCGAGGTGGGTCGCGGCTCCCCACCGGTCCCCGCAGCGCCGCTGCCGCTCGCACCGGTCGGCTCGGCGGCCGCCTGGGGGCCACGAGGACCAAGATCGCAAGCGGCGAGCGCCGTGGTGACGGTGCCGGCGGCGAGCATGATCACCGCGCGTCGCGGCCGCGGGACTCTCAATTGCACGAGCAAGAAGTTTAGCGGCCTTCATACGTGGGCGGGGGGAGCGTGAGTAATCCGGTTGGGCATGCCGAAGGACAGGCGCTAGCCGATCACCAGTGGGGTGCGCGAGCCAACGTCGGTTGGAAACACGCTGGCCCGTGGCGCCGCTCTGAATGAGCGGCGCCACGGGCCAGGGCGCCAGGATGGAGGAGAGGAGGACCTGCCAGGTTACGTCGCAGCGGTCCTCCGCGCAGCGACGGTGCCAGGACCGCGGAGGTGGTGGCTGGTCAAGAGAGAGGTGGCTTCAGTGTCTGATCTGCTTTCACACCAGGGCATGGTAAAAGTGCTGCGTGTCTGGTTTGCTTGCACCTTCGCTAGCGGCGCGGGAACCACGTGGGTGTCGCATCAGCTTAGCACGGCCAGGCGCAGCGGCCAAAGTGGTGTCTGGAATAATTAACTACGCTGTGAGCGGAAGCGTCGTGGAGGGCATAGGACGGGATCTGGCGTGGGTGGGGGGGCAATTGCGCGCGTTGCGCGACCGGCGCGGCGTTAGCCAGGCGGAGCTGGCGCGGCGCACCGGGGTAGCCCGGACGCATCTGATTGCCATGGAGCAGGGGCAGCACGAGCCATCGCTGGAGCTGCTCGGCAAAGTCGCGGCGGCGCTGGAGTACCGGCTGCCCGAACTCGTCTGGTACCTCGCGGGGGAACCCTTCGCCGATCCGGCTGCGCCGCTCGCGGCACGGGTACGGCTGCGGCGCGACCAATTGGGCCTGCGCGCGGCCGAGCTGGCGGCGCTAGCCGGCACGACGCGCGCGACCATCTCCCAGATAGAAGCCGGCGTCAATGCCAACCCCGGCATCCGTCTCCTTGCGCGGCTAGCGCGCGCCCTGCAATGCTGCCCTAGCGAGCTCGCGCCGCCGCGGCCAACAGGGCGCGGCAGGGAGCGACCCGACCGCGCATCGGCTGTCGTCGCCGGTGTGCGGTCGTAGTCGGCAGGCGCCGGCCAGGCGGGGCACGGCGCTTGCACGCATCGCGGCTCGCCGCAGCACAGCACGGCACAATCACAGGTAGCTAGGAGAGGGACCGTCCGCAGCCAGGCGCGCCAAGGAGCAGCGCTCGCACCGGCCACGTTGCCGGACCGGCAGACACTCCCCCAGCGGCCGCAGCGCCAAGAGCGCCAGCAGCAGCCCCGGACCGGAACCGGGCTCCCTCTCCCAGAGATCGGCGCCACTGACAATGACCCGCGCTACCGCTTCCTAGCCCGGTTCGGCGCCACCATCCTCTCGGGCGGCATCGCCGCCATCCCCATGGCGCTGTACCACTACCAGGCCGACCTGGTCCTGGTGCCCCAGGAGGTCTGGTTCGTCGGCTACATCCTGGCGCACCGCTGGACGGCGGACCTGCCCTACCCCAGCCTGCGGCGCATGAGCCGGCGCACCGGCGTGAGCACCCAAATGCTCCACCGCTACAAGCAGTCGCTGATTGAGAAGGGCTACCTCGCCACCATCGCCCGTCACCGTCCCAGCGGCGGGCGCACCTCCAACTACTACGACTTCACCAACCTGTTCCATGCCCTGGAGCAGCTGCTCACCCGCGACCGGCGCGGCGCCGCCTGGCAGCCCAGCGCCGACGAGTCACTCGACGGCGACGATGGCGACGACGGGATCTCTGAAGGCAGGCACCCGGAAGAGAGTGGCCACAGGCCGGGCGAAGTCTTCGGAGTGGAGCGGAGCAGCCGCCCGACACGGGCGGTGCCACAGAGTCACCGCCCGGTAGGCTCCCTCGGCATCCCTAGCCATGCGCCCCCCGATCAATCACAGTTGTCAGGGGGGTGGCAGGGAGAAGGGCCTGGGGCGCTATCCCTGGCGTTGATAGCCCCTGAGCAGGGCCCGGTGACTGGGGCAGCGCGACATAAGCACCCACGGAATCAGAGTCCCCTCGTTCAGAGCGTTGTAACAGAGCCACTGGACAGCGGTCGTTCGGCAGCACGGGCCGAAGCGCCAGCACCCACACAGCCCATCGCCATCGAACGCAGCTTGCAAGACGATGAAACGCCAAGAACGCCAAGGACTGACGAGCAATGGGAGCTGGCAAAGAGAACCATCGCATCGCAGCTGAGCCCCGCTGCCTTCAGCGCCTGGATCGCGCCGTTGCGGCCGGAAGCAGTCCCGGCGCCTACGGGCTCGACAAGCGATCAGCCTCATGACGGCCCAACCCCCGCCATGAGGCTACGGTGCGACACGCCCTTCCAACGGCAGCAGGTGGAGCGCCGCTACCTTGAGTTGATCGAGACGGCACTCGGCTGCGTCACTGAGCTCGTGGTCGCCGAGGCCACCACGGCCACACTCGCGGTGTCCGGAAGGACCCTTCCCATGGGCGGAACCTTCACCCACGATAATGCTAATTAAGTTTGATGAACATTCGGAGCAAACTCTCCCCCGCCTGAGCCGTCTGAATCCAGTGGTGGAAGACACATGGTTGCCGCGCTAGCCCCAATCTACCCGGCACTCGCGCCTGCGGCCGGACGGGGCACCGGTGCAGGTGCAGGCGACGCGAATGACGGCATGCCTATCCCGGCCGTGGAGACGGCCGTCCGGGCTTTCCTCGCCACGCTGGTCGGCAAGGCGCCGCGCACAGAGGCGACGTACCGTTCCAGCCTCAGGCGGTTCGCCGAGTTCCTGGAAGAAGAAGGGCTGCCGCCGGCGAGCCTGCCGACGGACGCGCTGACCGCCACGAGCCTAGAGCGCTTCCACGCCTGGCTAGTGCGCGGCTACGGGCGCGACCGGCGCGCCACCACCACCACCTACATGGCCGGCGCACGCGCCTTCATCGCCTTTCTGGACCGCCGCCGGCTGCTTGCATCAGACACCTCCAGCGAGCAGATGCGCGGCCATCTGCGCGAGGTGGTGGGCAAAGCGTCGTACAAGACGCCACGCATCGACCGGGGCCTGCCGCTGGTAGTCCTGGCCGCCGAGCACGCCGAGCTGCCCCCCTCCGGACCCGATCACGAGCGCGAGCGGCTAGAGCTGCAGCGCGACCGCGCCATCTTGCACACCCTCTTCACCACCGGCATGCGCCGCGAAGAGCTCTCGCGCCTCAACCGCGAGGACGTCGACGACGGCTGGTCCTCCCAGGCGCTGATCACCGGCAAGGGCGACAAGGAGCGGGTCGTGTTCTTCAGCGAGGAGGGCCTGCTGGCAGTGCGCGCCTACCTGCAGGCGCGCACCGACCGGTACGCGCCGCTCTTCTTGCGCCATGACCGGCGTCGCGGCCCTGCCACCGGCAGCGGCGACAACCTCCGCTTGTCTCCGTGGGGCATCTGGCACGTCGTCAAGCGCTACGCCGCTATCGCTGGCGTGGACGCCTCCCCACATGACTTCCGGCACGCCAAGGCGTCCACCCTGCTCAACCGCGGCGCCAAGCTCTCCGAGGTGCAGGACATCCTGGGCCACGCCTCTCCGGAGACCACCAAGAAGATCTACGCCCACTACGAGACAGCCCACCTGCGCGACGCCTTTGAGCGCTTCAGCGCCACGGTAGACGAAGCCGCCGCCGAGGTGCGCGAGCGGCGGCGCTAGCCTCGGCAGCCTGCCGGGTCATCCTGCTGGCAGACTTCTTGCCCTCCTTTCAAGGGCTCGTCCTGGACAGACATCGGCGCTCGTCTCCTGCTGCCAGGCGCGGGGTGGCTGACCGCTCTGGCGGGGTGTGATACGCTTCAGAAAAAGAAGTGAGCCGGGCGCCAACGCTCGGCTTTCCTTATGTAAATGGCAATTGCATCGGCTCCCTCGGCGCCGCCAAGCAGCGCCGGCGCTCTCCCTGCCGCGGACGACGCGGCAGGGCGCTGTCGCTTCATCAACGAGCGTCTCCCGGAGCGCACCCTCTACTCGGACGCCAAACGTCCCATCCACCCCGAGTCACGCGCCTCCTGGCGGCTGAGCCCGGAGCCGTTCTGGCTCTCTCCGCTCCAGCACACCTACCTGGTCCAGCTGGGGCAGGACCTGCTGGCCTTCTACCGCGCCATCAACGCGGTCTACGGCGCCTCGGTGCGCGGCACGCAGCCCACCTGGGTGGCCGACTACCTCGATCGCGGTCGGCCGCAGCAGTTGGTGGAGTACGGCCGGCTCAACCGCCAGAAGCGCTCCCTCCCCGGCGTCATACGCCCCGACCTGTTCCTCACTGAAGAGGGCTTCGTCGCCGCCGAGCTGGACTCGGTCCCAGGCGGCGTCGGGTTCGGCGCCAGCTTGGCCCGGCCGTACAGCGAGCTCGGCTTTGACTTGGTAGGTGGCCCCGAAGGCATGGTAGACGGCTTTGACGCCATGCTCGCCAGCGCCGCTGGGCAGACCGACCCCGCGGCGGGCATCGTCGTGTCTGAAGAGTCGGGCGACTACTGGGATGAGATGGCCTGGCTGGCGGCGGCGCTGCGCGAGCGCGGCCGGTCGGTACACGCCGTGCGGCCGGACGCGGTGCGCTTCACCGAAGACGCGCTGCTCGTGCCGGAGGGTGGCTCGCCCGGGCCCAGGGACGAGGCGGAGGTCCCAACAGACGCCAGCTACGTGCCGGTCCAGGCCCTGTACCGATTCTTCGAGCTATACGACATCAAGAACATCCCCAAGTGGGAGCTGATGCTCTACAGCATGAAGAAGCAGCGCGTCGCGGTCACTCCGCCCGTGAAGAGTTACCTGGAAGAGAAGCTCACCTTCGCGCTGCTGCACCACCCCACGCTGGAGCGCTGGTGGCGCGCGGAGCTCAAGGACGCCTTCGACCGCCTGCGGCGTGTCATCCCGCCCACCTGGGTGCTGGACCCGCGCCCTCTGCCGCCCCACGCCACCATCGCCGGCCTGGACCTGGGTGGCCGTCCGGTGCAGGACTGGGCCCAGCTGATCGGGCTGACCCAGAAGGAGCGCCAGCTTGTGATCAAGCCCTCGGGCTTCGATGCCACCGCCTGGGGCAGCCGCGGCGTCAAGATCGGCCACGACCTGCCCGAGGACGAGTGGGCCGCGGCGGTGCACGAGGCGCTGGAGCGCTTCGACGACGTGCGCTACGTCTTGCAGAAGTTCCACCACTCGCGACGCGTGGTGGTGCAGCACTACGATTTCGAGACCGGCGAGGTGCAGCGCATGCCCGGCCGTGCCCGTCTAACTCCCTATTACTTCGTCGTCGGGGACGAGGCGCGGCTGGGTGGCATGACCGCCACCGTCGTCCCGATGGACAAGAAGCTCATCCACGGCATGGTGGACGCGGTGATCGTGCCGTGCGCTGTGCGACAAACGGACCAGGATTAAATAGAAGCAATGGAAGAGTGGCAGCGACTCCTCAAAGAAGGAATCAACAACGCCGATCAGCTCTTTGAGCGCTTCGGCGTGGACAAGGCGCTGGCGGAGCGCATCTCGGAAGACTTCCGCATCCGCATCAACGGCTACTACCTGAGCCTGATCGAAGAGCCGGGCGACCCCATCTGGCGTCAGGTGGTGCCCGACGCCGCCGAACTGGAGGACGTGGACTGTCCTGACGACCCGCTCAACGAGGAGGGCGACAGTCCGGTCCCCAACCTGACCCACCGCTACCCCGACCGGGTGCTCTTCCTGGTCAACCACCAGTGCCCCATCTACTGTCGCTTCTGCACGCGCAAGCGCAAGGTGAGCGAGCCCGGCTGGTGGAGCAAGGACACGCTCAAGCTCGGCATCGACTACATCCGAGCCCACACCGAGGTGCGCGACATCATCGTCTCCGGCGGCGACCCGATGATGCTGCCCGACCACATGATCGACTGGATCCTGGGCGAGCTGCGCAGCATCCCGCACGTGGAGATCATCCGCATCGGCTCGCGCGTGCCCTGCGCCCTGCCCCAGCGCATCACGCCCGAGCTGTGCGCCATCCTCAAGAAGTACCACCCCATTTACGTCAACACGCATTTCAACCACCCGCGCGAGGTGAATGAGGTCACCAAGAAGCACTGCGGTATGCTGGCCGACGCGGGCGTGCCGATTGGCTGCCAGACGGTGCTGCTCAAGGGCGTGAACGACGACCCCGCCGTGATGAAGGAGCTGATGCAGAAGCTCCTCACCATCCGCGTGCGCCCCTACTACATCTATCAGGCAGACCTGACCAAGGGGACCAACTACTTCCGTACCCGCGTCGAGAAGGGCCTGGAGATCGTCAAGGCGCTGCGCGGCCACACCTCCGGCCTAGCGGTGCCCCACTTCGTCATCGACGCTCCCGGCGGCGGCGGCAAGATCCCGCTGCTTCCGGAGTATGTCACGGAGATCAACGACAAGGAGGTCGTGATGCGGAACTACGAAGGCAAGGTCTTCCGCTACCCACAGGTGCAGGGTGAAGGCGCGGTTGCCACGGTGGATGCGGATTCGGCTCCCTCCGTCTCCAATGTCGGCGACGGCGATGGCAGAGACGGCGGCGATGGTGCTGTCACGAACGGGAATGGCCGCATGACTATTGGTTCGCCCAGCGCGGCGGCCGCGGCGGGCATAACGCGCGAACGCGTGGCACGGACCGTGCAAGTAGCGGAACCGTCGATGCTGGTCGAGTAGATCAGGCGTTCGTGGCCGCGCATTGCGGCGGCTGATGTAACCGAATCCTCTTGACATGGCCGTGGTCCAGGTTGGGCCGCGGCCATGCGCCGCCCGGCGGCCGCAGATGCCGCAACTATGGCGAGTGGTGGCGCAAAGGCCTTGTGCGGCGCTGCGGGCAGGGCTAGTCTGTGCCCACGAATATGACTGCAGATACCGCAGAGCTGCGCCCGCTCAACCCCATCGCCGGCCTCTTCCGCCCGCGCCAGAGCCACCCGCTGGACGTGCCCGAGTCCCGCCCGTCGCCACCCCCGGGCGCCGGTCAGCCGGCCAGAAACCTTTCCCCCACGGCGCCGTTGGGAACCGCTGAGGAGGACTCCCAGGGCATGGCGGCCACAGTTGCATCCGCGATCACTGCACCCAACGCGACCATCGAGGCGGCGCTCATCGCACGAGCGCAGGCGGGGGATCACGCTGCGTTCGAGACGATCTTCACGCAGTACCAGACCGCGATCTACAACTACATCTACCGCCTGATGGGCAGCGCGGAAGATGCCTACGACATGACGCAGGACACCTTTCTCAAGGCGTTCCTGGCGCTGCCCAAGACGTCGGACGACCTGCGCGTCGGCGCGTGGCTGTATCGCATCGCCACCAACGTCTGCCTGGACGAGCTGCGCCACCGCAAGCTGGTCAAGTGGCAGCCGTGGGAGGCCTTCATCTCGGTCTTCCACCCCAGCCAGGTGGCCAAGGACAGCCCGGAGCGCGACTGCCTGAACAGCGAGGACAGCGAGGAAGTGCAGCTGATTCTCCAGAAGATGCACCCCAAGTACCGCATGTGCCTGGTGCTGCGCGAGTACAACGACCTCTCGTACGACGAGATCGCCGATGTGCTCAACACCACCCGCGCCGCCGTCAAGTCCCTCCTGTTCCGCGCGCGTGAAGAGTTCCGCCAGGTCTACGGCAAGGTAGAGCGCCAGCCCGGCCGCGCCAAGGGCTAGGCTACTCTCTGCATCAATTCCCGCTGTGGCCCAGAGCCGCAAGAGCAGCCGCACAGCCGCGTGGCGGACGCCGAACCCCTTCTCCCGGTTCAATGGGAGAGGGGGTTCTTCTTTTTTGAGACTTTCTTGGCGCGGCATCCGTTCAGGAAAGCGCAGAAGGAAAGACTGAGTGGTCCAGCGCTGGCCCGAGCGGTCAGGTGGTGACAACCCAAGCCGCGATGGCCATGCCGATGGGCATCCATCCGGCGAGCAGCTGTCGAGCTACGTCGATGGCGAGCTGGACATGGACACCCGCGCCCGGGTGGACCGGCACGTGCGCGCCTGCGCCGCGTGCCGCGCCAAGGTGGGCGACTATCGCAGCGCGAGCGACCTGTTCCGCCGCGTTCCGACCGAGCGCCCACCACTCTCGCTGCGCCGCGACATCTACCGTCGTATTGATGAAGACCAGACACGCCGCCGGCCCCTCTTCGGTTTCCCACTGCCCAGCGCTAACGTACTGGGCGTCGCCGTCAGCTTCCTATTGATTGCCATCATGACCCCGCAGCTGGTCGGGCTGTGGTCGATCGTCTCCGGCAAGCAGGAGCGCGCGTCCGAGCACGTGGCGCCACCTCGCGAGACGCCGGGCCTGGCGCCGACCGCTCCGGCCGCTCCGCCGCTGCCTACCGTCACCGCTCCCGCCGTTGCTCCTACCACGGCGCCGACACAGCCCCCGGCGCCCACCACCACCGGCGTCCCGGCCGCCTCTCCCACGGCTCCGCCGGCCGCCACCATCACGGCCGCGTCGGCCGCGCCCACGGTGGTGCCCTCGGTCGCGACGGCACAGCCCGCCGGCCAGCCATCCAGCGCGCCGGTCGCCTCTGCCCGCGTTGCCCAGGCTACGCCGGCAACGCAGAGTGGCCAGGCCCCGGCCGCTGCCACCACCGCGCCGGCTGCGCCCACGGTTATCGTGCAGCCCACCGCCACACAGGTGGCCGCTGCTCTGCGCACCATTGCAGGCCAGGTCACCAACGTGAACAAGCCCCAGCGCCTGCTAACGGTGCAGACCGGCTCCAATGCGGAAGGCGGGTCACGCGCCTGGAACGTGGCGCTCACCGAGGGCACCCAGGTCACCTTCCGCGACGGGCGCAAGCTGGTGGCGGACGAGGTCGGCTTCGCGGATTACGTCGAGGTGTCCGGCTTCGAAGTCGGGAGCGGCCCGCTGCAGGCGGCTAGCGTCAAGGTCACCCAGTCCGCCGTTGCCCAGGTGCAGAGCCGGCCCAAAGTGCTGGTGCTGCTAGATGGGGCGGCCAACGTGCGGGCCCCGCAGTACGGCTTCACCGGCGACTGGATCAAGCGCCTGGGCGAGACCGGCTACGACGTCACCGCCGCCGACCCGGCCACGCTCTCCGGCACCACCGGCCTCAAGGACTTCAGCCTCATCGCCATCGGTTACCCGGCCACGCTCCCGGATGCCGTGCTCCAGAACGTGCGCTCCAGCAAGCTGCCCGTGCTCAATGCCGAGCCACGCCTGGTGCAGGCGCTCGGCCTGGGGCTCAACGTGGACCCGGCGCAGCCCACGCGCTCCGTCGCCGGGCGGACGGTGGAGGTGGCCGGCAAGAGCAGTCCCGTGGCGCGCGGCTTAAATGGCGAA
>CADCTC010000097.1 GCA_902805635.1 uncultured Chloroflexota bacterium
CGTGCAAGGTCGGCCGCGAAGAAGTTGTAGGACTCTTGACGGCGCTGCGCCGGTTCGTGGCGCGCAACGAGGCGGCGGACCTGGCGCGCTGGCAGCGGCTAGCTCAGATGCTGGCAGACGGGCTCTCCGGCATACCAGGCTTGACCGCAACCTACAACGATGGACAGAAGAACGGACGCCCAGGTGTCAATCTGAAGATTGACTCACAAGTGATCGGCAAATCGGCAATTGACGTGGTGAACGAACTGGCGGCCGGCGACCCGATCGTGGCCGTGGCACAGGGCGGCGCCGACGGGGGGCAGCTGACGCTGGGCGTGATGTGCCTGGCGGAGGGCGAAGCGCCGATCGTCATTGGGCGACTCAAGGACGTGGTCAGCCACTAGCGCTGACCGTCGCGTCCCTAGTTTATGTGAGTGTCAGGCTGAGTCAGTGATGCTGCAAGCGGATCACTTCGCCTGACTCGGCGGAGCGGTTGGCCTCCAGGCAGACCTCCAAGCTCCGGTTGGCGTCGGCGTAGTCCTGGCGCAGGCGGGAGCGGTCGCCGGTCTCCAGGGCGCGCAGGAACTCGTGGCCAATGGTGAGCGTGGGCTCCTGCGGTATGGGCACCTGCTCGGTCTGTCCGTCCGGGTAAAAGACCTCCAGTTGCCGCCCGGAATAGCGCAGTACGACGCCCTCGGCGACGATGTCGACGGCGCTGGACTGGGGGATGCGCGGAAAGGCGGCGTAGGTGGTGCCGATGCTGCCGACGGCGCCATTGGCAAAGCGCAGGGTGACGCTGTAGGAGTCCCAGTTGTCCCAGTCCTCGGTGCCGGCCAGGACATGGTCGGAGTACTGGGCGTACACGGTGCTGACCTCGCCAATGAGGTAGCGGCACAGGTCGATGGGATGGATCTGGTTCTCCACGATGTGCCCGCCGCCCCAATCGCGGCGCCAATTGCCACGGATGTCCGGCTTCTGGCGGTAGAGGTAGGAGTGCACCAGCCCCACCTTGCGGCCAGCGAGCAACTCGCGGGCGCGGTCGGCCGCGGGCGAGTAGCGGTGCTGCTGGCAGACCACCACCAGCTTGCCGGCTTCCTCGGCGCGGCGGCCGATGCGGGCGACCGACTCCATGTCGAGCGCGACCGGCTTCTCGATCATGAGTGCGCAGCCGGCGTCGAGCGCATCCAGCGCTTGCTGGGTGTGGGTGGGTGGCGGCGACGTGAGGTACATGACGTCCAGCCGCTCGGCGTCCAGGGCAGCGCGATGGTCCGGATAGACCTGCGCCCCGACCTCTTCGGCCAGCTTCTCCGCACGGGACTCGTCGGGGTCACAGACGGCGACCACTTCCGCGCCGGCGTACTTCGCGGCTGCCCGCCCGTGCACAATCCCGCGCCGCCCGGCGCCCACGATGGCTATTCGCATTGGTCTTCTCCCGCGTCCCGTTCTGGTTAGTGTCCGCCGCCGGGAGGATACCCCGTAGCTAAGGGGGTGACGTACGCGTAATAGGCGCCGACATCTGCGCCGTCCTCCGTAGTAAACAGTGTGTGGAGGTGCGCTGGGCCGGCGGGGAGGCTGAGGTCGAACAGGACCGCGGGCTCCGATACGGGCGCATCGGCTGCGAGATCCGGCTGGCCAGCGGCAACGGGGTAGGACAGCCGTACGGCGGCGCGCCGGATGGGAAGGGCGCGCCCACCGCCGTAGCCGCCATTGGTGTCCGCGATCGAGTCGTTGTAGGGCTTGAGGTCACCTGGGATGCCGGCGGCGAGGGGGAGGTTGGCTTCGCGCGGCCAGCGGCGCAGCTCGAGGCGGTAGCGGCCGGCACGGGCAACGTCGATCTCCCAGTAACCGGTACCGTCGGGCGCCTGACGCACCTGTGCCTGGTTCCAGACGCAACGCGCGTTGTCGCCGTACTCCTCCGCACCAACACTGTGGTTAGGGTCAGGGTCACGGCGCCAATCGTGGGAGGTAAGGAGGACCGTTGCATTGTTCTCTCCGATGGGGATAGGGATCTCTTCCCCGGCGCGTGGTGAGACGAGCCGCCACCAGGACTCGTAGTCGGCGCGCAGCGCCTCGACCATCTCCGGCTGGTCGGTCGCGATGTCCACGCGTTGTTCGGGGTCGCCCAGCAGGTCGTACAGCGCGCGCCCGTTGACCAGGCGCCACTCGTGGGCGATGGCGCCATCCTGGCCGTGCTCCTGCCGCATGACGCAGCTCAGGCGCCACTTCACCGGGTTGAGCAGGCGCTGCGAATCGGTCACGAGTGTCCGCGCGGGCCAGTGTGCGGCGTTCGAAGCACCGCCCTCACCCGGCCTCCGGGCTTCAGTCCCTGTGTACCCCTCTCCCAGAGGGCTTGAGTCCAACAGCAGCGGGCGCAAGCTGCCGCCGTGGAAATCGGCAGCGTCGTGGGGGACGCTACAGAGGTCGAGCAGGGTGGGGGCGATGTCGACGTTGGCGGTGAGCGTGGTGATATCGCGGCCGGTGGTGAGGCCGGCGGCGGGCCAGTGCAGGAAGAACGGGACGCGGTGGCCGCCTTCGTAGGGGGTGCCCTTGCCGCCGCGCATGCCGGCGTTGAAGCCGTGGGTGATGAACTGGTCGCGATCGCGGGCGAGGCCGCCGGCGCTGCCGTTGTCGGTCATGAAGATGAAGAGGGTGTTCTCGGCCAGGCCAAGCTGCCGCAGGCGGGCGCGCAACGCGCCGAGGTTCTCGTCAATGCAGCTGACCATGCCGTAGAACTTCGGCATCTGGTCGGTGGCCGGATAGTTGAAGAAGCGGGCGGCGTCCGGGTCCGATTGGGCCTTCTCTATGTACGGCCGGGAGTAGCGTTCTGGCACGATGTGCGGCAGGTGGGGGGCGTTGGTGGAGATGACGCAGAAGAAGGGCTGCCCCTGCGCGTGCTGGCGCTCGATGAAGTCCAGACCGAGCCGGAACCAGACGTCGGTGCAGTAGCCGTCAAAGCGCTCCCAGGCGCCGTTGCGGCAGTAGGTATCGCCTGTGTAGTTGTTGCCCCAGAAATCGGGCGTATTGCCGACTCCACCGCCGCCGTGGGTGACAACTTCCTGAAAGCCGCGGTCCTGCGGTCGGTAGGGGTAGGCA
>CADCTC010000098.1 GCA_902805635.1 uncultured Chloroflexota bacterium
CGCCACGCAGGCCCACTCCGCATCACTCAGGTCACTCGGGTACCCTGGCGTCCGTCCTTTTCGCATGCACCACGCCACCGCACCCAACCGGCCACGGCGATTTCAAAACAGTTTGAAGGACGTCCGCAGACCGCATAATCGACGGTAATGCAAGGGAAGCCGCTGGTGGTGGTCGGGCTGATGTCTGGCACCTCGGCCGATGGGATCGACGCGGCGGTGCTGACGGTGCCACCGCGACCCGACATCGCGGCGGCGGGTGCGGCGCGGCTGCACACCAGGTCCTTCAGCGCTGAGGAACGGGAGGCCATCTTTGCGCTGTTCGATACCGAGCAGGCGACGGTGCGCGACGTGTGCGAGATGAACTTCAGGATCGGTGAATGGTTCGCCGACGCAGCGCTCGGCGCCATCGCGGCCGCCGGACTCACGCCGCGCGACGTGGACCTGATCGGCTCGCACGGGCAGACCGTGTTCCATTCGCCTCCGGGCGCGGGTGGGGCAGTGGTGCACAAGAGTGGAGTTTCCAGTGGCGTCGGTGGGAATACAGCTCCCACGCCTTCCACACTGCAGCTGGGAGAGCCGAGCGTGATTGCGGAGCGGACCGGAATCACCACGGTCGCTGACTTCCGCGTGCGCGACATGGCCGCTGGTGGGCACGGCGCGCCGCTGGTCAGCTACGTTGACGCGCTGCTCTTTGGACACCCTTCCGAGACCCGTGCCGTCCTCAACCTGGGGGGCATCGCCAACGTGACGATGCTGCCGCCGCAAGACGCCACAAGCTCGCCAGTCGCATTCGACACCGGCCCGGCAAATATGGTGTTGGACTGGCTGGCAAGTAAGGCAACGGCCGGCGAGCTGCAGTGCGACGTAGGTGGCAAGCTGGCGGCCGCCGGCACGCCTGATCAGCTACTGCTCGACGAACTGCTGGCCGACGCCTACTTCGCCGCGCCGCCACCAAAGACCACGGGCCGCGAGCGCTACGGCGCGGCGTACGCGCGGCAGGTCTGGCAGCGAGCGCAGGACCGCCGCCTCTCGGCAGAAGACTCGCTTGCCACAGCACTGGCACTAACCGTCGAAACGGTGGCGCGCGCGGTGGAGGCCAGCACGCTGACGCACGGCGCGGCGACGGCGCTCATCGCGGGCGGCGGGGGCACGCGCAACCCAGTGCTGATGGCCGGCCTGGCGCGCCGCCTACCGAGTGTGGCAGTGTCCCGCCACGAGGCGTACGGCGTCTCCAGCCACGCCAAAGAGGCGCTCAGCTTCGGCTTGCTTGCGGCCGCTGCCATTCGGGGTGAGCCGAATACTGTGCCCAGCTGCACCGGCGCGCGCCACGCCGTCGTAATGGGCAAGATCGTTCCTGGCGCAAACTATGCGACGCTGATGCACAAGGTGTTCTGCGCGGGACCCGCATGAGTCTGCCGGGGATACCCGCTTCCTGCCGAGCCGAAAACCGAGTAAATGACCGATGAGAGCGCCCGAGCTCGCAATAGAGGCCGACGCGGACGCCGCGGGGCTGCGTGCCGCGCTGCTGGTCGACGAGGCGATCCGCACTTCTCCCGGTGTGGTGCTGGCGCTGCCGACTGGAAGCACGCCCATTCCGATGTACGCAGCGCTGGTGCGACTGCACCGCGAGCGAGGCACCGACTGGTCCCAGGTCACAACGTTCAACCTCGACGAGTACGCTGGCATCGGTCCCGACCATCCCGAAAGCTACGCGCTCTTCATGCGCGGGCACCTGTTCAACCACGTCAACCTGCCGCCGGAGCGCCGCCACATCCCTGACGGCCTGGCCGCCGATCCCGCGGCCGAGTGTGGGCACTACGAGGCGCTCATCGAACAGTCGGGCGGGATTGACATGGCGGTGCTTGGCGTTGGTCTGAACGGCCACATCGGCTTCAATGAGCCGGGTCCGGCGCTGACCGGCCGCACCCACCTGGCCGAGCTGGCCCCCGAGACGTGGCGCCGCAACTTCCCGGACCTGGCAGCAGCGTGGGATGCGGCCGAACATGCGGTGGCGCCCTTCCGGCGCGCCTACACCATGGGCATTGGCACTATCTTGCAGGCGCGCCGCCTGCTGTTGGTGGCGACCGGCGCGACGAAGCGTGAGATCATCCAGGCGGCGCTGCACGGCCCCATCACGACCGGCAACCCCGCGTCGCTGCTCCAGCTTCACCAGGACGTAACGGTGATCCTGGACCACGGGGCGGCTGGGTAGTCACCTCGCTCCTCGGGCGAGGGCGGCCGCTGGAACCGGTCCCACGCCGCCCTCACCCGTGCTCCGCGCGGCCTCTCCCACAGGGAGAGGCTAGGCTAAGCCGCCTCGTCCTCGCCTTCGATGCGTTCCATCTGCTCGGGAGCCGAGACGCCGATCATGCCCAGCACGTTGGAGAGCACCTGCTTCGCCGCCATCCACAGCGTCAGGCGCGAGGCGGACACCTCCGGCGATGGCACTCCCGGCGTGCTTTGCAGTGGCACCACGCGCAGGTCCTGCCAGGCGTCCTTGTGGATCACCGCCGCCAGCTCCTGGGCATAGTACGCCAGCGGGTGGGCTTCCAGCTGCGCGGCGGCGCCGTACACCACCTCGGGATAGCGCAGCAGCAGCTTCGCCAGCCGCGTGTCGGTGGCGTGCTCCAGGCGCAGCGGACCGGCCTGGATGCCGGCAGCGGCGGCGTTGCGCAGGATGGACGCGGCGCGGGCGTGCGCGTACTGGACGTAGAACACGGGGTTCTCGCTCGACTGCTTCTTGGCCAGGTCCAGGTCGAACTCCTGGTGCGAATCGGCCGAGCGCGAGACGAAGAAGAACCGGCAGGCGTCCTTGCCCACGTCCTCGATCACATCCGAGAGGGCGACGATGTTGCCGGCGCGCTTGGACAGCTTGACGATCTCGTCGCCCTTCTTGAGGGTGACCAGCTGGTGGATGATGATCGTCAGCCGTTCGGGCTCGACGCCAATCGCCTGCACCGCCGCCTTCATGCGGCTGACGTGCCCCTGGTGGTCGGCGCCCCAGATGTCGATCACCCGGTCGAAGCCGCGTACGATGAACTTGTCGCGGTGGTACGCGATGTCAGCAGCGAGGTAGCCCGGCACGCCGTTGCCGCGGATCAGCACGTTGTCCTTGTCGTCCCCCAGTGCGGTGCTAGAGAACCACACCGCCCCCTCACGCTCGGCCACGTAGCCCTTCTCGCGCAGCAGACGCACCACCTCGTCCAGGTCGTGCCGGTCGTGCAGCAGCTGTTCGCGGAACCAGAGGTCGTACTCCACCCCCAGCGCTTCCATATCCGCCCGGTGGAGCGAGACCATCTTCTCGACGGCGATGCGGGTCAGCTCCGCCACTGCCTCGCGCGGGTCCATCGCCACGTAGCGGTGGCCGTGCTCGGCGGCGAGCTGTTTGCCGTACTCCGCCAGGAACTCGCCGTGGTAGCCGTCCTTCGGCACTTCGGCCTCACGCCCCAGCGCCTGGAGGTAGCGCGCCAGCACCGTCTGCCCCAGCGCTTCGAGCCGGCTGCCGGCATCGTTGACTAAGTACTCGCGCTGCACCTTCCAGCCGGAAGCGGCCAGCAGGTTGGCCAGCGATGCGCCCAGCGCGGCCGCGCGGCCCGATCCTGCGTGCAGCCGCTCGGTTGGATTGGCCGAGACGAACTCCACCTGCACCGTGCGCCCGCCACCCTGGTCATTGTGGCCGTAGCGCACGTTCTCTTCCAGGATGCGGCCGACCTGCGCCGCCAGGTACTGCGGCCGCAGGGTGAGGTTGACGAACCCGGCGCCGGCCACCTCGGCGTGCGCGATGGCGTCGTTCTCCGGCAGCGATTGGATCAGCACGCCGGCGATCTGGTTGGGCGCCAGGCGCGCCGCGCGGGCGAGACGCATCGCCAGGTTGGTCGTGTAGTCGCCATGCTCCGCCCGCTGTGGCGGCTCGACGGTGACCTCCGGCAGGCTGACTTGCGGCAGCAGCCCACTTGCCTGCGCGGCCTCCGCGGCCCGGCGTAGCAGGTCCGCGATCTCGTCCCGAATCACGTGTGCCCTTCCCTGGCCAGTGCCGGTCCCGGCACGGGCAAAACCAGATTATCCGCAGCCACCAGAGAAGGTGTCAACGCGCCGTCACTTGGCCGCCGCCGCTCTGATCGCTTCGGCCACCAGGCGGCCCGCCGCCTCGAGGTCTTCCTCGGAGAGCATGCTCCAGGCCAGACGGATGTACTCGGCGCCCGACCCATCGGCAAAGAATGCCTGGCCGGGCACGTACGCCACACCGCGCCCAGCGGCTTCGGCGGCCACCCGCGTGCCGTCGGTGCCGGCCGGCAGCTTGAGCCAGAGGAAGAAGCCGCCCGTGGGAAGCATGTATGCCGGCTTGAGGTGCGGCGTGGCCGCAAAGCCCGCTTCTATGCCCTTCACCAGCGCATCACGCTTGCGGCGGTAGACGTCGCGCAGCAGTGTGACGTGCTCTTCATAGCGCCTCTTGAGATACGCTGCCGCGAGCCGTCCGGTGAACGGGCTGGCGCCGCCATCGAGCTTTAGGCTGCTCAGACGGCCGACGACCTCCTTCGGCGCGATGGTGTACCCGACGCGCAGCCCCGCCGCAAGAATCTTGGAGAGCGTGGCCGAACGGATGACGCGCCCCTTGCGCGCCAGCGAGTAGATCGACGGGATCTGCTCGCCGGTGAAGCGCAGCTCGCCGTACGCGTCGTCTTCCAGGATGACGAAGTTGAAGTCATCGGCGAGCTGCGCCACGCGCTTGCGACGGTCCAGCGACAGGTTGACTCCCGCCGGGTTATGGAAGTTGGGGATGGTGTAGAGCAGCTTGGCGGGCGTGCCGGCGTCGCGCAGCCGGCGCAGCGTGCCCTCCAGCGCCACCACGTTCAGGCCATTCTCGTCGAGCGGCACCATCTCTATCTGCGCCTTGAGCTGGCGCAGTGGGCGTAGACCGCCCATGAACGTGGGCGCCTCGACGATCGCCACGTCGCCTGGGTTGATGAAGAGCTGCGCGACGACTGCTAGGCCGTGGTTGGAGCCATTGGTGATCAGAATTTCGTCGGGCGACGCCTCGACCCCGTCCCAGCGGCGCAGCTTCTCTGAGAGCAGCTGGCGCAGCCCCGCGAAGCCGCCCGCCTCGCCGTAGGAGAGCGCAGCGGCTCCGTCCTCGCTGGCCAATAGCTCGCCCGCCAGGTCCGCTAGCTCCTCACGCGGCAGCGTCGCCGGGTCCGGCTGGCCGCCGCCCATGTTGTACTTCGCGCCGGCCGTGCCGGTGAACTGGATCGGCGTCAGCGGCGCCGCGACCTGGCTGTAGAGCGACTCGATGTCGGCCAACGCATCGCCCCCGGCAGTTGCCAGGCGATCGACGGTAGGTGTGGCAGCTGCCATTGGGTGTTCCTTCCGCAGTTTCCCTGATGGTAACGCGCCGTCCAGGGAGGTAACGTCGGGCAGTACAACGCCGCCCGCGTGCCGCCCGTTGTCACCGGAGTGAACCAACAGCAGGAGATGGTGGCAGAGTTCCACCGTACCTTTGACCTCCCCGGCCCGGCGACGCCCGACCTGGCGCTGGAGCAGTTCCCCGGCGAGCTCCGTATCAGCCTGATCCAGGAAGAAGCGGGCGAATTCGCCGAGGCGGTGCGGGAGCGCGACCTGCCTGAGATCGTGGATGCACTGTGCGACCTGCTCTACGTCACTTACGGCGCAGCCGTGGCCCTGGGGATCGACCTCGAACCGTTCTACGCCGAAGTGCACCGCGCCAACATGTCGAAAGCCGGCGGCTACCGGCGCGAGGACGGCAAATGGATGAAGCCTGCTGGCTGGCAGCCCCCTGACATCGAGGGGCTGCTCGCGCGGCTCTATGGGTGGAAAGTCAGTGAGATGGCCTCAGTCAAGTAGGTGTGGATTGGCGATCTCCCCTCTCCTGTGGGATAGGCGGGAGCCCATGCAGCGCATGGGCAGCAGGGGTGAGGTCTACTCCCGCAGCAGGGCGACGAGCCCGCGCAGCGCCACCAGGTAGCTGCGCCAGCCGAACCCCATCACCGCTGCCTTTGCGCCTTCTCCAGTGATCGAGCGCTGGCGCCAAGGCTCGCGCGCGTGGATGTTGGACAGGTGCACCTCGACGACTGGGAACGGCATCGTCTTGATGCAGTCCAGCAGCGCCACGCTGGTATGGGTCAACGCGGCTGGGTTGAGCAGGCAGCCCTGGACGGTGTCCATCCGCGCGTGCAGCCGGTCCAGCAGCTCCCCCTCGTGGTTGCTTTGCAAGAACTCCAGCTCTGCGCCCAGCTCGGCGCCCAGCTCGCGCAGGCGGTCTTCAATTTGCGCCAGCGTGGTTGTGCCGTAAATGTGCGGCTCACGTCGCCCGAGCAGGTTGAGGTTCGGCCCGTGTAGGACCAGGATCTTGAGTGTCGCAGCGTGGTCTGACGTGGTCACAGCAGGGGCACCAAAGGGACTATAGCGGCCGGTTCAGGCGGGGCCGCTGGTACACTTTATGCGGTCCCGCCCAGATATGATCCTGGCTCGCCGTGCCCGGCGAACGGGCCGGCGGCGAGCAATTCGGCAGCCCACGCGCAAGACCCGCGCAAGAGTTGAGGTAAGTATCCAGATGTCATCGGCAGGAGGTACGGCTGAGGCCGGTGAGGCTTCATCGTCAACGGCGCCAGCCCGGGAGACCCGAGTCTCCGCAGTCGCCGGAGGCGCCGGCGCGGGCCCACTCGTGCGCCTGCCAGAGGACGCCCTGGCCGTAGAGTGGTGGCTGGCGCGCCGCGCCATCGAGGGAGACGGTGGCGTGCCGTATGCGACCGACGGAGTGCTGGGGCTGTGGCCGGAGCGCCGCCACGAAACTGACCGCTGGACTTTCGGCCTGGAGTTTGAGTTCGCTGTGGCCGACGCCGGCTGGGTCGCGGCCGAGTTGCACGCGCTAGGCCTGTGCGCCTCCCCGGAGCCACAGCTCTATCACGCCGAGCGGCAGGCCGGGTTTTGGGTGGTGGAGCATGACCGCTCGGTGACGTCGGTCTTTACCTGCGACCAGGGTGGGGCCTCAATCATCGTGGGGGGCGAAGTGGTGTCGCCGCCGCTGCGCGACACCGCCGAGGCGTGGCGCCAGGTGGCGCTGGTGCTCGACGTGCTCAAGCGCTGTGGCGCCGAAGTGAACCGGACCTGCGGGCTGCACGTCCACATCGGGGCTGACGCGCTATCCGAGCCGCGCTCCCTCCGACGTGACACGGGTGATTCGTCCGTGCGCGCCGGCCACGAGCCGGCACGCGACCTGCTGCCCGCGCTTTCCCGGCTGGCGATGCTGGCCAGCGTTTGCTTCGAGGACCTGGTCTTCCGCCTCGCCAGCGCCGAAGGCGGGCGGCACCGCGGCCAGGCGTTCTTTTACCGCCACTGCCGTCCGTTGGAGCAGCCGCTGCGCTCGGACTATGCCTCGCTGGACGAGCTCACCGGAGCCTTGGGACAGCAGGGCGCCGCGCGCCGTGCTGCTCTTAACCTGACCAACGTCGGCGATCCACAGAAGGACACGGTTGAGTTCCGCCAGTGCAACGGCACGCTCGATGGCCGGGTTGTCCAGGCGTTCTGCCGCTTGAGCGCTGCCCTGGTGGGCGCTGCTCGCTGGCAGTCCGACGCCGCGCTTCTCGGCCCGCAACCGCTCGGCACGCACCTGCCCGCTGCCTGCAGCGACATCGCCGGCGCGAGCTCGGACGGCACCGACACGCCGGAATCGCTTTGGCGCTTCCTCGGCGCCGTCTTCCCCGACGGTTTGCCGGCCGAAGCCGCCGCCTCGCTGCTGTGGCTGTTCCGTCGTGGCGCGTGGCAGCCTAGCCTCACCGCGCTCGTCGCCGGCTAGCCGGGCCGGCTAAACCTACTCCAACACGCGGACGCCGCCCTCGGGCGCGCCCGCGTAGATGGTCGGATTGAGAGGCGCCACAAAGAGCCCTGTCTCGATCACACCTGGAATGGCGTGCAGCTCGCGGTCGAGGCGCTCGGCGTCGTCCAGCTGCTCGCGGCCAAAGCCGCAGTCGATGACCCAGTTGCCGTTATCGGTGACGGACGGCTCGCCGCTCGAGACGCGGCGCTGTGCCGGCTCGCCGCCGAGGGCGCGCAGGTGGCGCACGCAGGCGCCGAAGGCAAAGGGCAATACCTCTATCGGCACGCCGCGGGGAGCAACGAGGTGCGGCACGAGCTTGGCGAACTCGACGACGATCAGCAGGCGATCGGCCGCCGCCGCCAGCACCTTTTCGCGCAGCAGCGCGCCGCCGGCGCCCTTGATGACGCGGCGCCGCGGGTCCACCTCGTCGGCGCCGTCGATGGCCAGATCCAAGCGCGGGTGCTGGTCGAGCGTAGCGAGGGGCAGCCCCAGCCGCTGCGCCACCGCTTCGGTGCGGCCGGACGACGGCACGCCGCTGACTCGCAGTCCCTCATCTCTGGCGCGCTGCGCCAGCACTTCTAGCACGTAGTTGGCCGCGCGGCCGGTGCCAAAGCCGAGCACCATGCCGTCGCGCACCTCCTGCGCGGCGCGCAGTGCCGCGGCCTCGCGCTGCGCGCGTCCGGACTCGCCGGTGTCCAGCTTCCTCCCAGGCTCTGTTGGCTGCATCGGTGCTCAGCCCGGCCCTGCGTTGACGGCACGGGAGGTGGTGATCTCCGCCAGGTACTGGAGCAGGACGCGGGCGTGCTGGGGGAACGCCACTTCCGGATCTGGGATCTCCGGGTGCCACTTCTTCTCCCACTCGACGCAGACGTACCCGTCGTAGCCGTGCTGTGCCCAGACTTGCATCGCCTGCTTCACCGGCACCTCCCCGTCGCCAAGCAGCACCAGCTGCCAGCCGGTGCGCTCTTCGGGATTTCGCACCGCGTCCTTAACGTGGGTGTGGACCATCCGCTCGCCGACGTAGTCCCAGGTCTCTTCGGCCGTCTCGCCCATGCGATACGGGTGGTGAGTGTCCCACAGCGGCGCGATGGCGCGCGATGGCACGCGGTTCATCACCTCGGCCACTAGCCGTCCGGCGGAGAACGCGTCGTGTGTCTCCAGGGCAATGGTTACGCCGGATCGCTCCGCGTCCGGCGCGAGTGCGTTCAGGCTGTCCGATAGATATTCGATCCCCTGCTGCTCAGAGACTCCCTCGTCGAGGTTGCCGCCGAAGACGCGGATGATCGGCGCCTCCAGGTCATTGGCCAGCGCGAGGTACTTGCGCGCGTCGTCCTCCTGCTTACGGCGCGCGCCGGCGTCGGCGGCCGTGAATCGACAGGAGGTGTCCAGCACCACCACCGGCACGTCGGCTGCGCGGAACGCCTGCTTCACACGCTGACGCTCGGATGGCGCGAGGTCCGGAGGGACCACTTCGCCGTCCAGCAGCCGCAGCTCGACGCCGTCGTAGCCGTGCTGACGCGCAGCGGCGGTCACCTGGTCGAGCGACCAGGCCGGACAGCCCAACGTGGAAAAAGCGAGTTTCATGTGGTCCGCTCCTCGCGGCGGATTGTAGCTTCAGGTGCGTTTGAGCCAAAGGAAAGGCTGACCCGTGAAAACACGCCACTCCGACGCGGGATCACGATTAAACAGAGTGTTAAGAATGTCAACACCGGCATCAACTAGGGCTTGTCATGCATGCACGGCCGATGTACCATTGGCATACGCGCCGCGCGCGTATAACTTGAACCGCGTAGCCACGGAGTCGCCGCGACATGCCCGCCATTGCTTGGAGCTACCGACGGCGCTATCACGCGCACACGCCCTTCCTGCCGCTGATGGCGCTCGGGCCGCTGCCACTCATCGGCCTCGCCGCGGCCGGCGTAGTTGGCATCTCACTGGCGTTTGCCGTCGTGGTGACGGTGCTGGCGATGTTGCTCAGCGCGGTGGTGGCGGTCGGTGTGCTCGGCACGCTGGGGTTCGGCGCGTATCAGCTGGCACGGCACACCATGCCATTGCTCGCCGGCCCCGGGCGAAGAACGTCACGACGGGCTGTCGATGGCGCGGGGACGCAATCGAGCCGGAAGCGCTTCACCGTCGAAACGCCGGTAGACGCGCTGCGCCGCCGCTACGCAGCGGGTGAGATCGGGCAGACGCAGTTCCGCCGGGCGTTGGTGGAGCTGGTGAAAGAGCGCTACGTGCGCGGCGACCTCACACTCGATGAGTACGAATCGCGCGTGCGGCATATCTACCTGGATCCGGCGCTCAGGCCACCTGCCGGCAGCTTATAGGTAGACCAGAGCGGCACGTAGCGGAGCACTCATCCGGACCGCTGCCGCGTTGGCGGCAGCAGCCTTGTTACTCGTGCCACGCTCACCTCCTATGGCGCAATCGGACCAGCTAAAGCCGTTCCGCGACGGGCTGTACCGCGTCTTACTGGCCGGTGACGTCTCGGCGTTTGGTCGTTATCTGCGTCAGTGGGAGGACCTGATCGGCGATACGGCCGACCTGGCCGAGACTTCCGAGGCACAGCAGCGCCGCACGATGGAGTCGCTGCTGCGCCGGCCCCAGCAGTTCAACCTCCCTCCCTGGCCGCGCGAGGTAACGGCACCGCCAGGCGAAGGTGGCTGGGAGCCGGACAAGCCGCAGGAGAGCGATCGCCTGCCCCCCGCCCTGGAAGCGTCGCCTGTTCGGGCAGGTTCGATGGAGGCGGAAGCGCCGGCTCATGAGACAACTGAGGCAAGTGAAGCGGGTAGGGTCTACCAGGTGGACATGATGACGGGCGAGTTGGTGCCGGTTGAAAGCGCCGCAGCACGCTTCGTGCACCAGCTGGTAGACACCGTACAGCAAGTGGACACGTCTCAGCCGTCGCGCTCCGAAAGCGTCACCCGAAGCCGTCGACCAAGGCGACGGCACTTGCCGGCAGGTATGACGCAGCTCACGATGTGGGACGATGGGGAGCCGGTAGGGTAGTCCCCCGCATCGGTCGCCCCGGATTGGCGCAACGTGGCGCAACCAGGGGTGTCAGCGTGGTTCCGTCGGCGGGCGCCCGTTGCGTTGGGTCCACTTGTCGAAGCTAGGGCGCGTGAAACGCCCCACCGGCCCCATGCCTTGGAACGGACGCTTGCGCTCCATTTCTTCTTCGAGTCGGAACGCGTGCTCGGCCACTAGGTGCTGCGGGCACGCCTTGAGGAACGCTCCAATGGCAAGCATGGCGATCCCCACGTCATCGATCTGGCCAATGAACGGGATCCACTCGAACGCCAGATTGATTGGTGAGAACCAGTAGAGCAGCGCAGCCGGAAAGATTAGCTTGGCTGCGACCGGGACACGTGTGTCCCGGTAGAGCCGCGCGGCGAGCAGCCCCTGCGCCATGATCGCGCGCCAGCCACCGAAGCGGCGCCAAAGTCTCCACACTGCGAACATTCTTTGCCTCGTTTCCGTGATAGGTGAATGCACGCCGCGGGCCACCAGTCATCTGATGACCAATTCCATCGCTACAATCGAGGGTTACCGATGCCGAGAACAATGACCGCAAACATCCCTGGGGCGAAGCTCCGCGAGGCAGAGCGGCAGCTGGCCATGCTGCGGGGACCAGACGCGCTGAACGCCTTCATGGAGCAGCATCCCAACGAGATCAAGGTGCTGGAGCAGTTGGTGGAGTGGCGCAGGGCGGGCAAGCCCACGCCATCGCTGGCGCGTGTCCAGCGCGTGATGTTGTGGAGCGATGGAGAGATCGAGCTGAAGACCGACCCGCTCCCCGAACGTGGTGGCGCCCCCGGTAGGGGACCGCTACGCGGACCGGTGCAGAGTGGGGGGCGGCCCCGGACCGGTGGTCCGGCCGGCGGTCGGCCTGGATCCGGCGGGCCGGGGGGTGCCGGCAGTGCTGGTGGCGTGGGCGCTCGCCCCGGTGGCTTTGGCGGTCCCGGCGCACGGCCGGGCGGCTTCGGTGGCGGATCACGGGGTCCGGCTGGATCAGGTCGGCCCGGTGGCGCTGGAGCCGCGGGCGGGACCGGGGGCGCCGGCCGCGGCCGGCCGGGTGGCTCGCGGGACCGGCGGTTTGGCGATGACGATGGCAGCTCGCGTGGGGTACCTCGTGCGGGCGAAGGGTGGATGCTGCTCCGACAAGGGGAAAAGCCACCCGAGAACCAGCGCCAGCCTTGGGAAGAGGACGAGCAAGACGTCGTGGATCAGGCGGAGGGCTCGGAGATGCCGGTCCCCGAGCTGGCTTCGCTGCCGAGCCCGACCCAGCAGATGGGAGCAGACTCAGCAGTGCCGGGAGCCAGTTCACGGCCCGCCGAACCGGAACACAGTCCCCAATAAGAAAGTGGGTGGTCCAGTATTCACTGGACCACCCACTTTCTCTTATGTGGACCGCCGGGGACTCGAACCCCGTACCTCAGCAATGCGAATGCTGCGCTCTCCCAGATGAGCTAGCGGCCCGCAGCGCGCACCTTGCGGTGCGCAGTGAGCTAGACCGTGGCCGCGACTGACGCCGCTACCGGCTGGATGGTCACCATTCGCTTCTCGCGGGAGTACGGCTGCCACTTCACCATGCCCTCGGAGAGGGCGAAGAGGGTGTAGTCGCGTCCGAGCCCCACGTTGGGACCGGGCATGTACTTCGTGCCGCGCTGCCGCACAAGGATCTCGCCGGCGCGCACGACCTGGCCGTCGTAACGCTTCACGCCTAGATACTTCGGGTTGCTATCGCGCCCATTGCGCGAGCTGCCAACGCCCTTCTTGTGTGCCATTAGAGTGCTCCTTTAGCGGACCACAGATGTGGCCACGCAATGACCCGCTTACGCGGTGACGATGTCTTTGACGACGACGCGGCTGTAGCGCTGCCGGTGGCCGGTCTTGCGACGATAGCGGACTTTGTTCTTGTACTTGAAGATGATGACCTTGCGGCCCTTGATCTCCCCAAGCACGTCCACCACGACGCGTGCCCCGGCAACGGTAGGCTGTCCGACCGTTACCTGGTCGCCATTGGAGACGAGCAGCACCTGGCCCAGGTCTACCTGGCTGCCGGATTCGGCGCCCAGTTTCTCAACTTCCAGGCGCTGGCCCGGCTCGACGCGGTATTGCTTGCCACCGCTGGCGATGATTGCGTACACGGTTGCGTCTCCACTCAAATCACACCGCTCCAGAGACGGAGGGTGTGACTGTGACTCTGTATGACCGATTGTGATCCCGGTCGGCTTGGTCGGCCCCATCGCCGGTTGCGCCAAACAAAAAGCCGCTCCGCAGCTGCCGAGCGGCTCACAACCTGGCGCAGAACGAAGAAATGATATCGCGCAATGGGCCAGAACGTCAACCGGCGGGGTTCGTCTGTTCGCCCTGCTTCTTCGTGAAGTCAGCGGACACGGGGGTCGAGCGCGTCTCGCAGTCCGTCGGCGATGAGCACGACGCAGAGCACCGTCGTCAGGATCATCAGCCCCGGCGGGTAGACGAGCCAGGGCGCCCGCCGGAACAGGTCTTGCGAACCGCTGAGCATGTTCCCCCAACTGGCGATGGGCACCTGCACGCCAAAGCCGAGAAAGCTGAGCGCGGACTCACCCAGGATGGCTCCCGCGATGTCGAAGCCGGCAACCACGAGCACGATGTTGGCCACGTTCGGCAGGATGTGATGGACCATGATGCGGAAGTTGCTCGCGCCGAGCACCTGCGCCGCCGAGACGTAGTCGTGGCCGCGCGCGGAGAGCACGACGCCGCGCACCTGTCGTGCGGTGCCTCCCCAACCCAGGATGCCGAAGATGATCGCCAGGCCGACCACACTGGGGCGGAACACGACTGAGAGAATGATCAGGAGGAAGAGGGTGGGGACGTTGAAGATCACCT
>CADCTC010000099.1 GCA_902805635.1 uncultured Chloroflexota bacterium
GTCGACCAGCTGAAGTACCTGGGCTTCCACTACGCCACCGTATCCGGCCTGACCATGGCCATCTCCGACATCAACATTCCCACGGAGAAGGCTGTCGTGCTGGCGGAGACCGACCATGAGGTCGAGGAGATCGAGAAGCAGTACCGGCGTGGCTTGATCACCGACCAGGAGCAGTACGACAAGAACGTCGAGGCGTGGAGCCACGCCATGACTAGGGTCGAAGAAGCGGTCAAGCGTGACCTGAACCCAACCGGGCCGGTGCACATGATGGCCATGTCCGGCGCTGCCAAGGGTGGCTTCCAGCAGATCCGCCAGATTGCCGGCATGCGTGGCCTCATGGCCGACCCGTCCGGGCGAATCATCGAGCTACCGATCCGGTCCAACTTCCGTGAGGGCCTGTCGGTGCTCGAGTACTTCATCTCGACCCACGGCGCGCGCAAGGGTCTGGCCGACACCGCACTGCGTACCGCCGACTCGGGCTACCTGACCCGCCGTCTGATAGACGTGGCGCAGGACGTGATCGTGCGCGAGGAAGACTGCGGCACCACGCAGGGAATCACCATCCGCAAGCCGGACTCCCGCGCCGTCGGTATGAACCTGACCAACCGCATCCTTGGTCGCAACACCACTGAGGCGGTAGTGGATCCGAACACTGGCGAGATCATCGTCGCCGTGAACGAGGAGATCGGCGAGGAGGCCGTGGCGCGTATCGAGCAGCTGGCGCTGCCGGTTGTGCGCGTGCGCTCTCCGCTGACGTGCGAGGCGCGTTGGGGCGTGTGCGCCAAGTGCTACGGCCGCAACCTGGCAACTGCCAAGGGCGTGGACCAGGGCACCGCGGTGGGCATCATTGCTGCCCAGTCGATCGGCGAGCCAGGCACGCAGCTGACCATGCGTACCTTCCACACTGGTGGTGTCGCCGGCGAGGACATCACGCAGGGCCTGCCGCGCGTCGAGGAGCTGTTCGAGGCGCGCGTTCCCAAGGGCGTGTCGATCATTAGCGCCATCGACGGGCGCGTCGAGATCCTGCGCGGAGAGCCGACCAAGATCCGCGTCGTGTCCACGCAGGTGTACACCGACGAGCTCGAGGTCCCCGACGACTTCCAGATGCTGGCGGCAGTCGATCAGGAGGTCGACGCCGGACAGGTCGTGGCGGTGCGCCGCGGCGTTGCCGACGGCTCTGAGGCGGCGACTCCCAAGGCTGCTCTGGCTGCTCTGGCGGCGCTGTCCGACGACGACAAGATCGTCGTGCACACGTCGGGCAAGCTGGTTCGCGACGGCGACAAGCTGATCCTGCGCTCCGAGGAGCTGGAGGATGCCGAGTACGTCATTCCCGCAGCGGCGCGCATCCGCGTCGAAGAGGGTCAGACGGTCAAGGCAGGCGACCAGCTCACGGAAGGATCTGTCAACCCGCAGGACATCCTCCAGATCCGGGGACGCGAGGCGGTGCAGCAGTACCTCGTCGAAGAGGTGCAGCGCGTCTACCGCAGCCAGGGTGTATCGATCAACGACAAGCACATTGAGGTGATCGCGCGCCAGATGCTCCGCAAGGTGCGTGTGGATACGCCGGGCGATACGCTGCTGCTGTCGGGCGACATCGTGGACCGCTTCGTCTACGAAGAGGCAAACGCGGCGGTGTTGGCCGAAGGCGGTGAGCCAGCCACGGCGCAGACCGTGCTGCTCGGTGTCACCAAGGCATCGCTCTCCACCGAAAGCTTCCTCGCCGCCGCCTCCTTCCAGGAGACGACGCGCGTGCTCACCGCCGCTGCGGTGGATGGCGCCAAGGACCGCCTGCTTGGTCTGAAGGAAAACGTCATCATCGGCAAGCTCATCCCCGCCGGCACCGGCTACGTGCTCCGTCAGGAGCGCGCCCGCCTGCGCCAGCTGGCCGAGGAGCATGCCATCCAGGAGCAGGACGAGGACGCCCGCCTGGCCGAAGCCGCTCGCACCATGTTCGGCGCCCCTGTGGGCGCCGGCGTGGATGGCGACGGCGAAGGCGGCGAGTAGCCACTCAGCTCCGCGGCACAACGGGCACGGGTACGCTCCCAGCTGGGAGCGTACCCGTGCCCGTGTTCTGCTACACTTCTCTCTTGTGCCCCCACGCGCTTGCGTGGGGCTTATTCACGTCTTAGCGTCAGTCACGCTCACCCCAGTTACCGTCGAGGACTCGCGAGTGCCAACGATTAACCAGCTCATCCGGAAGGGCCGCGTGCAGTCGCGCAAGAAGGTCAAAGCGCCGGCGCTGCACTTCACGTTCAATGCCCTGCGCGGCCGCATGGAGCGCCAGCGTCCTTCTCCCTTCAAGAAGGGCGTCTGCGTCCAGGTCAAGACTGTCAGCCCCAAGAAGCCGAACTCTGCGCTACGCAAGGTGGCGCGCGTGCGGCTCTCCAATCAAATTGAAGTCACTGCCTACATCCCAGGCGAGGGGCACAACCTCCAGGAGCACTCCGTCGTGCTGGTGCGCGGTGGCCGTGTAAAGGACCTGCCGGGCGTGCGCTACCACATCGTGCGCGGCAAGCTGGACGCCACCGGCGTCAAGGACCGCAAGCAAGGCCGTTCGAAGTATGGCGCCAAGGCACCCAAGTCCTAAAGCGAAGAGAAGCTATCAATGTCTCGTAGAGGTCAGGCGCCCAAGCGCCTCGTTACGCCCGACGCACGCTTCGGCGACGCCAACGTCGCGCGGTTCATCAATAAGCTCATGCTCAACGGCAAGAAGGGCACCGCCGAAGGCATCGTCTACGGCGCCATCCAGTTGTTGGAGGAGCGCGCCCGCCGGCCCGGCATGGAAGTGTTCGAGACCGCGCTGCGTAACGCCACGCCACTGTTGGAGGTTCGTCCCCGCCGTGTTGGTGGTGCGACGTACCAGGTGCCGATGGAGATTCGCGCCGACCGGCGCAATTCGCTGGCGATGCGCTGGCTGATCCGCGCGGCGCGCGCCCGCAACGGGCGCAGCATGGCGGAGAAGCTGGCCGGCGAGCTGCAGGACGCCGCCAACGGCCAGGGGGCCACCGTGCGTCGTAAGGACGACACTCACCGCATGGCAGAGGCCAATAAGGCATTCGCCCACTACCGTTGGTAGAGAAGCTGCTAGGCTTTATTGATTAGCTCGTAGCAGCGACTGCGCCCGGCAGCTCCGGTCCACCACCGGCGCCTGTCAGGACACATCGTGAAGATGCGGGGGCTGGTCCCTCTGGGACTCACCCCCGCATTGTGCGGCTATGGGACGAGCGTCCCGGCCGCTGTTTGGGCACGAGCTGTCGGCCGATCGCCCACCGCTAACGACCCGAAGGAACTGCACCCATGCCTCGCGTATATCCTATCGAGAAGACCCGCAACATCGGCATCATTGCCCATATCGACGCCGGAAAGACGACCGTAACCGAGCGGATCCTCTTCTATACGGGTCGCACCCACCGCATTGGTGAAGTGCATGAGGGCGCAGCCACCATGGACTGGATGCCGCAGGAGCGTGAGCGCGGTATCACCATCACCGCCGCTGCCACCACGTGCTTCTGGCCGGCCGAGCCGGAGGCGCCGAACCGGCACCGCATCAACATCATCGATACGCCGGGCCACGTGGACTTCACCGTCGAAGTGGAGCGCAGTCTGCGCGTGCTCGACGGTGGGGTGGTGGTCTTTGACGGCGTGTCCGGCGTGGAGCCGCAGTCCGAGACCGTCTGGCGGCAGGCCGACAAGTACAGCGTGCCGCGCATCTGCTTTGTCAACAAGATGGACCGCACCGGCGCAAACTTTTGGGCCTGCGTTGAGCAGATCAAGGAGCGCCTGGGCGCCAACGCTGCGGTGACCCAGCTGCCGGTTGGCCTGGAGCAGTCTTTCCGAGGCGTGCTCGATCTGTTCGAGATGAAGGCATACATCTACACCGACGATCTGGGCAAGACGAGCGAGGCGCACGACATCCCGGCCGACATGGTGGCCGACGCGCAGCTGCACCGCGAACGGTTGGTGGAGATCATCGCCGAGACCGACGAGGAGCTGACGCTCAAGTACCTTGAGGGCGAGGCCATTGGCGTGGATGACCTACGGGCCGCGCTGCGCCGCGCCACCCTCGCCGCCAAGCTCGTGCCGGTGCTGTGTGGCGCCGCGCTCAAGAACAAGGGCGTGCAGCTGCTGCTGGACGCCGTTGTGAATTACCTGCCGTCGCCGTTGGACGTACCCCCGATCACGGGCACCATTCCCGGCACGGAAGAGGAGCGGGCGTGTCCGCCCGCGGACGATGCTCCGTTTGCGGCGCTAGCTTTCAAGATCGTAGGCGACCCGTTCGCCGGCAAGCTGACCTACTTCCGCGTTTATTCGGGCAAGGCAACTGCCGGCTCGTACGTATTCAACTCGATCAAGGGGCAGCGCGAACGTCTCGGCCGCCTGGTGCGCATGCACGCCAACGACCGCGAGGAAGTTGACGAGGTGTTCTCCGGCGAGATCGCCGCGGCGATTGGGCTGAAGTCCACCACCACGGGCGACACCTTGTGCTCCGAGGACCAGCCCATTGTGCTGGAGTCCATCACGTTCCCCGAGCCGGTCATTCACCAGGCGATTGAGCCCAAGACCAAGGGCGACCAGGACAAGATGGGCATTGCTCTGCAGAAGCTGGCCGAGGAGGATCCCACCTTCCGGGCGTCCACCAACAAGGACACCGGCCAGACCATCATCGCGGGTATGGGCGAGCTGCACCTGGAGGTGCTGGTCGATCGGATGCTGCGCGAGTTCCGCGTCGAGGCGAACATCGGCAAGCCGCAGGTCGCCTACAAAGAGACGGTCACCAAGCGCGTGCAGGCTGAGGGGCGCTTCGTCCGCCAGACCGGCGGTAAGGGCCAGTTCGGCCATGTGTGGCTAGACGTCGAGCCGCTGGAGCGTGGTGCAGGATTCGAGTTCGTCAACAAGATCGTTGGCGGTGTCGTCCCGCGTGAATACGTGCCAGCGATTGAAGAAGGCGTGCGCGGCGCGCTGGCTACCGGCGGGCGCGCGGGCTATCCACTGGTGGACTTACGGGCCACACTGTACGATGGCTCGTACCATGAGGTAGACTCTTCTGAGATGGCGTTCCAGATCGCCGGCTCCATGGCCCTCAAGGCCGGAGTGGAGAAGGCGGGTCCGGTACTCCTCGAGCCCATCATGAAGGTTGAAGTGGTGGTGCCCGAGGCGTTCATGGGGGACGCTATCGGCGACTTGAATGCGCGGCGCGGTCGTGTCGAGGGTATGGACTCCCGCGCGAACGCGCAGGTCATCCGGGCAATGGTTCCTCTGGCCGAGATGTTCGGATACGTGGGGCACCTGAGGTCGATTACCTCAGGACGTGGCACGTACTCGATGGAGTTTGCGCATTACGAACCGGTTTCCGCATCCGTGGCGGAGGAAGTGCTGGCGCGGGCAGCGCGGCGTTAAGCCGGCTGCCCACACCGGGAGCGCACTGCGCTACCTGGTGGTTTGCTACCTACTTCCCCGTCCTGGGTCGGAGTGATCACTCGCACGCTGTCGAAGCGGGCGGGCAGAACTCGGCCTCGAGATCCGACGCTGAGCTCGAACTGAATAGCGCTCTGTAGCGCCGTCTTCGGCCGCCCCTGCGGCACGGACGGCGCTGGGCGCGTGCGTATTTGCAGGAGACAGGAACAACCATCATGGCGAAGCAGCGATTTGAGCGGACGAAGCCGCACGTGAACGTGGGGACGATCGGGCACGTGGACCACGGGAAGACGACGCTGACGGCGGCGATCACGAAGGTGCTGGGCCTTTCGGGGCGGGCGAAGTACACGAGCTTTGCGGAGATCGACAAGGCGCCGGAGGAGCGCGAGCGCGGGATCACGATCGCGATTGCGCACGTGGAGTACCAGACGGAGGCGCGGCACTACGCGCACGTGGACTGCCCGGGGCACGCGGACTACATCAAGAACATGATCACGGGCGCCGCGCAGATGGACGGCGCCATTTTGGTGGTCTCGGCGCCGGATGGGCCGATGCCCCAGACGCGCGAGCACATCCTGCTGGCGAAGCAGGTGGACGTGCCCAGCATGGTGGTGTTCCTCAACAAGGTCGACGTGATGGACGACGAGGAGCTGCTGGAGCTGGTAGAGCTGGAGGTGCGCGAGCTGCTGACCAAGTACGGCTTCCCGGGCGACGACGTGCCGGTGATCCGGGGCAGCGCGCTGCGGGCGCTGGAGAGCGGGAGCACCGATCCCGCGGCGCCCGAGTACGCGGACATCCTCAAGCTGATGGCAGCGGTGGACACCGCCATCCCGACGCCGGAGCGCAAGGTGGACCAGCCGTTCCTGATGCCCATTGAGGACGTGTTCGGGATCAAGGGGCGTGGCACCGTCACCACCGGCCGTATTGAGCGCGGCCGGGTGAAGGTGGGCGAGGAGATCGAGATCGTGGGCATGGGCCCGGCCAACACGACGCGCAAGACGGTGGTGACCGGCGTGGAGATGTTCCAGAAGCTGCTCGACGAGGGGCAGGCTGGCGACAACGTGGGCACCCTCCTGCGCGGGATCGAGCGGGCGGACGTGCAGCGCGGGCAGGTGCTGGCCAAGTCGGGCAGCATCAAGCCACACACCAAGTTCACCGGGCAGGTCTACGTGCTCACCACCGAGGAGGGCGGGCGCCACAGCCCCTTCTTCAAGGGCTACCGGCCGCAGTTCTACATCCGCACCACCGACGTGACGGGCGCGGTGATCCTGCCCGAGGGGGTGGAGATGGTGATGCCCGGCGACAACGTGGAACTGGGTGTGGAGCTCATCACCCCCATCGCCATCGAGGAGGGCCTGCGCTTCGCCATCCGTGAGGGCGGCCGTACCGTGGGCGCGGGCGTCGTCACCAAGATCCTCGAGTAAAGGGCGACAATGGCCAAGCGAGAAGACCGTATTGCGGTGCGGCTGGAATGCTCTGAGTGCAAACAGCCGAATTACACCACCACCAAGAACCGGCGCAACACGACGGAGCGGCTGGAGCTGAACAAGTTCTGCCCGCGCTGCCGTCTGCACCGCGCACACCGCGAAACCAAAATCGCGGGCCAGGGCTGATCAACCGGGTTGATGCCCTGAGGGCCTGAGCACCAACGCAATGTCACTAGGAAAGCGCGCGATGCGCGGCGGACCGGCGGGGGGGGGCAAACTGCCCGAGGGCGCCCGCCTGGTCACCCCGGCACAGTCCAAGACTGCGGCTGATCGGATGCGCGCCTCCATGACGCCGTCTCGCCCGGCGGGCGGACGGATGCTCCAGGAGCGACTCAACCTCACCTTCTTCCAGGAGGCGGTGGCGGAGCTGCGTAAGGTGCACTGGCCCACGCGCCAGCAGGCCCGCAACCTCACGGCGCTGGTGGTCGGCGTTTGCCTGGCCGTTGGTATGATCCTCGGAGCGATGGACTACATCTTTGAAAAGGTGTTCCAGTTCGTCCTTCGTTTTGGCGGCGCGTAGGCACCTTTTGACGCCGTCGCAGCCGCCCTTTAGGCAGTAGGCAAACGAAACGTGGTAGCACAACAGACCGTGGCGGAGGCCCAGTCGGAGACCGGCTCGGGGGACTCGACCAAGAACGCGGACGCCAAGTGGTACGTGATCCACACGTACTCGGGCTACGAGAACAAGGTCAAGACGAACCTCGAGCACCGCATCGCCTCCATGGATATGGCGCATAAGATCTTCCGCGTGGTGGTCCCCACAGAGGAAGAGGTCGAGATCAAGAACGGCCAGCGCCGCACTGTCCAGCGCAAGCTCTATCCCGGCTACGTGTTGGTGGAGATGCTGCTAGAAGACGACTCGTGGTACGTCGTGCGCAACACGCCCGGCGTCACCAGCTTCGTCGGTCACGGCAATAACCCCACGCCACTGCCGGAGAGCGAAGCACAGGCCATCCTCAAGCAGATGCACGAGGAGAAGCCGCAGGTACGCATCACGTACCACAAGAGCGACCGTGTCAAGATCGTCGATGGACCATTCGCGGAGTTCCTTGGCACGATCGACGCGGTGGACGAAGAGAAGACCAAGCTGCGAGTGCTGGTTTCGATGTTCGGGCGCGAGACGCCGGTCGAGCTGGACTTCTTGCAAGTAGAGAAGGCCTGATAGATGGCGAAGAAAGTACGCGCAGTCGTGAAGGTGCAGGCGCCGGCCGGCAAGGCCACGCCGGCGCCGCCGATTGGTCCCGCGCTGGGCCAGCACGGCATCAACATCATGGCGTTCGTGAAGGAATTCAACGAGCGCACCGCACCGCAAGCCGGGATGGTGATCCCGGCCGAGATCACGGTCTTCGAGGACCGCAGCTTCACGTTCATCACCAAGACGCCCCCGGCGCCGGATCTCTTGAAGAAGGCGGCGAACATCGAGAAGGGCTCCGGCGTGCCCAACAAGACCAAGGTGGGCAGCGTGACGCGTGCGAAGATCCGCGAGATCGCCGAAACCAAGATGCAGGACCTCAACGCCAACGACCTTGCCGCCGCCGAGAAGATGATCGAAGGCACGGCGCGGTCGATGGGGCTGGAAGTCGTCGCCTAGCCCTGTCGGGCCGGCGCACACACGCAGGAGCGTCCCTTCAAGGGGCGCGGTTGTACTGCAGGAGAAACACTATGGCAACCAAGCGCGGGAAGAAGTACATCGAGGCGGCCAAGCTGGTCGACCCGAAGCAGACCTACCAGCCGGAAGAGGCGGTCGGTCTGGTGAAGCAGACGTCGTACGCGAAGTTCGACGCCACGGTAGAGACGCATGTGCGCCTGGGCGTGGACGTGCGCCATGCCGACCAGCAGGTGCGCGGCACCGTCGCGCTGCCGTCGGGCACGGGACGCGAAGTGCGCGTGGTGGTGTTCGCACAGGGAGACGCGGCGCGCGCGGCGACCGAGGCGGGCGCCAACCGCGTTGGTGCGGAAGACCTCGCCACCGACATCCAGGGCGGCTGGCTGGACTTCGACGTCGCCATCGCGTCGCCAGACATGATGCGCATCATCGGCGGCCTGGGCCGCATCCTGGGCCCGCGTGGCTTGATGCCCAACGCACGTACCGGCACTGTGACCCCCGACGTGGCGCGCGCAGTGCGCGAAGTAAAGGGCGGGCGCGTGGAGTTCCGCACTGACCGCGCAGGCCTGCTGCACGTGCCGATCGGCAAAGTGTCTTTCACGCCGGAGCAGATCATGGACAACTTCCGCGCGTTGCTCGCGGCGGTGATCGCAGCGCGGCCCTCCGGCGCAAAGGGACAGTACATCCGCACGGTGACGCTGACAAGCACCATGGGCCCAGGCGTGGGCGTGGACCTCGCCGCCGTCGCGGCTCTGGCGTAGGCTAGTCGCCGTTGCGCGGTTTGTCGTAACCGCTAGGTATACTTCGCACACACCAGCACGCCAGAGACAGCAGGCGCCGCCCGCACACGCGGGGGCCAATGGCAGCAATGCCACCTGCCGAGGTGTGACGCGCGAGCCGCCGCCGTTGGGCGCGCTGCTCGTGACGCGCGGCTTAGCTGCGCGGTCACCCCTGCGTCTCTGACGCAGGGGTTTTTGTTTGGGCACAGCAGCCGTCGCAGGTCCTCTGGGCTCACTGAGATCGGACCACCGGACCTGCAGCGGCGGGAATCCATAGAGGAGGTACAGCATGCCAACACCGCAGAAGGTGACGGCGGTGGAAGAGCTGACCGACAAGATGCGGCGCGCCAAGCTAGCGGTAGTCACAGACTACCGCGGGCTGTCGGTGCGCGATCTGGCGGCGTTGCGTCGTTCGCTGCATCCGCACCAGGTTGACTACACCATTGCCAAGAACACGTTGCTGCGCATCGCGGCGCGCAACGCCGACCTGGGCAGCGACGCGGCCGACGCGCTGCTGGCCGGTCCGACGGCGGTAGCGTTCTGCTACGACGACGTGGTCCAGCCCTCAAAGGCGATCAGCGACTTCGCGCGCACCAGCCGCATCCTGACCGTGCGCGGTGGGATGCTCGGTTCGGTAGTAATCGGCGCGGATGAGATCACACGCCTGGCGACGCTGCCCCCGATGGAGCAGCTGCGCGCCGAGGCGGTCGGCGCTATCGGCGGCGCACTCTCGCAGTTCGTTGGGGTGCTCAACGGCCTGCTTCAGA
Organism: uncultured Chloroflexota bacterium; assembly: GCA_902805635.1. Lineage (GTDB taxonomy): Bacteria > Chloroflexota > UBA11872 > UBA12225 > UBA12225 > CADCTC01. The sequence goes on from CADCTC010000099.1 coordinate 10,055, forward strand.
CGGTGGTCGGCACGCTCGAGGCGCAGGTAGAAAAGCAGGGCGGCGAAGCCGCGGCTGCCTAACGGATAAGGAGAGAATCACATGGCAAGCGAGAAGGTACAGACAGTCATCGATCAGCTCAACGGGTTCACGGTCCTGGAGATCGCCGAGCTGTCGAAGGCGCTCCAAGAGGCGTGGGGCGTCAGCGCGGCGGTGGCAATGGCCCCGGCGGGCGCCGGCGGTGGCGCAGCGGCGGGTGGTGGCGCAGCGGCAGCGCCCGTGCAGGAGGAGCAGACCGAGTTCGACGCCATCCTGACGCAGGTCGGTCCGAACAAGATCCCGGTCATCAAGGTGGTTCGTGAAATCACCGGTCTGGGCCTGAAAGAGGCCAAGGACCTGGTCGATAGCTCACCCAAGGCCGTCAAGGAAGGCGTAACGAAGGACGAGGCCGAGCAGATCAAGGCTAAGCTGGCCGAGGTTGGCGCCACCGTCGAAGTCAAGTAAGCGGCGCTCCATACCGGCATTCACGCAGCGAGGTGGAGGGACTGTTGCTCCTCCGGCTCGCTGTGCTACGATAGTTCCTACAAATAACGCAGCAACCGGAAGCACGCCGGTCGGGTGACCGCGCGTGTTTGCTGGTTGCTGCGTTTTGTGGTAGAGTTGCATTTCCGACTGGTGCCCGCACGTCGTAGCTCGTCGAAGGCTTCTCTCACACCACGTCAGGCTATGCCATGTCCGCTCGGCATCGCGCCGGGTGTTTGTTCGTATCCCTTGAGTTCTCTTAGCGCCGCCCCGTGCGCTTGATCCACAGCTCACAGTCCAACCCTGAATTCCTGGCCGGAAGGCCGGCGGCAGTAGCCCGCCGAGCCGACCGGCGACTTGCGTTTCTCGCGCAATGCCTGCAGCGCTCACAGTGCCCGTCCGCAGTTGTTCCCATGAGGAGTAGGTAACTAGATGGTGGTGGCAGTTCGTCCGACTTCATACGGCGTAGGCCGCGAGGCCCCGCTGTCCAACAACGGCGCCGACGCGAGCGCCGAGCGGCTCTGGTTTGGCAATGCCAAAGAGCTGCTGCAGATGCCCAACTTGATCGAGATTCAGCTGCGGAGCTTCAACTGGTTCCGTGGTGAGGGGCTGCGCGAGCTGTTCACGGAGATCAGCCCCATCACCGACTTCACGGGCAAGAACTTGGAGTTGGAGCTCTCGATTGGGGACGATCCCTTTGGAGAGCCCAAGTACAGCCAGGACGAGTGTCGCGACCGGGACATGACGTACGCGGCGCCCTTGTACTGCGAGGCGCGGCTGCTGAACAAGCAGACGCAGGAGATCAAGGAGTCGCGGATCTTCATGGGCGACTTCCCGATCATGACCGAGTACGGCACGTTCATCATCAACGGCGCCGAGCGGGTGGTCGTCTCGCAGCTGGTGCGCTCCCCCGGCGTGTACTTCACCGCCGAGGAGGACCCGGTCTCGGGGAGGTACCTGTTCCAGGCCAAGCTGATCCCGAACCGTGGCGCGTGGCTGGAGTTCGAGACCTCTAATAAAGACATGCTCACGGTCAAGGTGGACCGCAAGCGCAAGATCCCGGTGACGACGCTGCTGCGCGCGCTGGCGCCCGAGTACGGCACCGACGAGGCGCTGTTCGACCTGTTCAAAGATGTGGACGACGACCCGGACCACTCGTTCATCGAGAGCACCATCGGCACCACCACGCGCCGGGACCCGGCGCACAGCTACCAAGAGGGGCTGATGGAGATCTACCGGCGGCTGCGGCCCGGTGATCCGGCAACAGCGGAGAACGCGCGCACGCTGGTGCACGGGCTGTTCTTCAACCCCAGGCGATACGACCTGGGCCGCGTGGGCCGCTACAAGCTCAGCAAGCGGCTGAAGATCGTGGGGCGCACCGAGCGCACGCTCACCCCGGATGACATGGTGAAGATCGTGCGCCAGATGGTGGTGATGAACCGGGACCAGGTCAAGCCCGACGACATCGACCACCTGGGCAACCGCCGCATCCGTGCGGTGGGCGAGCTGATCCAGAACCAGTTCCGCATCGGCCTGCTGCGCATGGAGCGCGTCATCAAGGAGCGCATGACCATCCAAGACCCCGAGTCGGCAACACCGGCCGCGCTGGTCAACATCCGCCCCGTGGTCGCCGCCATGAAGGAGTTCTTCGGCGGCTCCCAGCTCTCCCAGTTCATGGACCAGACCAACCCGCTCGCTGAGCTGACCCACAAGCGTCGCCTCTCGGCGCTGGGCCCTGGCGGTCTTTCCCGTGAGCGCGCCGGCTTTGATGTGCGCGACGTGCACGAGAGCCACTACGGCCGCATCTGCCCGGTGGAGACGCCGGAAGGGCCGAACATCGGCCTGATCGGCTCACTGGCCACGTACGGGCGCATCAACGACTACGGCTTCATCGAGACGCCCTACCGCAAGGTGAGCCGCACGATCCAGGTGACGGCGCAGACGTCACCGGATGAGCTGGTGGGTCGCCTGCTCACGGCCAACACGCGCCGCGCGCTGCCGGCGCCAGATGGCCCGGCGGGCACCGCGCTGGCGATGATCGAGCCAGGCCAGGCGATCGACCAGTCAACGGCGGAGGCGCTGGTCAAGGCCGCGGGCGCCGACGGCTATGAGCTAGCGGTGACACCGTTCGTGACCGATGACGTCAGCTACCTGCCCGCAGACGAAGAAGAGACGTATGTCGTGGCGCAGGCGAATACGCGGGTAGATGCGCGTGGCAACCTGATCGATACGCGCGTCGCGTCTCGCTTCCAGGGAGAGTTCCAGGCATCGCCGGTCGAGCGCATCGACATGATGGACATCTCGCCCAAGCAGATCGTCTCCGTTGCCGCTGCGCTGATCCCATTCTTGGAGCACGACGACGCGAACCGCGCGCTGATGGGTGCGAACATGCAGCGCCAGGCGGTGCCGCTGATCCAGCCCGAGTCACCGCTGGTGGCGACTGGCGCGGAAGGACAGGCGGCACGCGATTCCGGCCAGGTGCTGCTCGCCCGCGTAGACGGCACCGTGGTCAAGTCCACTGCGACCGAGATCGTGATCCTAGACGACGAGGGCACGCCGCACACGCATTACCTGCGTAAGTTCATCCGGTCCAACCAGGGCACGTGCATCAGCCACCGCCCGATCGTCAATAAGGAAGACCGCGTGCGCGCGGGCCAGTCTATCGCGGACACCATGTCCACGGAGAAGGGCGAGCTGGCGCTAGGGCAGAACGTGCTGTGCGCGTTCATGTTCTGGGAGGGCGGCAACTTCGAGGACGCCATCCTGCTCTCAGAGCGCCTGGTGCAGGAGGACAAGTTCACGTCGCTCCACATCGAGAAGTACGAGGTAGAAGCGCGCGACACGAAGCTGGGCCCTGAGGAGATCACGCGCGACATCCCCAACGTTGGCGAGGACGCGCTCAAGGATCTGGACGAGGAAGGGATCATCTACGTCGGCGCGGAGGTGCGCGCGGGCGACATCCTGGTGGGCAAGATCACGCCCAAGGGCGAGACCGAGCTCACCGCGGAGGAGCGCCTGCTACGCGCCATCTTCGGCGAGAAGGCGCGCGAGGTGAAAGACACCTCGCTGCGAGTCCCGTCGGGCGAGTACGGCAAGGTGGTCGACGTCAAGAAGTTCTCCCGTGACGCGGGCGACGAGCTGCC
>CADCTC010000100.1 GCA_902805635.1 uncultured Chloroflexota bacterium
ACAGCGGTACTGTCGACATTGAGAATGTGTGGGATGCTCCTGAATGGACGCAGGCGCGGGTGAACGTCGCGGAGGGAGGCGGAGAGATCGCTATCCGGACACTGGTGTTTCCCGGCTGGCGAGCGTATGTGGATGGCGTAGCCGTGTCAGCTCGTGCAGCGCCTTTTGTCCCGGAAGTGGAACACGGGCACGGTTTCGTGGTCGTCCCTGTCCCTGCCGGGACACACGTCGTTCGCTACGCCCTCGGCCCCACTCTTTGGAGAGCTATCGGCGTACTGCTCTCATTCGGAGCACTGGGTGTGCTGGGCGCGGTCGCGCTCTGGCGGTTCCTGCCGGCTGCGCACACGATCAGGCGCGTGACAACCACGGCATTCCTCGCCGGTATCGGTACCGTAATGATCGTCAGCACGGTGCCGTGGCTGATCGGCGCGATGCGCCCGGCGCCTGCGCCGGAAGGGACGCAAGTGCTGGCTGCCAACCTGCTGCAACGGATCGCGTTCGGCCAGGGGGTTCGTATCTCCGCGCCCGACGGCGCACGCCTGGGCGAGTTCGTCGCCGTACGTCCACAGACTATCTCGGGCCATACGCGCTCTTGGTTGTTCATGCATCCGCCATCTCGCGTTGACGTCGCGCTGGCGGTTCCGGATCGCGCCCTCTTTCAGACTGGGATCGGACTCGACCCGGCCGCCTGGGACCAGGCCGGCGCCGACGGTGTCCGGTTTATTGCCGAGCTGACCGACCAGCGCGGGCGCCACGTAATCGTCGACGAGCGGATGCAGCCGCAGACGGAACCGGTTGACCGCGGGTGGCGGTTCATTCAGGTCGATCTGGGGGCGTACGCCGGGCGCCAGGTGACGCTCACCCTGCGAACCGAGGGGGTCGACACGCCGCACTTCGATTGGGCCGGCTGGGCCTCGCCCGGCATCTATGTCGATGGCTCTGGCCGTTACCCGCCTCGCGCACGTCAATATGATCGGAAGTAGGCTGGCAGCTGTAGCCGAAGAGCGTCTAATGCTCCCAAGAGGAGCTGCGCCCGGCGCGCACACGCGGGGCGGATCGTTTGACCCTGCATGCAAGCAGATCAGGATCAGCCGGCGCTGCGACACGTGCTCGTCTCGGGCGGCGCGGGCTTCATTGGCAGCGCATTCGCGCGGAACTTCGTGCGTGACCATCCTGAAGCGCGCGTGACGGTGCTGGACAAGCTGACCTACGCGGGCAACACGCAGAACCTGGCGCCGGTGTGGGACGAGCCGCGCTTCCGGTTCGTGCAGGCGGACATCTGCGACTACGATGCCGTAGCGCCGCTGGTGGTCGAGGCGGACACGGTGGTGAACTTCGCCGCGGAGTCGCACGTGGACCGCTCGATCATGGACCCAGACGTATTCGTGCGCACCAACGTGCTGGGCGTGAATACGCTGCTGCGTGCCGCACGCGATGGCTGGAAAGCCGGAGGCTATGCCGGCAAGCGATTCCTGCAAGTGAGCACCGACGAGGTGTACGGCCACGTCGGTGAGGGGGCGACGGCCGAGGACGCGCCACTGGCGCCGCGCAACCCGTACAGCGCCAGCAAGGCGGGCGCTGAGCTGATGGTCTTCTCGTATGGCACCAACTTCGGCCTGCCTGTGGTGGTGACGCGGGGCGAGAACACCATCGGTCCCTACCAGTACCCCGAAAAGGCGACGCCGCTGTTCATCACCAACGCAATCGAGGACAAGCCGCTGCCCATTTACGGGCAGGGCAGGGCGGTACGTCACTATGTCTACGTGGACGACCACGCCGCGGCGATCGACCTGGTGCTGCGCCGCGGTGCGCCGGGGGAGGCGTACAACATCGGCAACGACGTGGAGGTGAACACCGTCCGCCTGGCCGAGACCATCCTGGACCTGTTGGGGAAGCCACGGTCACTGATGCAGCTGGTGCCTGACCGACCGGGGCACGACTACCGGTACAACCTGGATTACCGGAAGACCCTGGCGTTGGGATGGCAGCCGCAGTACGCCGACTTCGAGAAGACCATCGGAGCGACGGTGGCCTGGTACCGTGACAACCAGGACTGGTGGCGCACCATCAAGGCCGGCGAGTACCAGGAGTACTACAAGAAGCAGTACGCCGTACTGGCCGGGGCGTAGGTTCCATAGGCGACAATCGTTCCAATGCCTACATCACCGGACCTGAGCTCGCGCACCTTTGGGAAGACGGGGCTGATCGTATCTCCCCTGGCGATGGGCTGCGCGCCGCTGGGGGACATGCCGGAGACGTTCGCCTACAGCGTCGGCGACGAACGCGCGCTGGAGACGGTGCGCGAGGTGCTGCGCAGTGCCATCAAAGTCATCGACACCGCGGCGTCATATGGCGACGGCGAGAGCGAGCGGCGCATCGGCCTGGTGCTCAAGGAGATGGGCGGGGTGCCGGAGGGTTACCTACTGGACACCAAGGCCGACCGCGACCTCAAAACGGGGGACTTTAGCGGCGACCAGATGCGCCGTTCCGTGGAGCGCAGCCTGCGGCTGCTGGGCGTGGACAGGCTGGCGCTGGTCTACCTGCACGATCCGGAGCACGCGCCGTTCGAGGAGATTGCGGCGCCGGGAGGGGCGGTAGACACGCTGTGCCGGCTGCGCGACGAGGGCGTCATCGAGCACGTGGGGCTGGCTGGAGGACCGACCGAGCTGATGATGCGCTATCTGGAATTGGGCATCTTTGAGGCAGTCATCAGCCACAACCGCTACACGCTGATCAATCGCAATGGGGCACCACTGCTGGACCTGGCGACGCGCATGGGACTGGGCGTGGCAAATGCGGCGCCGTACGGCAGCGGCATCCTGGCAAAGGGGCCGGACGCCTACGCGCGCTACGCGTACCAGGAGGCCCCGGCGCAGCTCATCGAGCGCGTGCGGCGCATCCAGGAGATTTGCGGGCGCCACGGCGTGCCACTCGCAGCTGCGGCGCTGCAGTTCTCGATGCGGGACCCGCGGGTGCACACGACGATCATCGGGTTCACGCGCCCGGAACGCATCCAACAGACGGTGGACCTGGCGCAGCACCCCATCCCCGACGCGCTGTGGCCGGAGCTAGAAGCGGTCGGCTTCGACACCGGCGACCCGGAGCTCTACCGCTGGCAGTAGACGCGCTATACCGGAGCGCAGCGTGGCCCATCCTGGCCCGGATGGACCCCGAAGACGCACACAATCTGGCGCTGCGGCTGCTGGGCCTGGCGGAGCAGGTCCCTGGCGCCCTGACGTTGCTGGAGCGCCTGAGTGCAGTGCGTGACGATCGCCTGGTGGTCGAGACGATGGGCCTGCGATTCCCCAATCCAGTGGGGTTGGCCGCGGGGCTGGACAAGAACGGCATCGCGCCGCGTGCGTTCTCCGCGCTGGGTTTCGGTGCGGTCGAGATTGGGACGGTCACGCCGCGCTCCCAGCCTGGCAATCCGCGTCCGCGCATCTTCAGGCTGCCGGAGCACGGCGCGCTGATCAACCGCATGGGGTTCCCCAGCCGGGGCGCTTCCTCGGCGCGCGCGCGGCTGCAGCACGTCACGGGGCACATGCCGGGCGGCGGCGTGCTGGGGGTAAACCTGGGGAAGAATGCCACGACTCCGTTGGAGGCGGCGGCCGATGATTACGTGACCGTGCTGGACGCGCTGCACGATCGTGCCGACTACGCGGTGGTGAACGTCAGCTCGCCCAACACCAAAGGGCTGCGCGACCTGCAGGAGCGTCGCGCTCTCGAGGAACTGCTGCGTCGGGTGGTGCGGCGGCGCGATGGGCTCAGCCGCCATGGCCGGCGCCTCCCGCTGCTGGTAAAGGTGGCGCCGGACCTGGACGAAGCTGGGCTGAGTGCTGCTCTAGAGGCGGCGCTCGCCGCCGGTGTCGACGGGATCGTCGCGACCAACACGACGCTATCGCGAGACGGTGTGTCTGGCGCGGGTGCGGCGGAGGTGGGCGGGCTGAGCGGCGCGCCGCTACGCCACCGCGCGACGGACGTGGTGCACTTCCTGGTGCGTGAGGCAGCCGGCCGGCTCCCGATAGTAGGGGCGGGCGGCATCATGCGTCCGGAGCACGCGCTGGAGAAGTTGGACGCAGGCGCCACGCTGGTCCAGATCTACACCGGGCTCATCTACTCCGGACCGGCGTTACTCGGTCAGATCTGCGCGGCGCTGCTTAGTCGTCGCCCGACACGCTGAGCGTGGCGAACCGGACCGCTTGAGGGCCGGCGTAGGCGCCGCCGCCAGCGGAGAACCCGGCCAGGGGTAGCTCGCGCAGCCCGCTGGCAAGACGCGCGCCGGCAAATGCGTCGAAGACGTTGCCGCTGACCGACCCGCCCTTGACCGGCTGAGCGGCGCCGCCCTTCCCGTCTTCTTCGTATGCCAGACGGATCTCGGTGCCGAAGTTGCCGGTGATAGGGTCCACCTCGGGCGAAGAGAATTTCACGACGCGCAGGACCGGCTCGCCGCGGACAAGCTCGGGCAGCGGTGTGCTGCCAAGTGCGACCTCGATGGCGCCCATCTGACCGGTGACGGGCAATCCGAGGTACTGCGCGTAGCGCTGGCCGGCGACGCGGCCACGCAGGATGCCGTCTTCGATCAGCAGCACGTCCTGCCCCGGCACGCCGTCTGAGTCAAAGCGGTGGCTACCGAGGCCGTACGGACGTAGCGCGTTGCTGCGGATGGTGAGGGAATCGCCGGTGACCGAGCGATCGCCGAGCACGCTCTGGCCGAGCTCAGTGGCGGAGAGCTTCTGGTAGGCGGCGCGCGCCGACGCCTGGAAGGAGAACGCCTCGAAGAGGGTCACCAGCGCCTCGCCCTCCAGGATCACTGGGCCCACACGCGTGCGCGGCGCACGGGTGCGCAGAGTATCGCGTGCGAAGCGCGCCGCCTCCGCCACCTGGTCATCCAGGTGCAGCTCTGGAAGCCGGCGCGTCTCGATCTGCCGGAAGTGCTCCGCTTCTTCCGATGCGCCATCGCCGGCGAGCAGCACGATCTCAGACATGATGCGCGTCGTGCTCGTGCCGACCTGGATGTCGCGGCTGTTGTGCAGCTCCAGGTCGGTCACCGTGAGGAACAGCTCGGCGGCGCTCAGCCGCACTCCTTGCTCGCGCTCGACCGCCGCCCACAACTCTTCCGCGAATGACACTGCGGCGGCGCGGGCGGAGGCGGCGTGGGCAAGCCCAGCATCAGCCAGCGGCACGTCGGGGTAGTCGGGGCGCTCGGGCAGATCGAAGTGGGGGCTGTGCACCAGCTGGGCCATGGCCACGGCGTCAGCGATGCGATCGCCGATGCGGCCACGATCGGCCGGCACGAGCGTGACTGAGGCGCTGCCGCGCGCGTGGCCAGCGGGGGCACCGCCATCGCGGTCGCGGAAGCCCGCAGGGAACGGGTGGTCGTTGTAGACTTCCAGCTCAAATTCTTCGGTCTCCACTTCGCGCAGGTTTTCGATGGAGCGGCCGATGAGGTAGAGCTGCGTGTTGCGGTTGCGCCGGCGGCGCACCGTCCAGTCGGTGGCGCCGTCCTGGCGACCGAGCGCGGCTTTGATCAGATCAAGCATGGTCTATCCCAACCTCACGCGGGTGCGGAGGTGCGGACCCCCGTCTGACACCACGACGTATTCTTTCCAGCCCTTGCCGCAGCCCCCCGAGTGGAGCTCGAAGTCGTTGCCGACCATCGAGACATCACGCAAGAGGTCGGGCACGTAGCCGGTGATGGCGACTGGGGCCACCACTACGCCGGTGGGCTTCCCGCCCTTGTACTCGCGCGCATAATGGGCGGAGACCTGGATGCCCCAGCCTTTAGGGTCCTCCATACCGCTGCTGGCGTGGCACAGATAGAGCCCGTCGTCCAGGCTCTCCAGCACCTGCTGGCGCGAGCTCTCCCCGGCGGCGAAGAACGTGTTGGACATGCGGGCATACGCCTTGCGCTCGAAGCTTTCGCGCCGTCCGTTGGCGGAGCGCGGGATGCCAAGCAGCGCGGAAGAGTAGAGGTCGGACAGGCCACGCTGAAGGATCCCGTTGCGAATGATCTCGGTGCGGCTGGCGGGCTGTCCCTCGTCGTCGATGAAATACGACCCATAGGCGCCGGGAATGCTGGGGTCATCTACGATGGTCACCAGGTCTGACCCGACGCGCTCGCCGATGAAGTGCGCGCCGCGCGCACGATCCTTGAGGAACATGTCAGTCTCGACGCCGTGGCCAAACGCCTCGTGCGCCAGGACCCCGGTGACGCCGTTGTCGGTGACTACGTCGTAGGTGCCGGGCTCCACGGGTTTGGCGGACAGGAGCGCGATTGCATTGTCCTTGAGCTGCTCGAGTTCGACGTCGGTTACGTCTAGGAGCTCGAGGCCGCCGGTGCCGCCGTGACTCAGCCAGTCGTAGCGGCGCTGGCTGCCATCGGACACGAAGAGCGAGATGAAGACGCGCACGCGGCGCAGCGACTCGGTCACGAATCGAGCGCGGTTGACGAAGAGCTTGCTCTCGACGGAGTCGCTGTAGGACAGCGTGGCCTGGATGACTCGCTGGTCGAGCCCGCGCGCCTTCTGGCGCAGGGCCTCGTGCCTCGTGAGCTTGTCGGCCAGCGAGAGCGAGGTGGGATCTACGCCCACCGGCGTAGTGAAGTCGGTGTCGAGGGGCTCGCCGGGATCAATGGCGAGTGTGCCGCCCCGGCCGCCGCGCGTGGCGGCGCGCTCCACCAGTCGCTCGGCCGCCTGGCGCACGCCGTGCTCGGAGACGTCGCCGGTAGCTTCTTCTTCCAAGAAGGAGCCGTTGGAGACCGTGAGCACGATGCCACTGCGCGGGTCGCGACGGGAAGCGCTCTGCTCGCCGTCGCGCAGGCTTAGGTTGACGCCGTCGGTGCTGCTGACGAGCGCCGCTGCGTACGGCACGCGGCGCTCCATCTCCGCCACCAAGTCGCGTAGGAAGCCGAAGCGGTCGCGGAGCTCTCCGCCGCCGCACTCCTTGGGCCTGGACGAGGTGAGTGCGCTCGAATGCGATTGGGTCGTCATGGTCTGGATTGTTGCCTTGATCAATCGTACCGGTCGTGACGAGAGCTATCATCGCCTGAAATGAGGGTCGCCGGTCCTGACGTGTCGGGCCGCCCGCAGCCAGGCGGGCAGCGCACGCAGGCGACCGTCGGCAAAGCCGGCGCGGGGGCGCGCCCGGACGCGGAAGCAGCCTACGACCCGAATTGGCGGCGTACCTTCTACACGCTCTGCGCCTGCCAATGCGTGGCCATGCTGGCGTTCGGCATGGCAACCCCGTTCCTGCCGCTGTACGTGCAGCACCTGGGAGTGGGCAGCGCGACAGAGGCGGTGCGCTGGGCGGGGCTGATGTCTGCGGCGGCCATGCTGGTGATGGCGGCCATGGCGCCGGTGTGGGGCACCTTGGCGGACAGGCATGGGCGCAAGGGAATGGTGGTGCGGGCGCTGTTCGGCGGCGGCACTGTTGTGGCGCTGATGGGCTTTGCCCGGTCTCCCGAGCAGCTGCTGGCGCTGCGGCTGGTGCAGGGCGCGTTTTCCGGCACGGTCTCGGCGATGCGCACGCTGGTTTCCAGCGTGGCGCCGGCGCGTGAGCTTGGCTACGTACTGGGCATGATGCAAACGGCGTCGTTCATCGGTAACTCGGCGGGCCCGCTGGTGGGAGGCATCGTCGCGGATCAGATTGGCTTTGGCGCGACGTTCGCCATCACAGGCGTGCTGCTAGTGGTCACCGGGATCGGGGTCGTGCGCTTCGTGCGGGAGGACTTCAGCCGCCCGGCGCCGGCTGCGGCGGGTGAGGGAGGCATGGGGCCAGCACTGCGCCTTGTGCTTCAGATTCCTGGCCTGCTGGCACTGATCGGGACGCTCTTCTTTGTCCAGGCTGGGATGAGCGCCGTCTCGCCAGTGCTCCCACTGTACGTCAGCACTCTGGTCCCGGAGGACTATCCCAACGTCGCCACGCTCGCGGGCCTGATGTTGGGCGCCGGGGCGATCACAGGCGCGCTGGCGGCGGGGTTCGCGGGCAAGATTGGCGACCGAGTGGGACACGCGCGGGTGGTAGCGGCGTGCTCGGTGCTGGCGGCGGTGACGTACCTGCCCCAGGCGCTCGTGGACTCCCCCTGGCAACTGCTGGCGCTGCGGGCGGTACAGGGTCTCTTCACGGGAGGCCTCATCCCGGGCGTGATGGCGATTGTGGCGGTGCGCACGCCGTCTGCACGGCGCGGATTGGTGTTTGGGCTGACGGCGACCGCGACCGCACTGGGAAATGCCGCGGGCCCGGCGGCAGGCGCGGCGGCGACAACGGCGTTTGGTCTGCGCGGCGCGTTTGTCGTGACGGCGGCGGTGCTGACGGTGGCCGGCGCGTGGGTGGTGTTCGCCCTGCGGAGCGAGCCTGGCGGCAGCGATTAGGGCGACGGGACTGGGAAGCAATCGGGCTCGACTAGCGGCCTTCGAGGGCGAGCTGCAGTCGGCCGAGGCTGGAGTTGGTGATCGTCAATGGGAAACCGGAGAGGTGGGCAATCTCCTCGGCCAAGTTCACCATCGCATCGTGCTGGACGTGCAGGTTGAGCACGCTGTGCTCGAAGCCGGCCGCTTTGGTCTCCACCACGCCCGGAATCTGCTCGATGGCGCGCTGCAGCGCAAGTGCGCGGGGGAAACCGACAACGCGCGCGATCACGAGCACGGTGCGCACGACGATGCGGTTGGCAGGTGGGGCAACTGGTGCGGCGGGTGTCGCGGCTGGAATCCCGTCCCGCACCGAGGCAGCGGGTGCGGCGACTCCAGCAGCGGTCCAACGTGCGAAGACCGGCACATCCGCCACCTCGGCGGGCGTGACTAGCTGCAGGCTGGTGAGCAGAACGGCGCCGGGCAGCCCGGCCACCTCGATCTGCACCTGGGTGGGTCCGGGGCCAAACTGTGCTGGCGTCACAACCAGGCGTGGGTCACCAGGCAGAATTCGTCCAGGGCCACCCGACACCTGGAACGTGCCCCGCGCCGGCTCACCGGCCGCGGCGGCGCCGAGGTCCAGCCGCTCCACCGCTACTGAAAGCGGTGCCGGCGCGCCGGCCGCGGCACCGCCGGCTACCGTCTCGACGGCCCGGCGTGCGTCCGCCTCCGGGAGGCCGGCCATGACCAGCGCGCCAAACCCCAGCGCGCGAGCCGCTTCAGCCGACTGGCGCACGCCGGTCAGGAGCGCGAGCCACTGACGCGCGAGGTCTAGAGCAGCGGCGTCTTCGCCGAGCCCCGCGTCAGCGAGCAACGTCACTAGCGCGCTGTCGGTAGCCTGCTCCTCGCCCGCAACGACCTCGGCTATGCCGGTGACCAGCCCGCCAAGCCGTTCCGACGGCACGCCGCGCGATCGTTCCGTAGGAGTTGCGTGGCGCGCGGGCATGGCCGGTGCTGCCGGCGAGGTGGTTGCGCCGGTGCCGCCCGTGGGCGCGGGTGCAGGGAGCGAATGAGATGGACGCCCGGCTGGAGCCGCCGTCGGCTCGAAGCGGACATGCGGGATTCGCCGACGGAGAGGGTCAAGTGGCACTAGTCATACCGGTGCAGCCGTAGCCAAGTGTCCGAACGCTGGCTGACGGTGTGAAGGGTATCAGCCTTGCTAGGGCTCTCGAACAGGGGGCCAGTGCTGTCTGGGGTGTCCTTTAGACTCGTGGGCATGAGTGCCACGATTGCGATTGCGAATGCCGCGTCTTCCGCCACGGAAGCGGACACCAGAGCCGGTGCGGGAGAGATGGTGCTCCAGGCGATCAGCTCGCGGCGCAGTGCAGCGGCGTGGCTGCCAGACGAGCCGGAGCGCGCCGTGATCGACGAACTGCTCACCGCCGCCAACCGGGCACCCAACCACAAGCTGACCCAGCCGTGGCGATTCTTCGTGCTGCGGGGCGACGCCCGGCGCGAGTACGCGGCTGCCCTCGCAGAAGACACGATCGCGCATCAGCGGGGGCGAGAGCCGGTCGCGACGCCCGCATGGGAGGCACAATGCCGTCTCACCATGGCGCAGAACCTCCTGCGCGCCCCGGTGGCGATCGCGGTGGGGTGCGTACCCGCGGGTATGCCAGACCTACCGGATTGGGAAGAGCTGGCCGCGACCGCCGCCGCAGTGCAGAACCTGCTCCTGGCTGCGCACGCGCTGGGCCTGGGCGGCGCCTGGAAATCGCGCTCCTGCCCGCTGCCCGGCGCGGTGTCGTGGCTCCAGCTGCCGCCGCACGCGCAGCTGGTGGGCCATGTGCTGCTAGGGTATGCCGATCCTGCGTCGCCGCCGAAGCCGAAGGAGCGCCGCCCGCACGAGGCGGTCACCACCTGGCTAGGGTGGGACTCTTAGCGAGGGTGCAGGTGACACCGCCGACCCTGTAGTATGTGCTTCTGGCACGCCCCGTGCATTATTTAGCTCTCCTGTCGTCGATAGGGGGAAACGTGCCACACTTGGTATTTGGCTGGACCACACCGGCGCTGCTCGCCGGGGCAAAGAGCGTGCACCGCCTGCCCAGCACGGACCGCAGTGTGCGTCATTGGCATGCCGGGATGCTGATCAGCGCGTACCAGAGAGCGCCTGCGCGCGGTGGCCGGCCGGTGGCGGTTGTTCAGCTGACGGAAGATCCGTCGCTCGAGCCGCTCCCATCGATGCCGGACGATGATTACGATGCCGAGGGCTGGCGCTGGCTGCATGAGCACCGGTCAATGCTGCCGGCGTGGATTACGTCGAGCGATTTCGGCATCGACGCCTTCCGGCAATGGCGCGCGCGGCCGGCGTCGCTGTGGGTTGTGCGCTTCCGCCTTGTCGCCGCGGCGGTGGCAGATCAGGCGACCGAAGCACTGGCAGTAGCAAGGGCAGCATAGCGTCGCTTCTCAACGCCGGACGCCACGAAGGCAGCTTGTTCTTCGCGCCGACCGGGACGCCGCGCGAGGTCGATGTACGGGGCGGCTCCTAGCGGACAGTCAGGAGCCAGAAGGCGGCCCCGCCCACGTTAGCTGCGGCCCAGAGCAAGCAGGCAACGTAGGTCGTAGTGCCCGCTAGGAGCAGAAAGACGGCGGCGTTGCTGCGGACGGCCTGGTACATCGTGGAGCATGTTCAATTGCAGACGCCGTGCCGCCGTTTCGTCGCCGCGCCATTCTACGCCAGCTGAGAGCAGGACTGGAACTATCCTGGTGCCTCACACGGCGCCAGCGCGTCAGCAAGCGCTTGGGGCACGGTCCCGCTCGAGAACACCCGCCGCTCTACGTCCGCGTACTCGCGGCGCGTAAAGCGTTGCTGAAGCACATTGAGCATGCACTCGCAACTCGCGGCCTGAACCTCCCCTATGCGGCACTGCTCGCGGAACTGCACCGCAAAGGCGGGACCGAAGTCGTGGCTGTCGGCGACGCAGTCGCGCAAGTAGCTAGCAGCGGCAGCGCCGCGCTGTTCGGCCGTGAAGCGGCGCCAGGCGCCGTACTGATAGCCAGCCTGCAATCGCTCCACGGCGCAACTGCACACCGCAGTCCAGCCGCCCGCGCGCTCACAATCCTGCCGCATCGCCTGCGCCGCAGCCGTGGGGTAGGTGTGGCTCGCGTCGACTCGCCGCCCCTCCAGGAACTGCCACACCGCGGCTGCCAGGAGCACACCGCCAGCGCCCGTGACCAGCCAGCGCCATGCGCGCGCTGCGCCTCGCGGGAACGACGCCACCATGCGTATAGCGGCTGGGATTCCTTGAATCAGGAGCGCACGATTACGACATCTGAATGCGTACGGGCGTGTCCAGGTGGATTAGCGTGGTGTGGTCACGGAACACGTCGGTCTGGACGTTTCGCCTACACCTTCCAGATCACGAGGCGCGGAATTCTGGAGGTGGGGGCATGAAACTGCTCGGCGCCTGGACCTCACCGACGAAGACCGCCGCGCCCTGCTGGCTGCCCTGTAGGACATGCGAGTAGCCAGGGCAGACGGCCCCACAGCCGCACGGTCGAGGAGGTGTACGAGGCAGCCGCACCACACTGGCCCCACCCGCTCGCGGCGGTGGCGTCTAGTCGATGAGGCCGCGCCGCCGCCCGATCGTGATGGCCTCCGCCAGATCGGCGGCACCCAGGCCACGGACGGCGCTGGTCAATGTGGCGTCCACCTCGTCGGCGCTCATTCCCAGCACGTCGGCAAAGTAGCCCGCCAGCTGCGCCCGACTGTAGTCCCGCGAGAGGAGCAACAAGAACAGCAGCTCACGGGGACGCAGGCGATCGACCGGGCCGCCCGGATCCGGCGGCTCGTGCGCGGCTTCGGGTATGCGGTCGTTCGCCATCGGGAATGGGCGTAGCAAGGTGAGTGCCTCCCAACGCGGCCGCCCCACGCGTCGCACCCCGTGCCCGCGGCGGCCGGTCGGGTGGGGTGGCCTGAAACATGCGAGCCACCACCGGCGTTGGCATAGAGGGATGGAAGAAACGCGTCCGCTCAACCAGGACCTGGCCGACCTGCACCGCCTCATCGCCCACTTGGCGCGTCGTCGCGTGGGGCTGGTGGACGCTGCCGGGGGCGCGTTCGATCGGCGCTCGATCCAAGCGACCCACCTCCTTGGCAAGCTGTGGGCGGCGGCGCTGAGCCTGCGCCTGCGGGGCACGACCCTCGCCTGACGCCAACGCTACTGCGCGCGGGCACCCGCCGTGTCCAGCAGGCGCTGCAGGGCGGTCGCCTCCTCGCCCGTCAGCGCGATGCGGACTGCGCGTGTGGTGCCGTCCGCGCTCCACAGTGTGCCGACGACCTCCGGCGGCGCCACGAACGCCCACCGCGAGGGGACCAGCGTGTTGCCGACCGCGTGGATGCGCCGGCTGTCGAACGTCAGCGCCTCCGGGATGAACCGCCCCTGCGAGTCGCCCATGGGACAGGGCACCTCCTTGCGCAAGTGTAGCGGCGCCGCCACCCGACCACGCCCCCCCACCACCGGCCCGCCGGTCCTGCCCCGCCTCGGTCACGCCGCCCGCGTTGCTGGTGCCATGGTTGCCCTGGTCGCGGGCGGCCCCGACCCTGGCCGAGTGAAGGCTCAGGGGTGCGGCCAGCCCGCAGACGGGGCGGCGAACCGGTACGCGGCTGCCGCCGCTACGGCCAGCGCAAGGGCAGCTAGGGCCGCCTCGCCAGCGGAAGGAACCACTACGCCTATCCGGTGTATCCAGCGCATGCGTCCTCGCAGCAAGATCCCGGCCAGCGCGGGGGCAGCGAGCGGTACTCGATACCCGCCAGAGCTGCTGTGCGCGGCACGGATCGTGCTTGAAGACCTGATTACCCTGGTGGCGTTCGTGTACCGAGGCGGGAGCGTCACCCACTGGCGTAGGCACGGGAGACGCACATGGTGGCCTACGCACGGCGAGTGCTGGTGGTGGACGACGACCGGCACATCCGGGAGATGATTGCCGAGATGCTGGAGTACGAGGGCTACGCCGTGGCCACGGCGGCGGACGGCCTGGAGGCGCTGGATCGGCTGGCGCAGGTCCACCCGGACGTCATCGTGCTGGACTACGCCATGCCCCGCTGCGATGCCCCGGCCTTTGTCGCGGCGTACCGGGCGCGTCCCGGCGCGGCGGCCCCTATTGTTCTGCTGACCGCCGCGCACGACGTGGAGGCGAGGTGCCGCCGGGTGCGCGCGGACGGCTGCCTGGGCAAACCATTTGACCTGGACGTCCTGCTGGCGGTGGTGGCGGGGCAGACCCACACCCACGAGCCCATTAGCCCCCGCACCCGCTCCGCGTGACACCGGACAGCAGTCCGGGC
>CADCTC010000101.1:0-10490 GCA_902805635.1 uncultured Chloroflexota bacterium
CCTCACCGGCGGCCCCAGCGCCGCGGGAGAGCGCTCGGGCGTGTCGGTGATGAGCATCACCGAGAACGGCCGCGCCGGCAGCCGCCTGTTCTTCTTCCCCATCGGCGGCGACGCCACCGACACGCACGCGCTGGCAGTCCGCCTTACCAACCTGCGCGGCGTTGGCCTGCCCGCCACCGGTGGCGGATGGGACGCCAGCGAGGACACCCAAAGCGCGGAGTAACCAACTAGACTCTGGCGTGATCCAGCGGTTTCCTTTCATGCGCCGATCGTTCCTGCGCGCCGGGGCAGCCGCTGCCCTTGGCCTGGGGCCGCAGCTGGTGGACTGGTCGTGGCTGGGGTCATCCGGGCGGGGAGCGCACGCACAGGCGACGCTGCCCGCTGGCCGGATCGCGGTCCTAGCCGAAAACGCGCTGTGGCTGCTGGATGCCGGCGGCAGCCGCCGGCGCCTTGCCGCCGGGACCGGAGGCTGGCTACAAGACCCTTCCTGGTCCCCGGATGGCGCGACTCTGGTCTATACACACGTCCAGCTGCGAGCGGGCGTCGGCGCCGCTGCTCCCGGAGGCATTCCTTGGCCGTCGGGCGAGGTGTATGCGGTACGGCCTGGGTCACCCGGCGCCGAGCCGGGTCTCCTGCTGCGCCGAGAGGCGCCCAACGAGACGCTTGTCTCGGCCGCGTGGTCGCCGGACGGACGGAGCCTCTACGCCGTGCGCCGACGGCCGTCGGCGACGGCGCCCGCATTCACGTCGATCAGCGATATCCTCCGCCTGGACCTCGGCACTGGTGAGCGGTCAGTCATCTCCGCGCCCGCAGATTCCTCTGAGCTCAACGTCGGACCAGATGGATCGCTCGCCCTGATTGCAGAGACCGGCCCGGCCGTCACCGGCGTCCGCGATACGTCACTTCTACGCGTCCTGGCCGACGGCACGGTACAGGAGCTCGCATCCACCGCGCCCACTGCCGCGGTCCCTAGTCTGGGTTTGGTCGCTACGCCCCGTTTTTCGCCGGACGGCCGCAAGATTGCCTTTATTGCGGGAGAAGGACCTGCCGGCGC
This sequence comes from uncultured Chloroflexota bacterium, assembly GCA_902805635.1. GTDB lineage: Bacteria > Chloroflexota > UBA11872 > UBA12225 > UBA12225 > CADCTC01. The sequence goes on from CADCTC010000101.1 coordinate 1,055, forward strand.
GATGGCCATGGCCGGAGCAGCCGGAGCCGGCCTGCCCGGCAACAGCCAGGCTGATCGTGGCGTCGGACGGTTTGCCGCCCAGGTGATCGGGACGGGCCCCCGCGCGGCTCAAGCGCACGGCGCGGTTGGTTGGCCCTGGGTGGCCAACTTGGAGACGGGACAGCTCTGGCGCGTGCCGAGCGGCCCGCACGATGACCTGACCGGCCTGGCGTGGCTGCCCGACGACCCGGCCGCACCCGGCATGGAGCGACTGCTCCTGCTCGACGCCCAGGGCATCGCGGCCGTGCGCGTCGCTGACGGCGCGCTCCAGCGATTCGTGACGCCGGTCAACGGCGCCACGGCGCTTGCCTACCGGGACTAGCGTCTAGCAGGTCGCCGACTCTTCCAGGCCCTGGCGCTTCGCCACCCAGTCGCGCACCAGCGAACCGACGAAGATCCCGGCCACCACGACGCCGCCCAGCAGGTTCCCGCTGGCGGTCATCGCCAGTACCGGTCCCGGGCAGGCGCCGGTGATCGCCCACCCGGTGCCGAACACCACCGAGCCGGCGATGTGGCGGCGCTCCAGCGTCGGGCGCTCCGGCTCCAACGTTCCGCCAAAGGGCGTGTTCCACCGGCGGCGCTGCAGCAGCCAGATCAGAGGCAGGGCGGTGCCAACGGCGGACCCCATGAGCAGGAAGACGTACGGGTCGCGCAGCATCAGCATGTTGTGGATCGTCTCGTACTCGTGCACCCGCGCCAGCACCAGCAGCACGCCGAAGACAAGACCGAGCGCGAATCCCAGCCGGTTCGCCTTCGCCCCGGCGCGCGCGCGAGCGATCAGGCGCCTGGCGCGTAACGGGATGGAATGCCCGGCGACCGGCTCTCGCTGCTGGTGGCCACCTGTTGTGCCGCGTTCTCCGATCAGGACGGCGCTCACAGGACACCTCCCAATGCCCAGTTCAGCAGGAAGCTGACGGCGATGGCCGTCGCCATGAACGTGGCAGTGGCGGCGAAGCTGGAGACAGAGAACGCGGACGAGCCCGCCAGTCCGTGGCCGGACGTGCACCCGCCGGCCCAGCGCACGCCGTAGCCAATTAGCACGCCGCCGGTGAACAGGACCGGCACCAGCAGCACCAGCGGCAGGGCCGCCCCGAGCACGCCGTAGGCGGTGCTCACGCGCGGGCCGCCCTGCAGGAGCGTGCCGAGCACACTGCCCGCGAGGATCCCCACGAACAGCCACACTCGCAGCATGTCGGTATCGGGCCGGCGCCGCACCAGCCGCGCAACATGCGCATAGAAACCGCTCACGCCTAGCGACTCATTCCAAATGGCATACATCGCCACCACCACCAACCCAATCAGTGGCCCTGCCACGAACCACGGCAACCGCTCAGCGAATACCGATTCCATGTCTGCGCTTTCTCGAACTCCAGTATACTGCTCAACTAACTCTACATCAGTTGCAAGTGACCCAATCGCGTGCCTTAATTATCGCCGCCACGGCGGGCGAGATCCGGCTAATCGGCGAAGCATTGAACGATCCGATCGCGCCCGGAGCAGACAGTGCCGGCGCCGGTACTCTCCATGGGCAGCGGTGCCGGCTGCTGGTGACGGGGATGGCGCCGGTGAACGCCGCCCATGCCCTCACGCGCGAGATCGAGCGCCACGGACGGCCTAGCGTAGTCATCCAGGTGGGCATAGGCGGCGCGTACGTGCAGAGCGGCGTGACCGTGGGCGCGGTGGCGCTCGCCACCGAAGAGGTGTACGGGGACGTAGGTGTCATCACGCCGGACGGCTGGCTCTCCGCCGAGGGCATCGGCATTCCGCTGGTGCCCGGCGCCCCAACTACCGGTGGGGTGGACGGTGAAGTGGTCGCAGATTCGCGCCCGCCGCGCTTCAATCACTTCCCGCTCGACACCGCCCTGGCGGCGCGCGCGGCGAGCGTGTGCGGCGCGCGGGCCGGTCGCTTCCTCACGCTCTCGCAGGTGACCGGCGTCCGCGCAGTAGCGGACGGGTTGTACGCGCGGTTCGGCGCCATCTGCGAGAGCATGGAAGGCGCTGCCGCCGCGCACGTCTGCGCGCTGTACGACCTGCCCTTCCTAGAGGTGCGTGGGATCAGCAACCTGGTTGAAGACCGGGACCGCGCGAAATGGCGCATCGCGGACGCAGCGCGCGCCGCGCAGGAGGCCGTGCTCCAGGTGGTAGAACACCTAGACGACGTGCTCACACCGACGGGAAACCACGAATGACCGCCCAGGCGCCAGTCTATGCAGCGTCAGCCACCGCTCTGGCGACAAGCAGCACCACACGCGCGAACGGTACGCCACTCACGCTGGGGTACTCGCCGTGTCCGAACGATACGTTCATCTTCACTGCATGGACGCAGGGGCTGCTCCCGGACGCTCCGGAGGTGCGCGAGCGGTTGGACGACATCGAGACGCTCAATCGCGCCGCTATGGCCGGCGAAGTTGACGTAGTAAAGGTGTCCTTTCACGCCTACGGGCACCTGCGAGAGCGCTACGCGCTGCTGCGCGCTGGGGGGGCGCTGGGCCGCGGCTGCGGGCCGCTGGTGGTGGCACGCGAGCCGTTTGCCGGAGCGGCGCTGGCACGCAAGCGCGTGGCGATCCCCGGCGAGCTCACCACGGCAGCCCTCCTGGTGCGGCTGTACGCGCCAGAGCTGGTAGACGTGCAGGTGCTGCCCTTCCACCGCATCATGGCCGCCGTGCAGGCAGGCGAGGTGGACGCCGGGGTCATCATCCATGAGAGCCGCTTCACGTACCCGCGGTTTGGCCTGAGCCAGGTGGTGGACCTGGGCGAGTGGTGGGAGCAAGAGACCGGTCACGCCATCCCGCTAGGCGGAATCGCCATACGCCGTGACCTCGGGGCGGAGCGCATCGCTGCCGTGGACCGGGCCCTGGCGGCTAGCGTGGCGTATGGCCACGCCCACCCGGACGAGGTGTGGCCCACCGTGCGCCGCCACGCGCAGGAGATGGAGGACGACGTGATGCGCGCCCACATCGGCCTCTACGTCAACGACTTCACGCGTGACTATGGCGTCGAGGGTGAGACGGCTATCCGCCACCTGCTCGACACGGCGGAACGCGTGGGAATCGTGCCCCACTCCGAACAACCACTTTTCCTCGCCGGCAGCTAGCGCCCATTACGCGCAGCAGTAGCGCAGCGTTCCCACCCATGGATCGCTGCCGGAGCGTGGGCCAAGCAGCTCGCGCGTGTGCCGGCAGCCCGACGAGTGGGCACCGTGGCCAGTATCAGTCTCTTTTTCCCTTCTACCGCTGCCTCACTCCAGCTCGTCGCCCGGGACGAGGCAAGGCGCCCTGGAGACCAAGCGGTCTCGGCACGGCTGGTCAGGCTACGTGGCTCGAAGGCCGCGCTCGCCCTGTGGACCACGCTCAGCGTGCTGCTGGCTACCGCGCTCGTCCTCCTCCCACAGCAGCCCGGAGTCAGTCATCGCCCTGACGTGAGGCCGGGGCCGCCCGCGGTAGCCGCCGATTCGGCACAGCCGGTGATCGCGCCGGCGGTTCCACGCGAGTTCAATCCAGCGGTGCCGCAGGCGCTTGCGCAAGACGAGCCAACCGAGATTGCCACGCCGAGGGTGCAGGAGGCGCCACAGCCAATTGACTCGGTTAAACCCAACCAGAAAGCCGAGCCCGATGCTCCCGTCGAGGCGCTGGCTGCGACTGCGGTCCCAGCCGCACCTAATGTCCAGGAGACAACGGCGCCGGTGCCGCCGGTAGCCGCGCAAGTGCGGACTGTGTCCTCCGTCGCGCCCGCCGCACCCACTGTCCCGGCAGCTCCGCCGCCACCCGCGGCGCCGGCACGCCAGGCGCGTGGACCGTTAGCCCCGGCTCCCGTCCATTCCTCGGCTTCCGTGCCCGCGCCGGCAGCGCCACCCCCGCCACAGCCCACCACTCCCAAGGGGCACTTCGTGCCGCCAAAGGCGCAGCAATCCGCTGCACCACCGCCCGCCGCCACGCCACCCAAGACCACATTCACGCCGCCTGCGCCGTAATGGGCGTGGCTGACCTCGCACGAACACTCAGGCGTGCTATGTGGGTTGACTTGACGATAACGGGCCTCCCCGGGCAGAGAAGGAGTGTCCAGCCCTTTCTCACCCGGGAGGCCCGCATTCATGATGCCCTTGGCGGATGTGTTCGTGCACGTCTACGTGCTCGTCGACGACGCGCTGCGGCGCGGGGCGGTGCCACCGCGGCCGGGGCCGGCGCCCGCCTGCTCGGACGCGGAGGTGCTCACCGTGGCGCTGACGCGCCACCTGCTCGGCCGGCCGAGCGAGGCCGGCTTCCTGGCGGAGGTGCGGCGCGACTGGGGGCACTACTTCCCGGCGTTGCCGGCGCAGAGCGAGTTCAACCGCCGCGTGCGGTGGCTCTGGGGTGCGTTCGAACTGGTGCGCCAGCACGCCGCGCGGGCCGCGCCCGAGGATCCCTGGCAACAGGTGGACACGACCGCGCTGCCGGTCAAGCACCCCAGCCGCGTGCGGGGGCCGGACAGCTGGGACGGGCCGAACGGCCTGCGCGCCGGCTTCGGCTTCGACGCGGCGCACCGGGAGTGGTTCTACGGCTTCCGCCTCGCGGTGCGCACTGACCTGGGCACGCGGCTCGTGCGGGCGTGGGGACTCGTCCCAGCGGCGGTGGACGAGCGCGCCGCGGCCGACGGCCTGCTCGACGGGACGCCGCCGGACGGGCTGCTGCTCGACCGGGGCTTCCTCAGCCGCGCGTGGGCGGCCGACCAGCGGGCGCGCGGCACGCGGGTCGTCTACGCGCACGGGCGCGTAGAGCGCCAGAGCCTGCCCGCGGCTGTGCGCCGGCCCGTCGCCGCGCTCCGCAACCGCGTCGAGACCACCATCGGCGAGCTCACCGAGACGCTGGCGCTCGCGCGCCACGGCGCCAGGACCGTGTGGGGCCTGCTCGCTCGCGCCGCCGCCACGATCCTCGCGCACACGCTGCTGCGCCTCGCGCTCCTGTGAGCGGTCAATCCACATCACGCGCCTCAGGCCACACAGGAGACTCACTTGTCCAACTCGCCGCTCAGACGCATCACCTCGCTTCACTGCCGTCTACTAGCAGGGGCTGCACTCATCGCGTCAACCGGCGTGGACGCGGGCACGTCATTCGCTGCGGAGTCGCCCGCGGTGGTGTGCGTTCAAAGTGCTCCTGAACGATGCGCACTACCGCTCGGCGCGCCCGCGGAGGGCGTGCTATCCGAACCACACCACATCCACGATTGGGTGGTGGCGCTGCCGGCCACCGCAACGCTGCGGGTGACGCTGAGCGGCCTGGCGGTGGACTTCGACGTCCACGTCTATTCACCCGACGGCGCGCTCGCCGGTGAGTCCACCAATGAGGGGACCGAAGACGACACCGTCGTGCTTGAAGGCGCAGCGCCGGGCAGCTACGCCATCTACGTCAACAGTCCGCGCGGCCTGGCGAGCGATGTGCCCTACCAGCTGACGGCCAGCGCCCCCGACCTCCCACAGCAGCCGGCCACCGAGGGACCGGAGACACCGTCCCCGCCAGCACCGGACGTGCCGGCGGCGCAGCCCGTTCCGCCGGTCGCGCCGTCTACGCCACCGCTTCCGGCCGCTGCACCTGCGGCGCGGACGCCGATCTCGTCAGACACGGCAGCGAGGGTGACTTCGACGCGGCTCGTGCGCGGCCACGGCGCGTGGGTCCAGGGCATCGCGCTGTATCCGGATGGCAAGCGACTCGCGTCGGCCGCGGGGGATGGCGTCGTGAAGCTCTGGGACGTAGCCACGCTGGCCGAGGAGCGCTCGATCATCGCCGCGAACACGTCGGCGGAGGCGGTCGCCGTTTCGCCGGACGGAAAGCTGATGGCGACGGGCACCGACGACGGGCGAATCCGCATCTGGGACGCCGCCGCGACCTCGCGCGTGGAGCGCTACCTGATCGACCCCGTTGGTGGCGCGGTGCGCTCGCTCGCCTTCTCGCCGGACAGTCGCTGGCTCGCCGCGGGGAGCGACGATGCGCGGGTACGGCTGTGGGACGTATCCGGCGAGCGCCCGCTGCGTCCCTCGCGCACCTTCACCCACAAGATGACCGTTCGCAGCCTAGCGTTCTCTCCGAACGGCAAGCTGCTGGTGACGGGTTCCGACGACGGCACCGCGCGCGTCTGGGACACCTCGAGCAACGGCAACGAGGTGCGCGGCCTGCAAGCTACCGGAGCGGTGCGCAGCGTGGCAGTCTCCAGCGACGGCCGGTACGTCGCCGCTGGCGGCGATCGCACCGTCACCATCTGGCAGCTCGAGAGCGGCCGTGAGGTGCAGCGCGTGGAGCCGGGTACCACGACGCACGCCGTGGCGTTCGCCCCTGGCGGCCAGGTCCTGGCGACCAGCGGCGCCGACCGCACCATCCGTCTCTGGGAGACCGAGTCCGGCCGCGACCTGAAGCGCCTCACGGGCCACGGCGATACCGTTCAGAGTCTCGCCTTCACCGCCGACGGCCGCGTGCTCATTTCAGCTGGCAAGGACGGCGCGATCGGCACGTGGGGAGTGGAGTAGTCCGTACCCTTTGGCTCCATGGATCAGTCGCCTACCGACCACTCAACAAGTACGACGACCGAAGGAGCAATCCGTTCGCTCGATACGTTGGTGGGGCACCCGCACCCCGGCTTCTTGCCGCTGGAGATGTTTCTCTTCATTTCCCGGCACGTGCCGCTGTTCACCGTGGACCTGTGGATCCAGGACGCCAGCGGGCGGGTATTGCTCACCTGGCGTGATGACGCGTACTTTGGCAGCGGCTGGCACGTGCCTGGAAGCGCGCTGCGCTTCCAGGAGACGATTGCCCACCGCCTGCACGAGTGCGCCCGCGAGGAGCTGGGCGCCACAGTGGACTACGACCCGACGCCGATGGCCCTGATGGAAGAGATCGAGCCCCAGGTGCGCACGCGCGGCCACAACGTCTCGGCAGCGTACCGCTGCCGCCTGCTGACGCCGCCCGACCCTTCGCGTGCGTACCATGCAGGCGCGCCACAGCAGGGGCAGTGGGCGTGGCATGCTGCCTGCCCGCCGGACCTGCTGCCGGTCCACCGCGTGTACGCCGAGCACTTCCCGGTAGCTCAGCCGCCCCGCAGCACGCGCCAAGACGATGCGTAGCGCAGCAGCGTAGACTGCACAGTAGCAGGAGGCTCGTCAATGGCGCTGATGCAGGCTGCTCCGACCCTCAATCCAGCAGTAGACCCAGGTGGTGTCGACGGCGCTCCGGACGCTGGAAAGTTTGTCTCGGTGTGCACCGTAGAGGAGCTGCAGGAGCGCGGCGTCATCACTCCCGTGGGACTTGGGCAGAGTGTCGCCCTTTTCTGGCACGATGGCCGTCCCTACGCAGTGGACAACCGCTGCCCTCACATGGGCTTCCCGCTCTCCAAGGGGTTCTGCAAGGACGCCATCCTGACCTGCTACTGGCACTACGCGCGCTTCGACCTGCGCACGGGAGGCGCCTTCGACACTTGGGCGGACGACGTGCGCACCTTCCCCGTTCGCACCCACGACGGCCGCGTCTGGATCAACCTCGCCGCCGCCCGCACGTCGGAAGAGGAGCGCTCCCACTGGACCGGCCGGCTGCAGGAGGCGCTGGACCAGAACATCCCGCTCGTACAGGCAAAGTCCATCCTGGCGCTGCTCGATGTGCCGCGCGCCTGGCGAAGGACCTGCTCGCCATTGGCACACCCGAGAAGTGTGAAGCGGCGCACCAGACCCTCGTCGCCATCGCGCGGTGGCAGGCGGCCCACGCCCCTACCCGGCGCGCCACCACCCAGACCTACGACATCGCGCGCCGCCTGCACCGCGGTGAAGCGGTCTACGACGACGCGGCGTAATCCGCTGGACGGCGCGCGCCGGCGCGGGTTGGGCAGAATCCGGGATCGTTTCCACGACGCTTTCCAGTGCGGGCGCAACACGCGCGGGTAGGCTCCCGAACGAACGGTTCAACTTCACCGTTCTGACGCTGGACGGCTTGTTCTTCTGGCTCGGCATCGCGTACTTCTCGCCCACCACCATCCTGCCGCTGTTCGTCAGCTATCTCACGACCAGCAACGTGGTCATCGGCGCGGTGCCGGCCGTCGTGGTGCTGGCGTGGTCCCTGCCCCAGCTGCTCGGGGCGCGAGCGCTGGCGCGTCAGCGCTCGCGCAAGGGCTACATCCTCCGCACGGCCATCTGGGGACGAGTGCCACTGGCGGCGCTGGTGCCGATCACCGCGCTGCTGGCGGTGCCGCACCCCACGCTGGCACTCGTACTGTTCCTGATCTGCTTCGCCGCCTTCCGCTTTACCGGCGGGCTGAACACTCCGGTGTACTACGACCTAGTGGCGGACGTCGTCGATCCGCGCGTGCGCGCACGCTTTATCGGCCTGTCGCAGTTCCTGGGTGGCGCCATCGCCGCGGCTGCGCTCGTCCTGGGGCGCGCCGTGCTGGACGCGTTTCCGTTTCCGGCCGGCTTCGTCATCCTGTTCACCGTCGGGCTGTTCTTCGTCACGGCGGCGCTGGGGTTCATGTGGGTGGTGCGCGAGCCGGCGCAGGTTCCGCGTCCCACACGCGCCGGCCTGGGACCTGCGCCGGGGATCGTCGCGGCCGTTGGACGCGCGCTGCGAGAGGACGCCGCCTTCCGCGCGTATCTCGCCAGCCGTGTCTTCGTCGCGCTGGCAAGCATGGCGCAGGCGTTCTTCGCGGTGCACGCGCGGCGCGAGATGGGCGCGAGCGACGGCGACGTGGCGCTCTTTACCGCCGCGCTGCTGGGTGCACAGACCGTCTCCACCCTGGCCTGGGGCGCGGCGGCCAACCGGCTCCGGTTGCCTCCGGTCCTGCTGGGCGGCACGCTGCTGTATCTCGCAGCCACCGCTGTCGCCCTGGCGGCGCCGTCGCTCACATGGTTCGCGCTGGCGTTCGCGCTCTCAGGGATGTGGCTGGGCGCGCTTGCAGTCACCGACCCCGGCTTCCCGCTGGCCTTGGCCGAGGCGCGCGGCGCAGACCGCGCTCTGTACGTCGCAATGGCCAACACGGTGCTTTCGCCCGTGTACGTCGTGGCGCCGTTGCTGGGTGGCGCGGCCGCCGACATGGCCGGCTACCGCGCCACCTACGTCATCGCCCTCGCGGCAGGCGCCGTGGCGTGTGTGTTGATGCTGCGAGTACGGCGCTGAAGTGGGTTACTTCTTGTTGTTGCGCTCGAAGTCGGTGCGCATCTGGTTCCACAGCTGCACGCCCCGGTCGACGCCGTCCTTAGGCGCCAGGCTGCCCTTCATCACATCAGCGATGACCTTGTTGTATTCCACACGCCAGATGGCCGACCACGGTCCCTTGATGCCCGGCCGCGGCGAGGCGTTCTCGGCCACCTTGTTATACGCAGCCAGGTCGCCCCAACCCTCGACGAACTTCTTGATCTCCGGGTCGTCGCCCATCGACTTATAGCCGAAGT
>CADCTC010000101.1:10500-13662 GCA_902805635.1 uncultured Chloroflexota bacterium
GCGCTTAGCCACGGTGTACTTGCCGGAGCTGTCCTTGCCACCCAGGAAGGAGATCAGCTTCCAGCACTCATCGGGGAACTGCGTCTTGTTGGCCATGGCGTACTGCCGTCAGATGAAGTTGGCGCCGGTCTTGCCCGTCACCACTCCTGGGTTGACGTAATTCATCAGCTGGCCAGACGCAGCGCCCGCCGTGTTGCTGACGCCTGACTGGCCGCCTACGTTGATTGCCTGCCCGTTGAGCCGCTTCAAGTCGTAGAAGCTGGTCCAGGCGAAGCTTGAGTGGCCGTTGTCAAACGCGAACTGGACGCCCGAATCAGTGCCGAAGATGCGATCGCCGGAGGTAGCCTGGTAGAGCTTCTCCACGATGTCCTTGTACAGCGGGTCCTTGCCGAACAGCGGCTCGTGACTGTCGTCAAAAAGTCGCTTGCCGCTGGCGAGGTAGAGGTCCGCGATCGTGCCCTCAGTGGGCACAAGGAAGAGCGGGTACTCCACGCCGTTGACTCGCTGGCGCTTGATCTGTAACGCCTGCGCGCGCAGCTCGTCGAACGTAGCGGGCGGCTTTGTGAAGCCGGCCAGCTTCAGATGCTCCTTGTTGTAGAGCGCCACCGCGCCGCCGACGTAGTAGATGGTGCCGTACTTCTTCCCCTTGTAGTTGGTCTGCTCGGTGACAAAGGGGTACTCGTCTTTGGTGAGGTCCTTGGCGCCGGGGAACTTGTCGAGCTCGCGCACCCACTTCGCCTCGGCCCACTCCGCCGCGTCCTCGTCGCGCATGTACATGGCGTCCATGCGCTCGCCGGCCAGGAACGCGGTGTTCATCCGCTTGCGGTACTCTTCACCGCTTGGCCCCGTCTCCGGCCCCTCCACCTTGATGCCCGCGAACTCCTTCTCGAACTGGTCGAGGTTGTTGCGCACCGTATCGGGCCGGTAGTCCCACATGGCCAGCTTGATGGTGACCGGCCCCTTGGTCTTTGCCTGTCCATCGGCACCGCCACCCATGGGACCGCAGGCAGCCAACAGCGCAACGGCGCCGAGAGAGCCTGCCCCCGCGGTAAGGCGCCGGCGGCTCATCCCAGCCGTACCTCCCGGACCACCCGGCGTCGCCGAAGCAGACGCGGTCCCGGTCCCCTTGCCCATCCTGACAACGTCCTGCAGTTCCATCCGCGTGTCCTTTCTGCGTAGCGTCGCCGAGTAGCGTCAGCGCGCTTTCCAAACCCCGACCGATTCGACGTCCCCGACGTCTCCCGGAGCGGCCATCGTATCACCGAACTGGGAAACGCGTCGCCGGATGCAGCGCCCAACGGCAGTCGCCCGGATTCGTGCGGCGCGCTCGCCAGTTGGAGGGCTACCCTGCCAGGACCTCCTTCAGGCGGGCGATGACTTGTCCCGTCTCGTCGTCGGAAAGGATGCGCACGTCCACACGCACCACCTGGGGGTCCGCCGGAAAGCTCATGGTGGCCACCGGTGGATCGCCTTCGAGAAGCCGCTCGATCACCTGCGCACCAGTGCGGCCGCTGGACGGGTCTAAGTGGATGAAGGCGGTGGGGTAGGGCCGCCCCAGGTGGTCGGGGAAGCGGTGTTCGGCGCGCACACCTGGCAGTGTGTTGGCCGCGTCTACCACCGCGTTGGTGCGGCGCTGCGCGTCGCGCAGGTCGGCTGCGTGGTCGCGGCTTGCCCACGTCTCTAGAGCGGTGAGGAGACCCACCACCTCCTCCTTGGACACCTTGAGCGGCCGGCCGACGCCCTGCACGGGCGCCGACTGCAAGCGTGCGGCGCGGATCAGGTCCGCCCGCCCCGTGAGGATGCCCGACCCCTGCGGCCCGCGTAGCCCTTTCCCCCCGGAGAACGCCACCAGGTCCGCGCCAAGCTCGATGAACGCGTGCAGGTTCTCGGCGGGCGGCAGCGTGTTGGATGCGTCTACCAGCACCGGCACGCCGCGCGCATGAGCAACGTGGATCACCTCATCCAGCTGGACGCCCGGCTCAGCGCCGTCGCTCACCCAGTACACGCCGGCGGTCTGCGCGCCAAACGCCGCCTCGAGCTCGTCGCGCGTTGCCCCATGTGGACCGCCCACCTCGCGGAAGACGCCGCCCGCGCCGCGCACTGCGTGAGCGTAGCCCCAGCTGGGGTACTCGCCGTGTTCGTCGCGCGCGCGAGCCACACGGCGCGCGATGAACTCGTTCTTCATCAAGCCCGCCGTGTGGGGCAGCGCCTGCATCTTGCGCCGATCGTCTCCCGTCATGATCGCCGCCGCCCCCGCCATGAGCCCCGCCGCACACCCTGAGACGACGTAACTTGCCTCGGCGCGTGTGTAGCCGCTGATGACTTCGCCGGCGCGATCGTGCAGCTGTCGCATGTCCACGCAGCTGTGCCGCGCCGCCGCCACAGCGTCCACCACCTGCGGCCACATCACCGTGCCCCCGAAGGCGGTCCAATGACAGGTGGCATTAATGACGGGGGTGACGCCGAGTCGCTCGTAGGTGAACATGGCCGTGCTTATACACAGCGGTGGACCGGGCTGCCAGCGCGATGCGCTGGCAGCCCGGTGGCGGGGGCACGCGACGCGGGTGGCGCGAAACCTGCTCGCTGGCTGCCTAGCTGTGCCGTTTCCGTTGCCTGGCCGCCGCCCCGCGCATTCGACGGAGCCGGAGTGGATGGACGCACCTGGCCACTCGCAGGCGCTGATTGACGGCACGCTCAGCGACCTGCGGCGCATTAACCGCCTGCTGGGCGGGACTGACCTCACACAGGCGCCGCTGCGCCGGCTGCTTAGCACGCTGCCCGTGACCGACCGGGTGCGGATCCTGGACGTAGCCACCGGGGCCGCCGACATTCCGCGGGCCGTCGCGGGTTGGTTGTCGCGGTCGGGCCGCGCGGGGCTCGTGGTGGCCACCGACCTGAGCTACGGCTTCCTTCGGGCAGGGCGTGACGCCTCACCTACACCGGAGGGACTTGCTTTCGTCGTCGCGGACGCCACTGCGCTGCCATTTCGGGACGGCGCCTTCCACGCCTCGGCCTCATCGCTCGCGGCGAGATGGGCAACGCCGCTTCGCGTGGTGTGCGTGACCGCCCCGCCCAGCCGCTCCGCGTCGACATCCTCGTGTGTCACGGCCTTCACGACGTTCGGCCCGGTGACGAACATGTAGCTCGTCCCTTCGACCATGA
>CADCTC010000102.1 GCA_902805635.1 uncultured Chloroflexota bacterium
GTGCCCATAGCACCCGCCGTCTCTGCTATGGAAGGGGGCACTCACGGCCCCCTGATGCCGGTGGCATCGGTAACGCGCTCGCACCCGGTGGGCGTCGCTCGCGTGCAGCACCCTGAGCATCGTGGCCCACCGTGGTGGTCATGTCGCGGCACCGTGGACAAACAGTGGATGGTACGAACGTACCCCGTTCTAGGGCGCCGCGTCCGGCCCCATGTCCGGCAGGGCCGCCGCTGGGCGCCTTGTGGGGCGCTTAGTCCCAGGTGGACTCGGCGATGGCAGAGAGCACCATCGCGCTGAGAACGGAGGCGGTGAATAGCATCCGGGTGAGCTTCGTACGCAGCCGGGCGGTGTGCTTGGCATCCCACTTCATGGCGGTGTCTCGTCTTTCCTGTGCGGTTCTGCCCGCCTACAACGCCACCCGCAGAGGAAGGTGATGGGGGCCCAAGAGGCTCCATCACCTCGACTACGCGGCTGGGGATGCTTCCCAGATCACCAGGGGTGCCTTGATGCCCCAGGTGCGGCCCGGCTCGGTCCTGCCGGCCGGCTGCACCAGGCCCCGCCGCTGCAGGCGCCCCAGCGCCTCGCGCACGGGGTACCGATCTAGTCCGAGTACGCGCCCGATCTCGACCGGCGATGCGGGGCCGTGCGCCTGCAGTGTGTCCAGAACGCGGGCGTCAAGTGAGGCGCGATCATCCGACATGCCACAAGAGTAGGCAATGCTGGGAGGCGCGCACAGCCGGCGCTGCGCGGTGCTGTGAGTGTGTGCTACGGGGACCCGGAGAGAACGTCCACACCAGCAGCGCCGCGAAGGCGAGCCAGAACAGCTACGGAAGCAGCAGCGGGTCCGGGCGGAACTTCATCGCGTCCGGCAGGGCCGCCGCTGGGCGCCCTTGACAGCCAGCCCACTCCCACGAATCGGCGATTCCGGCTACCCAGTCGTGTCGGCGAGCGCCTTTGCCTGTGCTTCCCCGGATCCAGTGAGACAGTACGACGGCGCCCCGGTGTCGGGGCGCAGCCGCTGCACAAGTTCGCGGCGCTCCAGTCGGCGCAGATGCTCTTCCAGCATCGCACCGGGTAGGCCGGTTTCCTTCTGCAGCTGCGTGGCGTCAAAGTACGCGGAGCCTGCCTGGCCCATTGTGCGCAGGATCTGCCGGTCGGTGTCGTCGTCAACCATACCGCCAGCATAACGAACCCGACGTTGCGGGCGCTCAGTCGCCCGGCACCCTCGGCCACGGAGTACAGAAGTACTACTGCCTAATCCTGGGCGCAGTGGTGGCGCACACTGGCGCAGATGGATGCACACGAAGGCGGACGCTGCGTGCTGGTGGTTGAGGACGACGCGGGGCTGCGTGACCTCCTAGTCACGTTTCTGGGGTGTGAGGGCTACGACGTGCGCGCGGCCAAGGACGGCGGCGCGGCGCTGCACGCGGTGGCGCAGTGGTCTCCCGACGTGATCGTGCTGGACCGGCGTATGGCGGGCATGGACGGCGAGGAGTTCGCCCGCATCTACCGTGCGCTGCCACCGCCGCACGCACCGATCGTGCTGCTCACGGGGTACGTACAGCCCGAGGCCGCCGGCGAGCGCGTCGGCGCAGCGGCGGTGGTCGTAAAGCCGTTCGACCTGGACGAGCTGCTGGCCACCGTTGCGTGGGTGGCGCAAGAACACGCGCTCGCCCCGGTCTAGCGCGCGGACGAGCCACGCACCGCCGGGCGCTTCCTGGCCGTCACGCAGCGCAACCCTTTCGCCACCCGTGCGGGCTACCGTTTGCCCTCATGGGTGAGGAGCGGTACTGGATCGTGCGTCGGCCCACCGTTACCAGCATTCGTCCCGACGCCGGCGGCCACGCGGCCCTTCGCGTCGTGTACCGGCGCTCCGCCACCCGTTGGGGCGTGGGGAGGTCCGTGGACGACCTCGTGGCCTGCGTTACCGCGGAGGCCTGCGCCCGCGGGGCTGTGGCGCTGTTCCGGGACCACTGGGATCCCCGCTGCTGGGGCGCCCGCGCAGCCTGGCTGAACGTGCAAGCCGGCCTGCTCGCCGACGACTTCCGGCCACGCCCACTGCCTGCTGAGTAGGGTGGTCCGTGTGGTGGAGAAACGGGAGAGAAACGGCAGGATCGCCTCACGCCGCGTGCCGCTGGCACGGAAGGTGTCATTTGCCGCACGCATGCCCACCAAGCCGCAGTTGTGAGCTGAGCAGTCCTGCACCGAGTGCAGCGCCCCCCTACGGTCCACCAGGTCCTCCAAGACGCGCCTGTGCCGCGTCTGCAACGCCAAGCACTGGGTGCGGGTGGAGTGGGAGTGGGAAGGCGGCAGCCGCCTCGACGTGCCAGACGCCTCGGCGGCGCCACCATAGGGTGCCCTCCGCCAGGTCACCAAAAGGCGCCGCCCCCGAAGGAGCGGCGCCCATGGTGCTGTCTGGCGGCTGAGGCGAGCGTGGGCTAGCCTTCGGCCTCCACCAGCGCACCGGCCGCTGCCGCCCGGTGCGCTCTGATGCCACTGGAGTTGCGTCGAGTCAGTGGACACCTGAACACTCCGGGGTAGCACGCCCTGGGAACGAAAAGGGAGTCCACAAGCGATGCCGAGACGACGACACACACAGGCGCAGGGCGCCGTGCCCGCGGCTGCTGACGGCGGCGGGTCCGCCGGGAAGCGGCACGAGGGGAAGACGCGGCCGCCGTACCCACCGGCGTTCCGGGCGGAGGCGGTGCGGCTGACCCGGAGCGGCGGTGCACCGCTGGTGCAGATCGCGCGGGACCTGGGCATCAGCCAGGACACGCTGCGCCTGTGGGTGAAGCAGGCGCAGGTGGAGGTGGGGGAGCGGGAGGGGCTCACGGGCGAGGAGCGCGCCGAGCTGGCGCGGCTGCGGCGGGAGAATCGGGTGCTGCGCGAGGAGCGGGAGATCCTCAAGAAGGCCACCGCTTTTTTCGCGGCGGAGGGCGCGACCCGGTGAGCTGCTTCCGGTTCATCGCACGGGTGGAGCGGGACCACCCGGTGGCGCTCTCCTGCCGGCTGC
>CADCTC010000103.1 GCA_902805635.1 uncultured Chloroflexota bacterium
AGCGGCCAAACGACCGGCGTGCACGAGAAACTGCAAGCGGCGGAAGCCGTCCTGCACGGCGCCGAGGCGGACGATGACACCCGAAACTTTCGCGGGCAGATCGCTGCCGCCAGGGCGACGCTGGCGCTCACCCGGTACGAGGTCGAAACCATGATCGCCCAGTCGCGCCGCGCCCTGGAGTGCCTACACCCCAGCAAACTCTCTTGGCGCGCGAACGCGAACTGGACGCTGGGATACGCCTACCTGCTTCGGGGCGACCGTGCCGCAGCCCGCGGTGCCCTCACCGAAGCCATCTCTCTGAGCAAGGGAGCCGGAGATATCTTCACGACCATATTGGCGACGATCGGCCTGGGCAACGTACAGGAAGGGGCCAACCAGCTCTACCCAGCGGCCCAGACCTACCGGCGTGTCCTGGAATTGGCAGGCGATCAGCCGCAGCAGATTATCAACGAAGCGCATCTTGGCCTGGCCCGTGTACTCTACGAATGGAACGACCTCGATGCCGCCGAGCAGCACGGGAAACAGAGCCTCCACCTGGCGCGGCAATATGATCGGGTCATCGACAGATTCATTATCTGCGAGGTGTTTCTGGCCCGCCTGAAACTTGTCCGGGGCGATGTGGCGGGTGCGGCCGCGATCCTGAATCGGGCCAGCCAGTCCGCCCTCCGGCAAGGCTTTGTGCACCGCCTCCCCGAAGTTGCCGCCGCGCAAGTGCTGGTGTTGCTTCGTCAGGGCGATTTGGCGGCCGCTGCTCAACTGGCCCGGTTGCACAAGCTCCCGCTCAGCCTGGCGCGCGTTCACCTGGCCCAAGGCGACACATCCACCGCACTGGCCGTGCTGGAGCCGTGGCGCCGGCAGGTGGAGACGAACGGATGGGAGGATGAACGGCTCAAAGTCATGGTTCTCCAGGCGGTCGCTCTCTTCGCGCACGGCGCCAGGGACAAGGCTACACATTTGCTAGGTGACGCGCTGGCGCTGGCCGAGCCGGGCGGCTTCATCCGTACCTTCGTCGACGAAGGCACCCTAATGGCCCGGTTATTGGCCCAAGCGGCTGCTCGTGGGACGATGTCGGCGTATGTGGGCCGGCTGCTGGCGGCATTCAGCGCCGAGCAAGGGGGGAGCGGAGACGAATCTCCCCTCCACCCGGCTCCTCCATCGCAGCCCCTTGGTGAGCCACTGAGCCGGCGCGAATTAGAGGTGCTGCGTCTCATCGCCCGTGGACTCTCGAATCGTGAGATCAGCGAACGGCTCTTCCTCGCCCTGGATACGGTGAAAGGGCACAATCAGAAGATCTTTGGCAAACTCCAGGTCCAGCGGCGCACCGAAGCGGTCGCGCGTGCCCGCGAGCTCGGCCTGTTGTAGACCCTGGTATCACGAACTGCTTGCAAGCGATCCAGCAAGACGGGGCTGTAGTGCTTCTACCCTCACCCCACACAACAACACCGCAAACAACACTTTCGTGTCTATATCGGGATCTCTAGTTTCCGGTAAGTTAGGCGGCCTCGGCAAGGGTCTCGGGATGGGCGTGGGCGTGCAGGATGGGTGGCGTGGCCGCCTGGCGTCGGCGTTGCCCCCAAGCGCCCGTGGGCAGGTGGGCCGTGACCGACGCTTTTTCGCGAATCCGTGCCGGCAAGGGGAAGTCGTGCGGAAAAGGGGTGTGCGCCAGGAGGCGCCGGAGCCGGCCGGGGGTGGGCTGGGGCCGGCGGTCCCAGAAGCCGGTCGGGATGGCGGGCGTGGTGGCGGCCGCGTAGGAGAGCACGGCCCCGGCGAGGAGAGCGAGCTCGGGGAGGCGTTGGCAGGTCTGGGGCGCGTGGACGAACTGCCGGGCCGCCCCGAGCATTTGCTTGGCCGCCAGCGGGAGCTGTTCCACCGGCCAGCGGTCGCGGTAGCAGTCGCGCACGGCGCGCGGCGGCAGGGGCAGGGGCGTGACCAGCAACAGCGGCTCGCGGTAGCGCGGATCGTGGACGGCGACCGCCTTGACGCTGGGGGGCGTGGCCGCGGCATCGGGCAGGACCAACTCGGTCCAGACCTCGGCGCGCAGCAGGTGGTCGCCCTCGTGCCAGGTCTCGACGCGGTCGGGCGGGGTGGCGGGGACGGGCCGTCCCTTGTAGGTGCGCGGCAGGGGGCGCACCACGTCCCCGCGCGTGGGGGGCCGGCCCGTGCCACGGTAGGGCGGGGGGGTGGCGCGGCGAAAGGTCGCGTTCTTCGCGGCCCGCACCACGTAGCGGGTGGCCCCCGCCTCCTGCAGCAGCGCCACGCCGAAGCCGGCGTCCAGCACCAGCACCTCGTCGGGCGCGCACTGCCCCACCGCCGCCCGCACCGTCCGCCGGGCGTGGGCGCCCGGCGACGAGTCGGCGGGGTCCGCCCGGACGAAGGCGCGTGGCAGCGCCAGGCGTTGCGACCCGACACGGCCGACGCCCGCGATGAGGCCGAGCGGGATCGCGGGGAGCGCCTTCCCGGCCAGGCTGTGGTAGTGCGTGGTTGGGCACCCGCGCAGCCGGGGCCGCCAGAAGCCGGTGAGATCGACCGGCACCGGGCGATAGCCGCCGTGCGCGTGCGGCTGCCAGCGGCCCTCCTCGCGGACGCGCGCCGCCCAGCGGAGCAGCAACGCCCCGCTCGTCCAGCCGCCCTGCCCCAGGGCCGCCCACGCCCGGCGCACCGCCCGGTCGGGCAAGCCGCACGCGCTCAAGCCGGGGAACAGCGCCCCGCGCGACCCGAGCAGCCGCCCGCTCACCAGCATCCACAACAGGTGCAGCAGCCCCAGGTTCGTCCCGACCGGGCAGGCGACGACGAGCGTGCAGAGGAGGGTCAGCGTGCGATAGACTGCGTCCGGCATCAGGCGCCTCCCACGGTACAGTACGGTCTCAGCACCCGCACTCTACCAACGGACCCCGCCTGATGCCATTCAATTAGCGGAAACTAGAGGGGCCTTAACGCGTCGTTAAGGCAGCGTGCCTACACTAACCTGGTGCCGTGTCGGTGG
>CADCTC010000104.1 GCA_902805635.1 uncultured Chloroflexota bacterium
TGCCGGTGGTACATGATGCTGCGCTGGTGGAGTCGGGGTGCGGGAAGGTGGCGTTCTTCCTGCGGCGTAAGGAGTGGGGGGTGGGCGACATGATCAGCGGCGCGGACGTACGGTGGCCGGATGGGTCGGCGTCGCGGGACGGCGAGGCGATGCATTGCGGGTCGTGCGGGACGGAGATGCACTGGTCGCAGTTCACGGCGCTGGCGGCGCACGCGGCAGGGATCGCCTGAGACGCCTCCCGGGCGCATGCCTCGCCGCGCTCGTTGCCGGGAGATCGAGATCCTGTCGTAGCGGGGCAGGCCAACGGGTAGGGGGGCCGACGGCGGCGCGTGCCGGCGGGGCGAATGGGAAAGAAGGACCAGGCAGCGGTCATACCGATGGGGCGGCGTTAGGATGGACTCGTGAAGGAACGCCTGATGGAGGGGCTCCTGTTCTGCGGTGTGGCGGCCTATGTGGCGTGCCTGACCGGCGGGATGGTGTGGATCAGCACGGCGGCGCTGCGGCTGCTCCTGGCCGGGTAGTCGAGGGCAGGGCATGCGCGGCGCGGTCTGGGATCGGGTGGTGGCGCGGGCGTTATGTCGATAGCTGCGGCGGCCGCGCTGCCGCATGGTGCGGCGGCTGTGGGGATGGGGATCGAAAGGTATTGACTCGGGTGGGGGCGGAGCGTAGAGTGAATGGCAACGGGGCTCACCACTCCGCCAGCCTCATCCGGATGGTTCCGGAAGGGTGCAATCCCGGCAGGGATCGTAAGTGACGTGCCGGGTGTCCGCTAGAGCGCGAGGCACGCGCCGAGGCGGGAAGTCCAGACCGGCCGCAAGGCCAGCCGTACCGGGTGCCACCGGTGCGCGGTGTGGGCGAACGGAAGAACCCCGAGAGGCCGTGAGGTCACTCGGGGTTCTCTGTTTGTGTGCGGGTGGGGCATCCAGGTGTTGGGTGTGGCGCGAGGTGGGATGGCCGGGGATGTGTGGGCCCGACGCGATCCGGCCGACGTATACTTCATAGCGAACGTTCGCAGGGGAGTAGCGGGCGGCGGTATGGCCGCCGCGCCGTCCGGACGGCCGTCAGCACGAGCCCGGAATCGCCGGGCTCCGGCCCTCCGCTCCGCCGGGCACTGCCCGCGCGGGGCCGCAAGACCTCCGTCCGTCGGGCGCAGTGGGCGCCCGGAGTGGAGCGGCACGCCTCCGGTCCCGCCATCTGGTGGAGCCGGGGCGCTGCGGGTGGCGGCTGGAAAGGCACTTGCGTGGATTTCTCGACGGGGCTTGGCCTGGTGGCTGTGCTCGTCCTGGTGCTGGCCAACGGCTTCTTTGTGGCCACCGAGTTCGCCATTGTGGGCGTGCGTCGCAGCCGCCTGGAGCAGCTGGCGGCCGCGGGGGACGCTAACGCTGCCGCGGCCAAGCACGTGGTGGGGCACCTGGACACGTACATCGCGGCGTGCCAGCTTGGCATCACCATGGCCTCGCTGGCCCTGGGCTGGTTAGGCGAGCCCGCCTTCGCGCACCTGGTGGAGCCGCCGCTGGAGGCGCTGGTGGGGCAATTCGCCCCAACGGCGGCGCACGGCGTGGCAGTGGGCGTGTCGTTCGCGATCATCACCGCGCTGCACATCGTCATCGGCGAGCTGGCGCCCAAGGGGCTGGCGCTGCAGGCGCCCGAAGGGACCACGCTGTGGGTAACGCGGCCGATGATGCTCTTCGAGTACGCCTTCCGCTGGCCGATCCGGCTGCTCAACGGCGTGGGCAACGGGGTGCTGAAGCTGTTTGGGCTGCACCCGGCCGCGGGGCACGAGATGGTGCACAGTGTGGAGGAGCTGCGCGTGCTGGTGCACGCGGCGCGCCAGGCCGGAGGCGTGGAGGAGTCTGAGGCGCGCATCGCCACTAAAGCGTTCTCGTTTGCCGACCTCACCGCCGGCGCGCTGATGACGCCGCGCACCGAGGTGGAGGCGGTGCCGGTGGAGGCGGGCGCCGCCCAGCTGGCCGCGCGGTTCGGCGTGCCGGGGGATGGGGGGCGCCGGCACCACCAGCGGGTGCCGGTGTACGAGGGCTCGCTGGACCATGTACTGGGCGTGCTGCACCTGACCGACTTCTGGCAGACGGTGGCGGCCACTGCGCCACACGAGCGCGACGCCCTCCCGCTGCGGCCACTGCTGCGCCCCACCATGGTGGTTCCAGAGACCAAGCCCGCCGATGCCACGCTGGAGGAGATGCGCACCACCGGCCACTACTTCGCGGTGGTGATCGACGAGTACGGCGGCACCGCGGGCGTGCTCACGCTGGACGACCTGGTGGAGGCGCTGATCGGCCCGATGGCGGCGGAGCAGCACCCAGGCGTAGGGCCGGTGGATGCGCTTGCCACAGGGGACGGCGAGAGCAGCGGGCCGCTGGTGTTCGACGGGCTGACGCGTCTGCAGGAGTGGGAGGACGTGACGGGGCTGCATCTGACCGAGGAGGACCACGCGGCGGTCGAGACGCTGGGCGGCCTGGTGATGACCCGGCTGGGGCGCATCCCAGAGGCCGGCGACGAGATCGCGGTGGCGGAGCGCACGCTGCGGGTGGAGGAGATGGACGGCCTGCGCGTGGCGCGTGTCCAGCTCGTGCCGTCCGGGGGCGCCGGGGGCGCCGGGGGCTCCGGAGACTCCGGGCCAACAGCAGTGCGTGGTGGCGGTGGCAACTGACGGCTGTTTCAGGTTGGTCGGTGGGATGCTTGCTCCACACGGTGCTGGCACTCCGCACCGCGCTGATGACCTCGGCGGGGGAGCGCCGAGGTCGAGACAGTTACCGCTGCCGGACGGCGTAGGTCAGGTGGGTCACCCGCTGGGTTGGGTCCGCGCGGACGGGCTCCAGGGCCACGCGGCCCGCGTCCACGCCCTCGAACAGGCGGATTCCGGAGCCGAACAGCACGGGTGAGAGCGCGATCGAGAACTCGTCGACCAGGCCGGCGTTCACGTACTCCAGGATGGTGGCGCCGCCGCCTGCGATGCG
>CADCTC010000105.1:0-12001 GCA_902805635.1 uncultured Chloroflexota bacterium
CGCCTCGTTCGTCAGCCACCTCAACCGCGGTCGCGGTGTAGTGCACCCCAAGCCGCTCTACGTCTCGCGCGAGGTGGGCGGCAACGGCCACGCCGTCAACGTAGAAGTAGCGCTGCAGTACAACGACAGCTTCGACGAGAAGGTCTTCTCCTTCGCCAATACCATCAACACTGTGGACGGCGGCACCCATCTAACCGGCTTCCGCTCGGCCATCACCCGGCAGCTCAACGACTACGCGCGCAAGAGCGGCATAGTGAAGGACACTGACGCCGCCTTCAGCGGTGAGGACGTGCGCGAAGGTCTCACCGCCATCATCAGCGTCAAGCTCGCTGATCCACAGTTCGAAGGCCAGACCAAGGGCAAGCTCGGCAACAGCGAGGCGCGCTCGGCCGTAGAGACGGTAGTCAACGAGCACCTGAGCCAGTACTTCGGGGAGAACCCGAAGGACGCGGCCAAGATCATTGAGAAGTGCCTCACCGCCGCCCGCGCTCGCGAGGCCGCTCGCCGAGCGCGTGACCTGGTCATCCGTAAGGGCGTTTTCGAGGGCCTTTCTCTACCCGGCAAGCTCGCCGACTGCTCCGAGCGCGACCCCGCTAAGTGCGAGATCTTCATCGTGGAGGGTGACTCCGCCGGCGGCACTGCCAAGCAGGGCCGTGACCGTGGCTACCAGGCCATCCTCCCTCTACGCGGCAAGATCCTCAACGTGGAGAAGAGTCGCTTGGACAAGATGCTGTCCAGCGCCGAGCTTCGCACGCTCATCACCGCGCTTGGCACCGGTATCGGCGATACCTTCAACGTGGACAAGCTGCGCTACGACCGTGTCGTCATCATGACCGACGCCGACGTGGACGGCAGCCACATCCGCACCCTGCTGCTTACCTTCTTCTTCCGCCACATGGAAGCGCTAATCACTCAAAATCACCTTTACATCGCGCGTCCGCCCCTGTACCGTATCGCCGTCGGCAACCAGCCACCCCAGTATGCCTATACAGACGCCGAGCGCGATGCGGTGCTGGCGCAGATCACGCGCGGGCGCCCCGTCGTCAACCGTTACAAGGGGCTTGGCGAGATGACCGCCACGCAGTTGTGGGAGACCACGCTCGATCCGTCGGTGCGCCAGATGCTGCGCGTTGAGGTGGACGATGCGATCGCCGCCGACGAAACCATCGAGATGTGCCTCGGCGCCGACGTCGCGCCACGCAAGCGCTGGATCCAAACCCACGCCAGCGAAGTCCAGAATATCGATACGGTGGGGTAGCCGGGAGGCGCAGCACTCAGGCGATACGCAGGGTATTGAGGGTGTGGGTACCGTTATGAAGGTCGCCGTGGATGCCATGGGGGGCGATCAGGCGCCCCAGGTCGTCGTTGAGGGCGCCGTGCTCGCCGCACGAGAGGGGCACGCCGTCGTCCTGGTGGGCCGCGAGCCTGAAGTCCGCGGCTTCCTCGCCGGCTATCCGGGCGCCGAGCAGCTCCCCATCGAGGTCGTCCACGCTGCCGAGGTAGTTGGCATGGACGAGCACCCCGCCACCGCCGTGCGCCAGAAGAAGGACTCGTCCATCGTGGCCGGCGTGCGCCTGCTCAAGGATGGCGGGGCGGATGCCTTTTATTCGGCCGGCAACAGCGGCGCCGTGATGGCCGCCGCGCTGTTCGTCTTGGGACGGCAGGAAGGCGTGCACCGTCCGGCCATTGGCGGCGTCATTCCACTGCTGGAAGGTCGCGTGTTCATGGTGGACATTGGCGCCAACGCCGACTGCGAGGCGCAGAACCTGCTCCAGTTTGGCCACCTCGGCGCTGCGTACATGCGCCACATGTTCGGGATCGCTCGCCCGCGTGTCGGCCTGGTAAACATCGGCGAAGAGGAAACGAAGGGCAACGCGCTGGTTCAGGCGACCTATCCGCTGCTGCGCGAGAGCGGCCTCAACTTCGTCGGCAATGTGGAAGGCAAGGACGTCACGCGTGGCGCGGCCGACGTCGTTGTGACCGATGGCTTCACCGGCAATGTCATGCTCAAGCTGGCTGAAGGCATGCAGGAGCTCATGCTCGGTCTCGTCCGGGGCGCCATCATGAGCAAGCCACACTACAAGCTTGCCGGCGCTGTGCTGCGCCCTGGCCTGCGTGAAGCCGGTCGCCGCCTAGACTACACCGAGCACGGCGGCGCTCCGCTGGTCGGAGTGCGCGGCGCCGTCTTCATCGGTCACGGCCGGTCTAATGCCAAGGCCATCGCCAGCGGCGTCCGCGCTGCCGCCCATGCTGCCCGGATCGGACTCGTTCAAAAGATCCAGGGCGACTTATTGGCGGCGAGTCTCAGCGCTTAGCTCCCCGACCCCGGCACCGCCACACCAAGCAGCGTGGCTAAGGCCAGCCCCAGTTTCTCCGGGTCGTGGCGGAATACCACGATGCTCTCCGCGGCGGTGCCGCCATCCCCCTGCCCCGCCGGCACCGGGATGCGCTCAACCATCCGCGTCGCCAGGTCCGCCGCCACGATGACAGCGCCGTCCTCTACGGCGATCTTCCTCAGCCGCCGCCCCGCCGCCAGGTACGTGCCCGACGCCCGTGCGCTCTCCACCTCCGGCGCTACCGGTGCCGCCAGCGCCGCTGCGTAGCGTTCCTGTATCAGACGGTCGTTGGTGGCGCTGTTCACTAGGACGAAGTCCAGTTTGAACCCACCATACGCGTGCACCGCTCGCACGAAGTCCCCCACGTCGAAATCGTCGGTCTGGCCCGGCTCGGTCATCAAGTTGGCCACCAGTACCTTGCGCGCCTTGCTGGACTGGATCGCCTCGCGCAGCTCCCGTAGCAGGAGGTTCGGCAGCACGCTCAGATAGAAGCTGCCGGGGCCGAACAGCAGCACATCCGCCTCTCGCACCGCGTAGAGCGCCTCCGCCCGCACGGGCACGTCGGAAAAGCGTAGGAACTCCGTGCCATCTTTTAGCAACAGTTCCGGGTCATCTCCCGGCCTTGCCAGGAACACCCGTTTGATCGGCACGCCGCTGCGCCGTGATCGGATCGCGTCGGTCCCTCCCAAGATGGTGCCGTGCTCCAACTCGGCGCACAGCGTCAGCGGCTCGTCCACCGGCATCAGCAGCCGGTCGCCCCCTCCACCGGTCAGCTGCGCCGACAACGCCGGCGGCAGGAGCCCCTCAGCGACGCTGGCTATCCCCAGGAGCTTGTCCGCGAAGTAGTCACGGTGCTGCTGGACCGCCACAAACCCGCGGTGGCCCGCCAGCGCAACGGCCACCGGCCGGCGCTGGGGCAGCCGGTAGTTGTAGACCATGTCCACCAGCCGACCGCTCTCATACGGCGGCTGC
Source organism: uncultured Chloroflexota bacterium (assembly GCA_902805635.1). GTDB lineage: Bacteria > Chloroflexota > UBA11872 > UBA12225 > UBA12225 > CADCTC01. The sequence goes on from CADCTC010000105.1 coordinate 3,309, forward strand.
ACCGCGCTCATCAGTGAACGATTGAGCTGCACGATCGCCAGACCGATCACCCCACCCCCAGTGAGCAGGAACAGCGCTCCGCGCAGCGGCCGGTCCAACGGTTGCAGCGTCGCGTAGTGCACCCACTCCGGGAACGGCTGCGTCCGGTAGATCTGCACCAGGAAGAACGCAATCCCCAGCGCCACGAACGTCAGCCCGGCCACCAGTAGCAGTAGCCAGCGCTTGACGTGCATCCCCGGCTGCGACCACTTTCCGAGGTCGTTCAGCCAACCGCCCATTGCCGACACCCGCCGCGCCAGCTGCATACGAAGAAAATGCTAGCAGTGCATCGCCCCGCCCCCTGCCGTGAGAGCTTCGACGAGCACTGTCGCAGGCGAACCTCCCCTCTCCTGTGGGAGAGGCGGGAGCCCATGCAGCGCATGGGCAGGGGCAGCAGGGCTGAGGTTTCTTACGCCGGTACCGCCTGCACCGCTACCCGCCGCGCCGGTTCCGCAGCCTGTGCCATTGCTGCCACCTCCGCGGCGTGCGCGCCGGCGATCGACGCCAGCTCACGGCCGACCAGCTTCGGGTCATGGCGGATGGTGTCCTGCTTGTTCCACAGCAGGCGTTCCTCGCTGCTGGCTTCGATCAGGTTCGCCGCCACCACCCGCACGCCCAGCTCGCCGATCTTGCGGAGCTCTTCGGCGCTCAGTCCCAGCACGTACAGGCCATCCCGCCGGTGACGCTCCACCACGTGCTGTGGCGGAACGCCCGTGCTCACCAGCGCGTAGTCCAGCTGCCCCGCGCCCAGATAGTTTGCCACCTCCGCCACATGGTCGAAGATCGTGAAGCCGTCTGTCTGCCCCGGTTGGGTCGTTGTGTTGCAGACGTACACCGTGGCTGCGCCCCGCGCCCGCGCCTCGGCTACCGCCTGCTTGATTCCCGGCACCACCAGGCACGCGATCACCGTCGTGAAGAGGCTGCCAGGCCCAATCGTGATCAGGTCTGCCTTGCGGATCGCCTCCAGAGCGGGACCGTACGCCTCCACGCCCTCGTCGCGCAGGAACACGCGCTTGATGGCCGGTTTGTGCAGCCCCCTGACGCTCACTTCCTCGTAGCGCACCGAGCCATCCACCAGCTCCGCGCAGAGGTGTGTGTTGGCCAGCGTCACGGGGAGAATGCTCGCCGCAGGGTTCAGCAGTCGGGACGCCTCCACGATGGCCCGCTCGAAGCTCCCCGTCATCTGCGCCAGCGCAGCCAGGAACAGGTTTCCAAAAGCCACGCCGTTGAACTCGTTGAGCTTGCTGCTCACCAGCCGGTGCTGAAACAGGTCGCGCAGCACCGGGTCTGCGCCGGAGAGCGTCACCAGCGCGTTTCGCAGGTCACCCGGCGCGGGCACGTTCAACACGCTGCGCACCACGCCGGTAGAGCGGCCCGAATCCGTCACGGCGATCACGCCGGTGAGTTGGTCGGTGTGGTCGCGCAGCCCCTGGAGTACCTGAGCCGCACCCACCCCGCCGCCGAAAGAGACGGTCCGGAAGCCGCGCGCGGAGGTCGCTGCGTCGGCTGGACCTGCGTTGTAATCCATCACTTCAAATGAACGGTCGTGCTGCGCGTCGAAGCGCGCCGGAAGCAGGGCTGATCCTAGCACAACTCCCGCAGTACACTGTGACGCGATGGACCAATTGGCAGGGGCGGATGGCGAGCCCCGCCTCTTCACGCTGACTGAGGCCAACGCGCTATTGCCGCGTGTCCGCGAGCTCCTGAGGCGTATCGAGGACGACGCCGGGCATTTGCTGGCCCTCCAGCAGCGGCTGGAAACCTTCCGAGCGCAGAAGCTCGGCGGCGCCCACGCGATCGACGGCGAATCCCGCATCGCCGGCGCAGTGCTGCGGGAAGCCAATCGCCTTTCAGAACTGCTGCGCGGTTATTTTGGTGAGCTCACTGACCTGGGATGTGAGGTCAAAGACGTGCAGCAGGGCCTGGTGGACTTCCGCGCACTGCGTCACGGACGCACTGTCTATCTCTGCTGGAAGCTGGGCGAAGACGACATCCGCTTCTGGCACGAGCTCGATGCGGGATTCGCCGGCCGGCGGCCGCTCTAGCCGCTGCGCTGCCCCACCAGCCGCGACCCGAACGGGCTGCGCTGGCGCCGCAGCGTCCCGAAGTACCACGGCGTCAGCCACGATCGCAGGCGGTACTCTACGATGAGCGCGATCATGCGCAGTCCCAGTCGCACTGCTTTGGCCGGGTCACCTGTGACCGAGGATGTGCCGATCCGCTTGGTGTAGTTCACCGGGACCTGCACCGACACTTGCCCGCTGAGCAGCGAGAGCAGCATCATCTCCGGCCCGAAGAAGCTGCCGCCCACCCGAAAATGCGGCTCGATCTGACGCAGCGCACTACGCTTGATGAGGCGCATGGTGCAGCCGACGTCGGTGAGATTGGTCCCGTTGAACAGGAACTCCATCAGCTTGGCTACCGCCCAGTTCCCCCAGCGCAGGAACAGTCCCATGTTGGCGCCCGTCCAAATGAACTGGCGGTAGGTGCGCGAGCCGTACACCACCTCGAAGTCCTCGGAGTACGCCAGCAGCTTCACCACGTCGCGGCCGCGGAACGTGCCATCCGGCTCCGCCACGATGATCAGCTCGCCGGTGGCCTCCTTAAACCCGCGGCGGATGGCGTGGCCGTAGCCTTGCTGCGTCTCGTACACCAGCCGCACCTGAGGTGCGGCGCCGCCATCCAGTGCCCCAGCGGCTGCACTCGCGCCCGCAGCATGCGCAGATGTCACGCCCGCATGCGCGGCGGCCTTATCGGCCGCGCGGCGCACCTCGTCGTCCGTTCCCGGCGCGGCGTTGTTGTTCACCACCACCACTTCGTCTACATACCCGCTGGCCACGAACTCCTGGATCGCTTCGTAGATCGAGTCCCGCTCGTTGTAGGTTGGGAACACCACCGAGACGCGTGCGCTACGCCACATCTTGCAGACCTCCGCCGCGCCCTTCCGGCACGGCGCCTTCTTGCGGCGTCTGGATCGCCGCTGCGGCCCGCGTGGCCGCGCTACGCAGTAGGGTAGCGCCCGGAGTCCTCTGCGTGTCGTATCGCGCCGTCACCGCGGTGCTCTGGTTCGTCATCTGCGGCTCAGGTGCTGTGCTGCTCGCAGTTTTCCTGACGACCCAGGCGGTCGCGCAGGGGCCCAACGCGCAGCCGATCTTGCCTGCCGGTGAGCGGACCACTCCCCAGTCGCCACGGCTGGTTCGCTCGCAACAAGACGTCTTTCTCGTCGTGGGACGCTTTCGTCGCTGGGTGGTTTCCCCCCAAGTGTTTACCGACTACCGCTTCGATGAGTCATCGATCGAGCGGTTGGCCGAAGACGAGCTGACCCGCATTCCTCGCGGCCCCGATCTGGTCGCCGGGCCGGTGCTGCGAGCGCCCGACGGCAACCTCTGGATCGTCTACCAGGGTACGCGCCGTCGAATCGCCGGCGCGGATGCCTACCCCCCCCTAAACCTCTCACCTGATGACGCGGTGCAGGCATCGCCGGCCCTGGTCGCGTCATACCCGATGGGTCGCGCTATTGGTAACCCGCCGCGCCCCTGGCTGCTCGCCTTGCATCTTCTAGCGGCCGCGGCCGCAATCGCCTTGTGGTGGCGCGGTTCATCATGGCGAGCCACGTTTATCTTCGTCGGCTTCGCGTCCGCGCTCAGGCTGGTCTATAGCGCGCTGTATCCGTGGACGCCGGACGGGCCCGACGCCGACGCGTACGTCACGCTGGCGCGCTACCTGATGGGGGCACCAAACCTGTTCCGCCCGGATCCCTACGGAGGGCTGACCGGCGTCACCTCGCCTGCCTACGCGTTCATCCTGGCGGCCCTAGCGCCGTTCCACGCGGTCGCCGGAATCCCCGGCTGGAAACTTGCCCAGGCGGGGGCCGCCGTGCTGCTCAGCGCCGCGACCGCAGGGCTCGCCTCGGTCGCGTTCGGATCGCGCGCAGGGAAAGCCACCGCGCTCGTCGCCGCCCTGTCTCCTGCGTGGTTCTACGCCGCCGAACTGATCGCCTACGAGCTGTGGCTCGCGCTTTTCCTGGCCGCCGCGCTCTGGTCGTTCGCCCGCTCCCTAGCGACCCGGCACCCTGCCCGCTGGCTGGTCGCCTCAGGTGCCCTCTTCGGCCTGGCTATCTTCGTGCAGCTCAAGGTCGCCGTCCTGCTGGTGCCCGCCGCTATCGCGCTGGTGTTCGTGCGCTCCTTTGGGGGGCGAGCCGACTCTCCCCGCCCGGCGGATCGGTTCCGCTGGGCGAGGCTCCCCTTCCCTTCAAGGAGGGGGTTGGGGGGTAGGTCAGCCCTGCCCGTGCTCCTCCTTCTCCTTCTCCCTGCCCTCGTCCCGACCGCTGCGTGGGGAGCTCGGAATGTCGCCGTCCACGGTGAGCTGCTGCTCGGGTCATCTGCCGGCGGCGTTCTCTTCTGGATGGGCAATCATGATGGCGCCTCTGGCGGGTACATGCAGCTGGGTCGCCCTGACGCGCTCACCCGTCGTATCGAGCAATACCCTCCTACTCTGCTCACCCGCGAGGCGCGCGCTTACAGTGAGCTCGCCTGGGACTTCATCTTGCGCCACCCATCACGGTTCGCCTTGCTCGCGCTCGCCAAGCTCGAGCGGTTCTGGTGGACTATCTCCCCCGACCGGCTCGGCGCCTGGGTGGAGCTGCGCACCGCCGCCTTCACCGGCGGCGTTCTCGATGCGCCCGCGATCCTGCTGCTCTCAAAGCTGACCCACGTCGCGTCGCTTGCGGCCGCCGGCGCGGGGATGCTGTGGGGCGCCCGCCTAGCGCCGTCCTTTGTCTCGTCTCTAGCGTCCCCTGGCCTGGCGGCGCGCGTGGCAGCATCCCCGCTGCCGCTTGTCTTGCTTGCGTCGCTGGGCCTGTTTTGGCTGGTGCACGCCCCGTTCATCGCCGAGCCCCGCCACCGCCTCCCCATCCTGCCTGTGGTGCAGGTCTTTGAGGGCGCCGGCCTCGCCCTCCTGTGGAGCGCCCTGCGCCGCGGCGTACCATCACACGCGACACATGAGCGGTCCTGACCAAGACGCAGCCTCGCAGCCCGACGCGGCCGCTGGCCGCCCGCTTCCCCGCGAGCTGGAAGACGCCATACGCGCAGCCGAGGGCGCCGATCCGGTGCAGGCGGCGCTTACCCTAGCGGCAATTGCCAACCGTGCGGTTGCCGAGCTCAACAAGCTCGCGCGCGCCGAGTCCACTGTCCGCCGCGGCCAGCCGGATTGGGGCGCCTGGGCGAGCCTCGCGAACGCGGCCCGCGACGCCGTCCTCAAGACCGCCACCTGTCGCAAGGTCGCTACCGACCTCTCGCGCAAGTCGCAGTAGCCCCGTTCTGTTCCCTAAATCAACCTCTTCGCCGCAGCGCGCTCTGTCTCCTGGGCCGTCTTCTGACGGTCTTCTAGGTATTCGCCCACCACCTTGAAGACGGCACCCAGCGCCAGCATCACCTCGGCAACCCGCTGCATTACCTGCACCCAGTCGATCTTCCGCTCGGTCGGTCCGCCCATCAAGTTGTGCTCCGCGAACGCAAGTGTCCTACCGCCGCCACGACCTTTGTCATCCCCTCTGGCGAGAAAGAGCACCGCCGCGGCGCCGCTGATGGCCTTGCCAATATTGCCGCTCCACTTCTGAGCAAGCACCCGGTGTTCCAGCGGTGTCAGCGGCCGGCGATCCACCGCCTGGAGCAAGCGCTGCCCGCTCGCGCTGCGTAATACGGCGCCCAGCACTCGGCCTGCCACCTGTCCGCCCACCAACCCGATCACTGCGCCCGGTATGTTTGCCATCGTGTTGCTCGTCGCCTCAGCCCGTCTTCAGGAAGTATGCCACCCACCCGCCTTTGGGTCCTGATCGCCTGCACCACTGCCGGCTTTCCCGCGCCGTTTGTCAACACGGTTTTCGCTCCCTAGTGTTACGTCCCTCGCTTGGCCCGTCACACCCTTTTCACAACCGTGACTAATGCGACAAAAGTCCCATAGCGATCTTGGTAAACACCACCACGCTTTAGTCTCAATTCGTAACTGGTGCGGGAGCGCTGGACCAGCAGATCCCGGCACAGCGTGACGCACCACCAACCAACTAGGAGCGAATGCACAAGGATGAACAATCGCAAACCCGCCGGCTTTAATCGGCGCGACTTCACCCGCTACGCCGCCGGCCTCGGCGCCGCCGCGGCACTAGGCCCGCGCTTTGGCGGCGTAGCCCGCGCAGCCGTCAATGAGCAGAGCGCCGGCTTCCAGGCACTGTGGGAGCGCATCAAGGACGTGCGCGCCAATCAGGTCGGCGTGAACGAGGCATTCCGCGCGCCCAAGTTCGGCCTCGACTCCGGCGCCGGCGCCACGCGCTATATCGTGCAGTGGTTCAACGCCGAGAAGCAGCGCGGCACGGTTGACCCCAACTACTTCATGGACAAGGGCCAGCAGCTGCTGGACACCACCAACCCCATGAGCACCTACGCCATGGTGCTCGGCACGCCCGGCGGCGATCCCACCGCCGTCCCGGAGGGCCTCGGCCTGCCGGCGATGGAGGGCGGCGCGCCAAACCCGGCAAACACCTTTGCCACGTTCATGTACAACCTGGCCAAGGCGTACGCCGGCAAGCTGGACACCTTCGCCATGTGGAATGAGGTGGAGATCCCGGCCGGGGCCACGGGCAATGGCCGCTACTTCACCTGGGGCGGCAGCGCCAAGCAGTACTACGACCTGGTGAAGGTCGGAGCCATGGCCGCCAAGGCCGCCAATCCCGGCGCCAAGATCATCACCTCCCCGTACTCCTACAGCGTAGACCAGCAGGCCGGCATCCAGGGTGACTACTCGCAGCGACTGCCGTTCTTCGACGCGTTCGAGGCCGCCGTAGGCGAAGACCGCGCCAACGCCGCCAGCCTGATCGACGGCGTGGCGCTGAACCTGTACCGTAACCCCGATGACCTCTGGGACCGCGCCTGGGGCGCCATCCCCGATTACGGCCACACTCCGGACAAGACCGGCTTCCGCCGTCGCCTGGACCGCATGGGCCTGGGCGGTAAGGAGCTGTGGATCACGGAGACCAACGCCATGCCGTACGACGACCCGGTCGACGGTTGGAACCCCGGCGCCAAGGGCAACCCGTTCGAGATGCGCCTGACGCTCCAGGAGCAGCCGAGCTACGTCTGGCAGGGCCTAGCCATGGCCGTCGCCGCCGGTTGGAACAAGGTGTTCTGGCAGGCGCTGCAGGACGACCAGCCCGTCGTGGACGAGCTGTGGGGCCTGGTGCGCGCGCACAGCGACCGCGACAACGCCGACGAGGGCCGTGCGCGTCCCGCGTACCGCGCCTTCCAGTTGGCCTCCCGCCTGCTGGGTGACGCCGAGTTCACCGGCCTGTACGTCCGCGTGCGCCCCGACTCCACCCTCGCCAAGGTGCGCCGCGACGCCTCGCGCTACAAGTGGGGCCTGCAGGCGGTCGTCGCGCAGAAGGGTGACCTGCGCACCACCGTCCTCTGGAACAGGACACCCGATCCGATCACCGTCACTGTCGGCGCCAAGGGCGGATCCGCCGTTCGCCTCAGCCCCGACGGCCGTGGCAGCGACATCTCCGCCAACGGCGGACGCTACACCGTGGAGCTCGCGCCCGCCTCGCGCAAGCACCCCGCCTGGGACCCGCCGAACTACTTCTTCCTCGGCGGTGAGCCCGTCATCATCGTGGAGACCGGCGTGGGTGATCACTCCGTCGACATCTCCGGCACCGGCCCCGCCAACGGCGCCTTCATCCTGAAGGACGCCCGCGCCGAGGACGGCAGCCAGCCCGACGGCAACGCCCAAGGCGATGCCCCGCCCAGCGCAGCGAACCCTAGCGGCGACAACGTCAACTTCATCGGTCGCTTCCGCTAGCACGTCAGCGATCCATCCATCATTCCGAGCCCAGCGAGGAATCCGAACCGCACGACGAAGCCCGCAGCCACCTGCCGGGCACGCGGCTCGGGTCCCTCGCTCTGCTCAGGATGACGGCTGGAACAGCTATCGTCCATCTCGGCCCAAGCTCGCCTGGCTAACCGAACCCGCCCTTGCCCGTTCCGGCAAGGGCGGGTTTGTTTGTGCCAGGCGCTACACGTCACATCAGCCGGCTCTGCGCAGGCGCTGCCGTGCCCGCGGCTATCTTCGCGGTGGTCGGTCCATGGCTGCGCCCCGACCTCCACTGGGAGGATATGGCCGACGCGCCGAATCACCTGATTCGGATCTATGCTGTCTCAGAAGCACTGGCCGCGGGCAGCTGGTATCCGCGCTGGCTCTTTGACCTCTACCTCGGCTACGGCTATCCGCTCCTCAACTACTACGCTCCCTCTCTCTATTACCTGGCCGCCACCCTGCGCGGGTTCGGCCTCTCCATTTACGCCTCCTTTCAGTGGTCGGGCGTCGTCGCCGTCGTCCTGGCCGCCACCGGCACGTTCGCTTTCGCGCGAGCGCTGACTGGCCGGCTTGACGCCGCTACGCTTGCCGCAGCTACGTTCCTGCTGTCCCCGTACCCGTTCGTCACCAATCTCTACGTCCGCGCCGCCGTCCCGGAGGCGCTGGCGCTTGGCCTCCTCCCCTGGCTGCTGTACGGCTTCCGCGCCGCCGGTAGTGGCGCTCCCGTTCCGCGCGCGCTGCTTGCCACAAGCGTTGCGCTGCTGCTGCTGTCCCACAACGTGTCGAGCCTT
>CADCTC010000105.1:12011-59817 GCA_902805635.1 uncultured Chloroflexota bacterium
CTGGTGTGGCTGCACGTTCCCAGCACCGCCTCCGGTACTCCCGGCGCGTCGCAGCCGCCGCTCACCTGGCGCCAGCGAGCAGAGCGCGCCATCCTTCCCGCCCTGCTCGGCGCCGGGTTGGCTGCCTTTTTCTGGCTGCCTGCCCTTGGAGAGGGCGGCTACGTCCAGCTTGACTTACTGCGCGGGGGCATCTATGACTACCGCACCTGGCTCTTCGACCCGCTCCGCGCTGCAGGAGCGACTGCCGGCGAGGCGTACCCCCACACTCGGGCCGGGCCGGGCGACCTGGCGCTCGTCTTCGACTATTCGGCGCTCAGCCTCGCGGTACCGGAGAAGGTTAGCCTCGGACAGCTGGCGGTCTTCCTGGCTGCTGTGACCACCGCTCTAGCCGCAGCGCGGTCCGCGCGCGCCCGGCCCCTGGCAAACCTGGCGCTCTTCTGGTGTGCCCTCACTTGGGGCTGCTGGTTTCTCGCCAGTACGTGGTCGGCTGCACTCTGGGAGGGCGTGCCGTTATTGCCACTGGTCCAGTTCCCCTGGCGCCTGTACGGTCCACTCGCGCTGTTCCTGGGTCTGGCTGGCGCGTGCGCCCTCACCGTCTGCACGCCGCGCGCGGGTGCCGTGCGGCTCGTCGCACAGCTCACCTGCTTGGCGCTGGTCCTTCTGCTCGGCTACGGCGCTCTTGCGCGGCGTCCGCTCGTGCTGGCTGCTCCGCCAACGCGCGACATAGATGCGTCTACCCTCGCCGCCAAGGAATACAACCGCTACGGCGCTGGCACCACTTCTGGCGGCGAGTTCCTCCCCCGCACCGTCCACTGGGAGGTCGAAGGGACTACTCGCCGTGGCATCCGTATCTACGAAGATGCTTTTCCGCAGGCCGGGTGGCAGGCTGGTCTGGTCCGAGTCCTGGCAGGCCAGGCCGCCGTCACCGGCGTCTCCGTGGATACCTACGGCATCGTCGCCGAAGTGGACGCCGGCACCGCCTCACAGGTCGCCTTTCACCAGCTTGCCTTCCCTGGCTGGCGTGGCTACGTGGACGGCCAGCCCGCGCAGGTGGACGTCGCCCGTTACGAGCCGCTCGCTGCCTCCCTGGGCTTCATGGTGATGGCTGTCCCGCCGGGCCGCCACCGCGTCGAAGTCCGTTTTGGCCCTACCCCACTACGGTCGTTCGCCACTGCGCTCTCTGCAGCAAGTGGTGCCCTTGCGGTGGCCTGGCTGGTCACGCGATCGCGTGGCCGGCTCACGCTTGTCCCGACTCTGGCGCTAGCACTCCTCGCCGCCGGCTGTTCCGTGGCCACCGGGGCCTGGACATCTCGCCCCATGTCCAGCCCTCCTCCTGACTCAGCCCGCATTGCGCTTGACGTAATCGGCATGGTGCAGCGCGGCCAGGCGAACTCCCGGTCGCCCGGTGGCTCCGGCAGTTCACTCTCCCCCCCGTTTTTGGAGGCGCGGTTCCAGGCTATCGACCGCGAAACACGCCGCTGGCTCTATATGCATCCGCCTTCGGCAGTGTCGGTGCGCCTGCGTGTCCCTTCCAACGCCTACTTCCAGGCCGGTCTCGCGCTCGACCCCCAGACCTGGCACGCTGATGTTGGGGACGGCGTGCGCTTCCTACTCGATGCCGAAACGCCTTCCGGCACTCGCCAGCTCATGGACCGCCACGTCAATCCTCGCGCGCGTGGCGAAGAGCGCGGCTGGAACGATGTCTGGATCGATCTGGGCGCGTTCGCTGGTCAGGACCTTAGCCTCACGCTGCGCACGGAGCATGCAGCCGATACGTCCTATGACTGGGCCGGTTGGTCCAATCCGCAAGTCGTGATCTACCGCTCCGCCCGCCCCCACCCCGGTGAAAAGCACAATTGGTAGCTGCGCCGCCCGCCCTCACCCCGGCGAAGAGCACAAGTGGTAGCTGCCGCCGTTGCGTCCCGCCCGTCATCCCGAGCTTGCGAGGGACCCGAGCCGCACCACCATGCCGGCGGCCGATCGTGCCGGCGACCCGACCAGGCTACGCCCGCAGGTCGAGCAAGATCCCATTGATCTGGTCGATCTTTGCCGCCAGCTCCATCAGCGGCGCCTCCTTCGCCAGCAGCGCGTCCCCCAGCCCCAGCAGCTCGTCGTCCACGCGCTCAACGATCTGGTGCAGCTCCCGTGCGGAAAAAGTGGACTTCAGCTTCAACCCGTGCTTGACCACGTACTCCACGAACGACCGCACCCGCTCGCGATAGCGCCCCAGCTCCGCCGGGTTTGGCTGCTCCAGCAGCTTGCGCCCCTGCTCCTCCACGTCCAGGTACAGCCGGTCAAGGTCCTGGTGCGCCAGGCTGCGGCTCGCCGTCGCGAGCTGGTCGCCGAACGCGGGCGCTGCCGTCGCGAGACCCATCTTGCCCGTTATCGGCGCCCGCCCCTTGGCGCGGCTCGCCGTCAGCGTCTCTGTCGTGGACCGGTCGCGGATGCGGATCGGCATAGTGTCATTCCTAGACTAGCATGCGTCGCGCCAGCGTTGATCGGCCGTAGGAGTGACGGGATCACAAGGAGCAGCTGCCAGATCAACCACCTGTTCACAGGACTGGCGCGCAGGTGCACATCGGTACTGGCACGCGCCTTGCGCTCCGCGCCGCACCACCGCGGGAGGAACCGCCGCGGCCAGAACAAGGAGGCTTGCCATGCACCTGCTTTACAACGTGCTCCGCGCCGCGTCGCGCTTCCTCATCGCAGGAAGTGCAGGGTCGCTGCTCCAGTACATGGTGGAGCTCAACAGCCCCGACAAGCCCGAGCACCTCGGCTGGCTCCTGTACTCGGCGGTGGGCTTCGGCCTCTCGTGCGCCTCTCTCACCGTGGAAGAGCAGATCAAGCCGCGCCCAAAGCTGCACCCGGACAGCATCCGCGAGCTGCGCGAAGCACAGCTACACGACTCAGACCGCTCACACCTGCGCGCCGCGTAGCCGGAGCCCGATGGGAGCCGGCTGGGGTGTGCACTTCCCGCGCGGTACGGTTGCGCTGAACGCAGAAAAGCCGGGTCACGTGACCCGGCTTTCTCTCAGGTGGGCACACAGGGACTCGAACCCCGGACCTCTCGGATGTGAACCGCGCGGGACCCGTCCGGCGCAGTCCGCCGCCGCCCGCTCTTCCCAGATCACGCGCCCGACTCGGCTTACCCGCTTCCGGTCTTTTCCGCCCGTTTCCGATCCCAACTGTCCCAGGTACTGTCCCAGGTAACAGGAGCGCTCGGGCATGTGTCCGAGAGGTCCAGTGGCCCCGGAATGTACTGACATTTGCAGTACACTTTGGTAGTGGCGAGGCGGCGAGCGCTGATCGTTGAGGCACGCGGGGAGCGCTTCCGGTTCTACTACGACCTGGATGATCCGGTGTGCTGCACATCACCCGGCAGCACGCGACGACGCCCGAAGACGCGGTCCGCACCTTTTTCGTGGGCGTCGCCGGGCCGTGGGATGAGGTGCGCAAGCGCTTCCTCACGGCAACCGAGACACACGGCGTATTTTGGACGCGCCACGCGCACGATCAGTCGGTGATCGTCATCAGCTGCTTCATACGAGGAGACGACGAGTGGCCAGAGTGATGCCCAAGCACAAGGAGAGTGATCCGCATGCTGTTGCTACTGGCCGAGCCGCCGATCAGCTCGCCGGTGGGGTTGCGGGTGAGCCGGGTGGCGAGGAGCTGCACCTCAAGGTTGTGGCCGACCGAGTGGAGGAAGACCCAGAGATCTCCGAATCCGTCACGCGCTTGGAGCGGGAGGCGGACCGGGAGCTCGCCGCCGGCACGGTGACGTTGCGCTGGGGACGCAAGCAGATCGCGGTCGTCAAGCGTGCCGCGGCCTTGATGGGGGTGCCGTACCAAACCTATTTAAAGCAGGTGGTGTTCAGACACGCTCTCGACGACATCGCCGCCGCGGAGCGGGCTGGGGCGGCGTCAGCACGATGAGCTACCCGCCACGCGGCCGCATGCGCGCGAGCCACGACCTAGCGGCTGCGTGAGAGCACGTCCTGCCCACCTGCCAGGAGCCGCCCGAGGCGCTCCAGCTGGCGCAGGCCTGACGCGAGCAGGCCCGTCTCGCGTATGCGAGCGGCGGCGTCGGGACGCACGCCGCGCGGGGCCGCGATCCAGAGCCTGGCGAAGCGCACGCCCCGCGCCCGTTTGACCGCCCGCGCGCTGCGGACGAAGCGGTCCACCATCGCCGCCGTGATCGCCCCCCGGCGGTGCTTCGCCTCGACCACCCAGTAGTCATCGGTGCACTCGCCCGCGCTCACCACGTCGAGCTCGTAGCTGCCGGGCTCGCCGCCGTTCCCGGCTGCGCTGAAGCCCTCGACCGGATCGTCGACGCGCACCAGTCTGGCCGTGGTGACGCTCGGGAGTCGCACGTCACCGTCCACTCCAAACAGGACGCCCGGCACGACCTGGCCGCGGAACTGGCGCAAGACGTTCTCGACGCGCCGCTCGAAGAGCGCTCCCATCTCGGTGCGGTCCTGCTGGTGCTGCGCCTCGTACCAGGCCAGGAGGCGGCCCAGCGCGGGCGGGTTCTGCAGGGCCGCGTCGGGGTCACGGCGCACCTCCTCCCGGTTCAGCCAGAGGGCAAAGACCGGGTCCACGAGAGCGACCACGCCCGCCTCCTCGCGCAGGAAGTCGTTGTCGATCAGCCGGTTGACCGCTCCGTTAATGGTCGTGTGCGGGTGGTGGCGCCGCAGGCGCCGCTCCAGCGAGCCGCGGCACAGGAGCTGGTGGCGGGCCGTCTGCCGGAGCACCGCCTCGGCGGCGTTGCCCAGCGCGCCCGCGTCCGTCCGCTGCGCCGTGTCGAGCAGATAGCGGCAGTGCTGGCCCACAGCAGCCGCGCGGCCGACCAGCTCCTGCCAGAACGCGAGGTCGATCGTCTGGTAGGCGATGCGGCGGTCGCCGGCGCGGGAGATCTGCCGGGCGCGTGAGGCCACGGCGTGCACGTAGAACGGCCAGCCGCCCGTGAGCCGCTGCAGGCGCACCGTCGCGTCTGGCGCGGGGCGCAACCCCTCCTCGCCGCAGAGGCGGGTGGCCAGCTCGTCCGCGGCGTCGGCTGGAAACGGGCGCAGCTCCAGTTGCTCGAAGCGCGTGAACAGCGCCGCAGCTGGTACAAGACGTTGCGGAGCTGGCCGTCCCGGTAGTCGCCGAGCACCTCTCGGTGCCGGGCGACCGAGAGCACAGGGATATTGAGCCGCTCCAGGTCCGTCAGCAGGCGGGCATCAGCCGGTCCGGTGGCCAGGCGGCGCTGTACGGTTGACCGTCTAGGTTCTGCCACCGCAAGACTCTTGAGGGCAAGAAGTACTACTGTTGCTGCTGACCAGCCTCCACCGCAGACTGCCGCGCCCGTCCGACACTCCCGCGCGAGCTCCGCCGCCAGCCTGGTTGTTCGGCTCCCGTCGCGCCACGCCTGGTGGACAAGTAATCGCCGGCGGCGCCCGCCCGCCCGCAGCTCGGCGTGCTCGCCACCCGAACGCAACAGCAGCCCGGGCACGTGGGGCACCGCGTCGGCGAGCCTGGGACGCGTGTCGGGCCCCGGGTCTATCTCAATGGTCGGTTTCACTGTCCGGCAGGGTTCACTGTGGAGTGAACCCTGCCGGACAGTGAAACAAGCGCCGATCCGGTACGACACGGCGTGTCACCGGTCTGGCCGCCTGACCGGACGACGATCTGCCCGACGGGAGTGGCGTATGGCCGTTCCACGGCCCAGGCTCCGCGGCGCCGCCCGGCCACATCCGAGAATCACCCAGACCGCTGCTTCGAGCCGCCGACCGTGCACGCCGAACATCCGGTACGTCATGCCCTGGTCGGGCGTGCCTCCGAGAGGTCCACGGGCGCCGCACCCCGCGCGTTCCCTGCAGTTCGGACCCTTCTGACGCGCTGCTCGTCGCCTTCCATGAGACGACTGAGACATGCTAAGGTTGTCCGTGGATCACGTATAGTCGAACTGGCGGTGTTCGAGTGGGACGAGGCAAAGAGCGAGCGCAACCAGATCGAGCGCGGCTTCGACTTCGCATTGGCCGCGCGCATCTTTGACGGCGACACGATCGAGCGCGAGGAAACCGGGCGCGACTACGGCGAGCAGCGGCTAGTGGCGATTGGCCAGGGCGGTGGAATCACGCTGACGGTGGTGTACACGGAGCGGGACGGTGCACGCCGCATCATCCCGGCACGACGAGCAAACAAGGGGGAGCGACGTGTCTACGGCCAGGCGATTGGCGGCTGAGCGGCTGCGGGACGCGGCCCGAGTAGACGTGGACCGGGTCCTCGGAACCACGGACGAGGACATCGCCCTCCAGATCGCGGCCGACCCCGACACCGCGCCCGACATGGCCAGCGCCGGCGGCTGGCGGGTGGTGCGCCGTCCGCCGCCTCCAGACGTGCGCCGCGTCCGGGCCAAGCTGGGGCTGTCGCAGGCGGCGTTCGCCGAACGCTTCGGGCTCAGCACGCGCACGGTGCAGGAATGGGAGCAGGGCCGCGCCGTTCCCGACCAGCCGGCGCGCGTGCTGCTCAAGGTAATTGAGGAGGCGCCGGAGACCGTCGCCCGGATCGTGCACGAGTCCTGACGCCTGTGGCAGCCGGTCTGTGCTGGCGAGAGTCAGACCTTGAGGTACTCGCGCAGCGCCGCGCGGATCACGTCACTCGACCTGGTCCCATCACGCGCCGCGCGGTCGGCGAGCGCCTCGCTGAGCTCTGGCGGGAGGCGCACCTGGGCCACGCGGGCGGCGCCAGTCCCGAGCGCGGGACGGCCGCGGGGGCGGAGGCGGCGGTGATCCAGTCCCTGCTCGGCCGCCGCTGCGAGGCGCTCAATCACCCCGTCCGTGATCTCGACGCCACCCGACGTGCCGTAGGTCCTCGCGTTCCTATCCATACTCGTCTCCTCGTGGCCCTGGCGACCGCCGAGCCCCTCCCGGGAGGTACCGCCGGTAACGCGGCTGCATCTTCATGGCGTGGATCGCCATGTCCCGGCCGTCGTCGAAGTGAAGGACCACCACCTCGATGAGTGTTGTGCCGGCGCGGTTCCACCCCAGGTAGAGCACCTGGTTGATCCCCTCGTCGTTCGCCTCGTCGAGGGCAGCCAACGCGTTCGCCACGACGTGCTCAATGTCCTCGTCGGCGATGCCGTGCTTACGGGCCGATCGGTGGATCTCCACCGCTGTTATTGTACTACATAAAGCGACTCTGTCTTGCTACCAGAACATCGCCGATTGGGCAGTGTGCCTGCCAAGCCAAGGTCACCCAGGCAAGACGCACGTCGATCACCAGCATGCATTTCTCCCCGGCGCCCTCACCGGCATCCTACGGCCTCTTGTGCGGCCCTACTGCCCGGCTCAGCCGTCGGTGCGGTACAGATCCTCCAGCGTCACCAGGCGGATGCGGGAGTCCGCGGCGGCGAGCGCCTGCATCTCCGCGGTGAATCCGGCCGCGGAGGCGTAGAGGAACACCGCGTCGTCCGCGTCGTGCGCCCACGCCTGGCCGGCCGCCGCGAGGCGCGCCAGCTTTCCCAGCACGCCGCTGTGCAGCCCCGCGCCGTGCGGCGACGACGACCACTTGATCTCCCCGGTCAGCAGACGCCCGTCGTCCAGCCGCGCGGCGATGTCCACCTCCACGCTCTCGCGCTCGCGGTCGCGCCCCTCCCACTGGCCCCACTCGCGCGCCTGCGGCAGCCCCCACCGCGCGTGGTGGCGCAGGTACGCCTGGCGCACGACCGCCTCAAACGGCCTGCCCATGTAGGTGTCGAGGAAGGGCGCCACCCGCGCGCGCCACACCTCCGCCGGCTCGTCCGTTGCCAGGCGGCTGCGACTCGGCACGAGGAAGTGGTGCCAAAAGGCCACCGCGTTGTCGACGATGCGGTGGCGGTAGGGCGCCTTCGCCCCGGCGCCGTGGTTGCGCCGCGCGTCCACGACGCCGAGGTCGCCGAGCACGGCCAGGGCGCGGCGCACGACGTGCTCCTCGAGGTGGGTGGCGCCGGCGATCTCGTTGAGCTGCGTGGCGCCGGCGGCCACCGCGCTGAGCACCGCGCGGTACTCGGCGGGCTGGCGGATCCCCTTCTCCTGCTCGATGAGCGTCAGCATCTGGAGGTGCACCTCGCCGTGCGGCGAGACGAACGTGCGCGTCACGCCGTCGGCCAGGTCTTCCCCTTCGACCAGCGCCGCCAGGTAGCGCGGCGTGCCGCCGCAGATCCCGTAGAGCAGGCACCGGTCGCGCGGACCGAGCCACGGCGCCATCCGCGCGGCGTCGAAGTAGTCGAACGCGTGCAGCTGCGCCGCCCAGGTCACGCGGCCGTACAGGGGCTCGCCGCCCGCGTGCAGGTGCGCCATGGTCGAGACTTCCGAGCCGCTGAGCACCAGCGTCAGCGGGAGCGACTGCGGCGCCCGGTCCCACACCGCCACGAGCTGCGACGTGACCTCATCGCCACCCGCGCCGCCGCCGGCGCCCGCCGGTGCGTTCGGCGCACCGGCCGTGGGGGGACCTCCGAGCAGATACTGGAACTCGTCCAGCACGACGACGACGGGTCCGTCTTCGGCCAGCTCCACCAGCTCGCGGAACACCGTCCGCCAGGTCGGGTAGTCCGCCGCATCCAGCGGCCGGCCAGACCACGCCGCCAGCTCGCGGATGAGATCCTGCCGGTTCAGGTCGGGAGTGAGCGCCGCGGCCAGGAAATAGAACACGCGCGTCGCGGCCCCGCCATCTGCCCCGCCCCCGTGCGCGTTGCCACCCTCGCCCCGGCCGGCGCCACTACTCCCAGCGTCTCCCGTCCGGGCCGTCCACGCGTGCGAGAGCAGGTGCGTCTTGCCGATCTGCCTGCGTCCGTAGAGGATGGCCAGCTGCTTGCGTCCCGACACCACGAGCCGCCGCAGCTCCTCGAGCTCCCGCTCCCTATCAACCAAGACATCGCGGCTCACAGTATTCACACTATAGTCTAATAAGACTGTAGTGTGAAAGCGTCATGCAGGTGACCGGCCATGCATCACCTGCGACGGCTCAACGCTCCGCTTTCGTGCGGCGGTTCTGGTACGGCGCCGTAGCATTCTGTACGGGAATCGCGTACAGAATGCTACGGTAGCAGCACCGCGGACTACCCAGAGACCAAGTGACCCCGCACGATCGGTAGTGAGTTCTGCGAGGGGACAGACGCTGTGGCCGGTCCCTCCCCCCTCTCCTCACGCAGTTGCCTGCCGATCGCCGCGTCCAGGTCCCTGAGCGCATCGTCGAGCGTGGGATAGCTCGCCTCTCCCGCCCAGATGAGGCCACCCTCGTCGAGCGCGCGCACGCAGGAGGGGCGGTCCAGCGGAGGCAGGTTCTCGCCGATCTCGATCCATCCGCGTCCGCGCACCCACTTGGCGATGTTCGGGTAGTTTGCGGCGAAGTCCGGCGACGCCGCACCGATCCCATGCCCTCCGCGCCGCCCGCCCGATTCGCTCACGCCCCGTCCAGCGGGTGTCGCCAGCGCAGCCCCGAAAACCGCGCGAATCCGCGGTCGCTGGTGATCCACTCGCTTCCGGACTCAATTGCCAGCGCGGCGAGGTAGGCGTCCGGGATGAGGTTGCCCCTGGCGCCTGCCCGGCGGCACAGGCCGGTGAACAGTTCCCAGTGCCGCGGCCCGGGTGCCACCGGCACGTAGTTGGGTCGTGCGCGCAGTCCCTCGACGAAGCCCAGCGCGTCGTCGAGCGGCGTGGGCGGCGTGAAGACGCGCGGGTGGGTGACCACACGGAGGAAGCCGCTCAGCACCAGGTCGGCAAGGCCGAACGCCGCGTCACCTCCCGCCACTTCCTCCAGCCAGGCGGCGTAGCGGGCGTGGTCCGGCGCGTCGCCGCGGTGCGCGTAGACCAGCACGTTGACGTCCGGCAGGATCATCGCCCCTCCCGCCCATCCCGCCCGTCCATCAGCTCCCGCAGCGCGGCCGAATCGTCCAGGTCCACGCCAGCCTGGAGCCCGTGGCCAGTGAACGTGTGCAGGCGAAACGCAGTCCCGCCCTGCGTGAGCGCCTGGCGCCGCGCCAGGCGCTCACGCAGGGCATCCTCGATGACGGCGGTCAGCGTGGTGCCCGTCTGCCGGGCGAGCAGCTTCGCCTCCGCCAGCACCCGGTCGTCCAAGTCAACGGTCGTCCTCATGCAGCAAAGCATACTTGCCACGCATAGATGTGGCGCGCACCGCCACCCTCCCGGCGCCGAACCGCTTGCCTGCAGGCGGGCGGCTCCGGCGCGCCGCCGCCGACGAGCTTCAGGCGACGATCAGCATGGTCACGCCCGGACCGGCAAAGGCGCTGCCGGTTCCCGCGTGATCAGGCGATGTAGCCGCTGGCGCGGAAGTCGTCCCACGTCCCGTCGATGACTGCCCACACGCGCTGATGGTCTGCCTCGGCATCACTGGGAGCAGTGGAGACGCGATATGCGAGACGTTCGGGCGGCGTTTCCCACTGGCCGGGGTCCGAGCCCCAGGTGATCTCTGTGTCTGCGCCCGGAAACTCGCGCTTCAGCGCGTCTGCCAGCACGCCAGTGAAGCGGTCCATGGCCAGCTCGACCGGGAGCCGGCCTCGGAACGAAACGCGAATGTAGTTCATCGCCTGGAACCCCCTCCGGTGGCGAACTGTCGCACAGATGCAGAAAAGCCACCCGCCGGCCGAGATGCGCCTGGAGGGAGAACTGCCCCTCGGGTGGATCGCGGATAACGTGCGGTGGATGCGGAAGCCCAGCAGCTACTCCAGCTCGAGGAGGCGCTGCTCACCACTGCTGAACTCTACCGCCGCGCGCTGCGGAACGACCAGAACGCCTACTGCGTGGTGTCGTTGGAAATTGATGCGCTGGCCGGCGTGCCGACAAGGCGGTGGAGCAGCAGCCGGAGGGGTACCGCCTGCACGTCAAGGGCGACGGCCACTCGCACACACCCTACGTCACGAAGCGCGCTGCGGTAGCGCCGGCCGATTCTCTGCCTGCGCGTCCTCGCGAAGTGCCTGGGGCAATGGACGCGCTCGGCCAGAGCGGCGCCACGGCCCCATCTCGGCAGGGGTTCCTATCGCGGGCTCGGCCACTCCATTCGACATTGCTATAGCTTAGAAATTTGCTGATCTATACTGATATCGATGTCGGGGCGTACCGAGCTGTCGGCCCTGGAGACGCATGCCCTCACGCAGGGGGGCTACTTCGACCGCGGCGACGCGCACGCCCACGGGCTCGACGATCAGGCGCTCCACTATCGCGCGCAGACGGGCCGGTTCGAGCGGGTGTTCCCGGGCGTCTACCGGTTGAGTACCGCCCCGATCGCTCCCCACGACGACCTCCTGCGCGCCTGGATCTGGTCCAACTACCGGGGCGCGGTCTCCCACGAGAGCGCACTGGCGCTGTACGACCTGAGCGACGTCATGCCGGGCAAGGTGCACCTCACCGTTCCCCCCGACTTCGGCCGCGGCATCCCGCCCGGCGCGCCTTTCGTGCTCCACCGCTCCGCGCTCGAGCCAAAAGACGTCACGACGCACGACGGCTTGCTGGTCACCACCGCGACGCGAAGCATCGTCGACTCGGCTGCGGCGGGAACCGCACCCGACCAGATTGAGCGCGCCGTGCGCGACGCACTGCGCCGCGCGCTGACGACGCCCGATCGCCTACGCGCCGCTGCCGCCCGCCCCGCCTACCGCCACCGGCGTACCGTGCAACCGTTGATCGACAGCGCAATCAGAGGCGCCGCGGAGGCGCTCAGCCATGCCACCGGGTGACCGTTCCCGCCGGCCGCCGCGCGGGAGCACGCCGGCGGGGTACCGGGAGCAGGTGCTCCGCCGGTTGCGCGACCGCGCGAGCGCAGAAAACGTCGCGGCCGACCGCCTGCAGCGCCGCGTCGCATTCGAGCGGCTCCTGGCCAGGCTGGTCGCCAGCGGTGGGGGTGGAAGCGCCGGCAACGCGAGCCAGTGGCTGTTGAAGGGCGGGTTCGCGCTCGAGCTCCGGTACGGCTGGCGGCACCGGCCCACGAGGGACATCGATCTTCGCGCCAGCTCGACCCTGGGCAGCGCGCTTGCGCGCCTGCGGACCGAGGTCGCGGACGGCCAGGCAGCCCTGGCGGCCGACCACTTCTCATTTGAGCTTGGCGAGCCCGGACCCGAGATGCAGGGCGCGCCGGGTGGCTCGCTGCGCGTGCCCGTGGTCGCCAGGCTCGCCGGCGTCGAGCTGGCCCGCTTCCACGTCGACCTCTCCAGCGGCGATGCGGTGGTGGGTCTCGCTGACACGCTGGAGGGGTCCGACCTGCTCGACTTCGCCGGTATCCCGCAGCTCCGCTTTCCCGGCTATTCGGTGCCGCAGCAGCTGGCCGAGAAGCTCCACGCCTACACGCTGCCGCGGGTGGGGCCGAACACGCGCACCAAGGACCTGGTCGACCTCGTCGTCATACCGATGGTCGAGCCGATCGACGGCGACGCTCTCGTGGCCAGCGTGGCTGCGACGTTTGGGGTGCGTGGCACCCACCCCGTTCCCCAAGCACTGCCGGCTCCCGACCCGCAATGGGCGCAGCCGTTTCGGGCACTCATGGCGCAGGTGGGGCAAGCGCCCACGACCGAACTCGACGATGGCTTCATCCTCGCGGCGCGGTTTTGGGATCCGCTTCTAGCAGCCGAAGGCATGCCTCTGCGCTGGGATCCCGTGGCAAGACGCTGGTCCGCCCGAGCTTCCGGACAAGAGTGACACGGCGGGAAAGGCCGGTCCTCCGTTGTGTGGGATGAACCGCCTACCGCCCGGAATTGCCATCCGATTCCCGCCAAGAGCTGCCGGCCCTGTTCGCGACCCGCAGCGCCGAATACTTCCGGGAGAGCGAGAGGCGTTCTTCACGCACCTCGAGAACACCGTCACGAGCGGCGCGCTCCACGATCCGCCGGACCGACCGGGAGACGTTCGGCGGGAGCGGTGCCCCGCGCCGCGCCGCGCCCACGGCAGCCGCCATCGTGCGCGCGGCGAGCTGGTACGGGATCCACGGCGGCTCCGCGGGTGGGAGGTCCCACACGCGGTCGCGGCGCGGCCCGTAGCCCTTTGCGGTGCGGGCGCGGGCGAGCCAGAGCGCCACGTCCTGCTGCTCGATCCGGGCCAGCGCGGCCAGCGCCAGTGGCGCCTTGTGCGCCCAGCGCGCGGGGGCACGCGTCGCTCCGGTGACTGGCTGGGAGACCAAGCTGCGGCGCAGGGAGCGCTCCAGCGCAACGTGCAGGCCCACGCCGCGCGCAGCGCCCGTCTCGCCGCCGGTCCGGACGTACGACACCCGCACCCGCCCGTGCGCCTCGAGCGAGCGGACGGCGCGGCGCAGCGATACGAGCCGCGACCGCTCCACGGGCGCGTCGAGCACCGCCGCCGCCAGCTCCGACAGCGCGGCGCGCCCGTCGTGCTCGCGCAGGAAGTCCAGCACCCGCCGCTGGAGCGCCCCGAGACCGCGCGACATGCCGCCATGGTAGCCGCTTTAAGTGTTGTGCGGCATGGGTTATCCCCCGGCGCCAGAGCTACACGGGGCAGCACGGGCCACCTTCCCCCCTCCGTGACCGGCCACGGGCACCGCTTTGCGCGCAGCGGGACCCGCGAGCGGCCGTAAGCATTGCTCGGCATCCCTTACCCGGATGAGGCTCAGCTACATCCCGGCTCCATGCGCACCCAGGTACGGCCAATAAGTATTGCCCGGCAGCTCTTACTCAAGCGACCCCTGGACTCCGATTCCAGCAGGTAATCGGAATTTAAGCGGCCGGCGTCAGGATGGAGCGCATGGCGAGAGTCCAGGAGAAGTCCAGGCAAGCCGCCGAGTAGCGCTCAGGTAGCTCCCGGGTAGCCGGCGCCGGTCAGAGTGGTCGCATGACGCCGTGTGAGCCGCTTGTCAGCCGCGTGTTAGCCGCTTGTGAGTGACGAATCCCATCCTGTTTTGGTGGGAGACGAAAAGTAGGCCGCCGGTAGGGCTGAAGTAGGGCTGCGGTAGGGAACCAGGAGTAGCGTGGGAATCAGACCGGTGGACCCGGTGGAGCCGATGGAGCCGAGAACAGACAGGAGTGAGAGATGCAGGACACAAACAACGGCGAGCGCACCACCGACCGCAGCTGCACGGCCGCGCTGAAGCGGCCCGGTCGTCGTGGCGCAGCGGATCGTGCCACTCCACGTGGCGCCCGGCTGGAGTGCGGTGGGTCAGCCCGCCCGCCGTACCGGAGCGGAATGTGGGACGGAGCGATGGATTCCGCCCCCAACTGGCACGCACACGCGGTGCGCGCCGTCGGCGCGGCACCAGAGGCAGGGACCGACCGGCCGCGCGGGGTGCGGACGCCTGCCTATTGCGCGGTGGCTGGCCCCACTACTCCCCACCCCAGCACACACAGCACACACAGCACTCACGGCCCGGCTGGAAGCCAGCGCAGCGCTGACGGTCCGGCGTCACACCCGCCATGGCTGCGCCCAGTCCGGCCAGCCCAGCGCCTTACCGATTTGCCGCCGGAATGCGCGTGCGGCTGCTCCCGTCACGCCGGCGTCACGCCCACGTCACGGCGGCGTCACGCCTCCGCCCCAGGCTGGATGGCAGGCAAAGCAGCCAGAACGGGCAGATGGCAGCAGTGCGTCACGAGCCAAGGAGTCGACTACCAAGGAGCACAGACAGTGGACACCACAGAACACCCACCCCGGTCGAGAAGACCGAACCGAGATCAGAAGGGAGCAGCGCGGTACCAGGAGCTGCGCAACCACACCGTCCGGCTGCTGCCGGCTGCCGGCGACCGAGAGGCCTGCCGCCGCATCGTCTTGACGGAACGCGATTGCGCGCTGCTGACCGAGGTGCACCGGCACGACTTCCTCACCGCCCAGCACGTCACGCTGGCCTTCTTTCCTCCTCCGTCGGGGCGGCGCGCGGCGCACAGCTCCGCAGGCTACCTGCGCCTGCGCGAGCTGTGGGCGGGCCGGTACCTCGACCGCGTCCAGCGGCCGGTGTCGCCGGTGATCGGCGGGAGCCGCCCCTTGCTGCACGCGCTGGGGCCTCGCGGCGTCCCGGTCGTCGCGGCGCGGTTGGGCGGGAGCGAGGCCGCCGTGCGGCGCCGCCGGCTGGACCGACTCAGCGACGCGTTCATCGACCACGACCTGCGCGCGACGGACCTGTGGGCCACCCTCACCGCCCACCTGCGCCGCACGCGCGTCCGCGGCTGGCGCTGGACGGCGGAGCGCGAGCTGCGGGCGCTCGGGCTGCGGGCGGAGGACCCGCGCACCCACCGGCCGGTCGCCTTCCTGCCGGACGGCCTCGCGGAGCTGACCTATCCCGACGGGCAGCGGCAGGTGCTGCTGGTGGAGATCGACAACGGCACGCACGACCTCGACGCCGCGTCCCGCAAGCTGCGCGCGTTCGAGCTGTTCCTCGCGCAGGGGCACTTCCGCCGCGCCTGGGACGCCACCACGTTCGAGGTGCTGGTCCTCACTACGAGCGACCGGCGGCTCGACAACCTGTGGCGCACCGCGCGCGGCGCCGTGGCGCGGGAGCGCTGGCCCGACTACGCGTTCGCCACGTTCGGCGTGCTGACCCCCGAGCGCTTCGCCGCGCACGACTGGCTGACGCTGGCCGGCGACCGCAGCGGCGTCCTCTACCGCGATGCCTATCTCGGCGGCCGGAGCGCCGCCTGACCGTCTGACCGCAGTGCCACGCGCGCTGTGCCCCCAAGGAGCAAGACCATGGAACCACCCACTCCCCCTATTCCCGCCGCTTCGCCCACTGCGCCCGTCTCCCCCGTCTCTCCCGTTTCCCCGTTCCCGGCAGCTGCCGCGATCAGCGGCGGTCCGGCCGGCCCAGAGCTCGCGGACGCCACTCCCGGACGGCCGGCGCCACCCGTCGGCTCACCCGGCGGCGCCGAGCCGCACCCGCAGCTGCCGCTTCCGGCGGCTGAGCAACCGCCGCCCGCGCGCGTGTTCCTGTCGGCGCGGGAGGTCGGCCTGCAGCTCGGCATCCGCAAGTCGCGCGTCTACGAGCTGGCCGCCGCGGGGCTGCTGCCGGTGGTGCGCATGGGCCGGCGCATGCTGTTCCCCTGCCACGGCCTCGAGGCGCTCGCCGCGGCGGCGATCGAGCGCACCAGGGCCGAGGTGCTCGGCGCCGGCACGTCCTACCCGGCACCCACTCGCGCTGTGCCGTCCCGTCACTACACCGGCAGCAGCGCCCAGCATAGCGGTCCCGCCGGCCGGCGGGCCGCGTGAGGAGGCGGCCATGCGACTCACGATCGAGCGCGCCGCCACCGCCCGCCCGGCCGCACGCACCGCGGTCCCACGGCCGGCGTACTCGCTGACCGAGGTGGTGACGCCACGCACCAACGCCGCGACGGTGAGCGCCGCGGAGAACATGCTGGCGGCGGTCTCGCTGCCCGAGCCCTTCTCGCTGGAGACCGGCGCCGACCGCCGCCAGCGCTGGTTCCTCGTGCGGGCCGGCAGCGCCGCGATGGAGCGCCACCTGCACGACACCCTCGCGGCGGTCTATCCCCAGGCGGACCTGCGCCCGCTGGATGCGGACGCGGTGCCTGGGTTCGATCCCGCCCGCTGCCGGGACGGGGAGCAGGTCGCCGCCTGCGCGCTGGCGCTGCGGGCGCCAGCGTACCTGCCGCTGCGCACCTTCGGCGACGCCGACGTGGCGGCCGACAGAGCGCCGCACGCGGCGCAGAACGACCCGCTCGCCGGCGTGCTCAGCGCGATGGGCGGCGTGCCCGACGGGTGGCGAGCCCTCGCGCAGGTGGTGCTGCGCCCCGCGCCCGAGCGCTGGGCCGCGGGCTACGCGCGCATGGCGCTGGAGAGCCCGCTGGACGTCGAGCGACAGCGCGCCATGGCGCAGGCGGCGGCGCGCACGGACGGCGGCACCCAGCAGCAGATGGTCGTGCTGGTGGCCGGCATGCTGGCGCTCGCCACCGGCTCGTACGCCTACGACCGCTACGCCGACGCGGACTGGCCGGCGCTCGCGAAGCTGGTCCTTGGCATCGCCGCGGTGGTCACGGCCGCGGTGTGGCTGTGGCTGCGCCTGCGCACGGCGGACCGGCCGGTGTACGACCCGAAGCTGGTGGAGGAGAAGATCAGCCGCGTGGCGTTCGTGGCGCAGGTGCGCCTGGCGGTGTTCGCACCCGCCGGCGTGCCGGGCGCGGCGGTGGAGGCCCGCGTGCGGCAGCTCGCCGCCGCCTACCGGCAGTTCAGCCGGCCCAACGGCAACGGCTTCGAGCCGGTTGCGCTGCGCCTCGACATGCGCCACGACTCCGACGCCCTGTGCCGGCCGGAAGTCCTGCCGGCCCGCCCGTCCGGCTGGCTCCCGCTGCCCGGTCGCGTTGGGGTGAGTCGACTGGCGCCGGTGCTCAACGTGCGCGAGCTCGCGGGGCTGTGGCACCTGGTGCAGGGGCAGACCGAGGTGCCGCTGCTGGAGCGCACGGCCGCCCGGCAGTGGCAGCCGCTGCCGGCCGACGTGTCGCGCGGCTGCCGCGTTGGTGTGTCCGAGCACCAGGGGCGCCGCGTGGCGGTCAGCGTTCCCGACGAGCTGCTCACGTCCCGGCATTCCCTGCTGGTGGCCAAGACCCAGCGCGGCAAGTCGTCGCTGCTGCGCGCCTTCGCCCACCACATCGTGGACCCGGATCGCGGCGGCAGCGAACCATTGGACCCTCGCGCCATGGGCAGCGGCGTGCCGCCGCGCGGGCTGCTGCTGGTCGATCCGCACCGCGACCTGGCGCGGGCGCTGCTGGGCCTCGTCCCCGCCGGGCGCCACGACGACATCGTCTACCTCGACGTGGGGGCCGCGGCGGCGGGCGACCACTCCTTCGGCCTGAACCTGCTCGACGTGGGGCTCGGCTGGAGCGGCGACAAGGCGGTGGCCAACGCGCTGCTCATCTTCAAGCGCGAGTTCGGCCGCAACTGGGGTCCGCGCATGGAGGACGCCTTCCGCTGGGCGCTCAAGACGCTGTGGGCGGCCAACGAGGACCTGTGCCGCCGCGACCCCGCCGGCGGCCGGGACCGGCAGCTGACCGTGCTGCAGGTGCCGCTCGTGCTGGCCGACCCCGCCTTCTCTGAGGGCGTGCTCAAGGACGTGGACGACCCCGCCATCCACGAGTGGTGGGACAGCTACTACCGGCCGCTCACCCGCGCGCAGCGCCTGGAAATCATTAACCCTGTGCCAGGAACTGTCCCAGTAGGCACGAAAAAGCCCCCTCCGGAGAGGGGGCTTTCTATCTGGTGGGCACACAGGGACTCGAACCCCGGACCTCTCGGATGTGAACCGAACGCTCTAACCAGCTGAGCTATGTGCCCGTAGAGACCGTAATTCTACCAGAATGGGACCCTGCCGCCGCGCCCCGTCTCAAACGTCGTTCGCACACCTTGTGCGATTTCTCGCCCGCAGGCTCCATGCAGCCTGCCGCTTTTCGCGCCAGATTCGTCTTTATAGTAGGGGGCTACTCTTCGCGCTCGCGACCGGATTCTGTGGCGTCATGCGCTGTGCACCGACGCAGTTCCATTACCGTGTAGCAGAGACAACAATGGGCAACAAATGACAACAAATATCGCCGGCAGTGCCACTGCTTGCATTTGGCAGGTCCGCCGACCGTCGTGGCGCCACAGATCATCGTTAACGTGTTGCCGGGACTACAAAGGGCTACAAATAGCTACAAAAACCGGCCAATCATGGCAGCTATCCTCTGTGGCTCACGGCATCCGCCCGACCCGCGCCTCGGCCGGCGTGTCCCGTTCAGTGCCCACTGCCAACTAGGAGTCTCAAGCGTGCCGAGTGTCTCATCGTCACCCGCCCAGGCGGGTGCGTCAGCAACCTTCGACCAGACCGTGCGCCGTAAGCGCGCCATCCTTAGCGTATGGGACAAGACCGGTCTGCCCGAGCTCGCCCTCGGCCTCCAGGAGCTGGGCTGGGAGCTCTTCTCCACCGGCAACACCCTCCGCACCCTCCGCGAAGCCGGCGTCTCCCCCACCAGCGTCGCCGACCTCACCGGCTTCCCCGAGATCCTCGACGGCCGCGTCAAGACCCTGCACCCGCGCGTTCATGGCGGCATCCTCGCCCGCCGCGATCTTCCCGCCCACAACGCCGAGCTCGACCACCACGACATCGGACCCATTGACCTCGTCGTCTCCAACCTCTACCCCTTCGTCGAAACTATCGCCGCTTCCGCGGTTCCATTCGGGGCACTCGCCGATCAGTCACCCAGTCCTCAGCACTCAGTCCTCAATCCTGCTATCCAGGCGGCCGCAGAACAGATCGACATAGGCGGCCCCACTATGGTGCGCGCAGCCGCCAAGAACTTCGAGCACGTCCTGATCGTCACCGATCCGGCCGATTACCCTTCCATCCTCGACGCGCTCCGCGCCGGGGTGGTGCCACTGCACGCGCGCGCCCGGCTGGCCCAGAAGGCGTTCGAGCACACCGCCCGCTACGACGCATTCGTCTCGCAGTACTTTGCCGCCGTCAACGGCGAGCGATTCAGCCAGTCCATCTCGCTGCCGCTCACCCGCACCATGTCATTCTCCTACGGCGAGAACCCGCATCAGGACGGCGCGCTCTACCGCCTGGCCGACCCGCGTCTGGCAGGACCCAGCCTGGCCGACCTGCACCAGCTCCAGGGCGACGCCGTCTCGTACAACAACCTGCTCGACCTAGACAGCGCCTACGCCATCGTCGCCGAGTTCGACGAGCCCGCCGTCGCCATCGTCAAGCACAACTCCCCGTGCGGCGTCGGCACCGGCGCATCGATCACCGAGGCATACAAGAAGGCGTTCAGCGGGGATCCCCTCTCCGCCCACGGTGGCGTCGTCGCCGCCAACCGTCCCATCGGCGGCCCCATGGCCGACGCGATGGGCGGCACGCTGTACTGGGTCGTCGTCGCGCCGGAGATCACTGAGAACGCCCGCAAGGTCTTCGCCCGCCGTCAGACGCGTCTCTTCGCCCTGCCGGTCCCCAGCGCGGTCCAGGGTGGGCTTCTCGGCTTCCAACTGCACTTCCGGCCTGTGCTCGGCGCCTTCCTTGCGCAGACGCCCGATGCCGTTCCCGCGCATGACATCATCTTCCAGGTGGTCAGCAAGCGGCCACCGAGCGACGCCGAGCTGGCGGACCTCCGCTTCGCCTGGCGCGTCGTCAAGCACATCCGCTCCAACGCCGCCGTGTTCGTGCGCGACGGCGCCGTCGTCGGCGTCGGCGCCGGCCAGCAGCCGCGCGTCGACGCCGTCGCCGCCGCCCGCCGCGTCGCCGCCCGCTCGGCAGCCGATGCCCGGCGCGAAGGCGTCAGTCCGGAGCGCCCCGCAGAAGGTGGCGTGATGGCCACCGACGGTTTCTTCGCGTTCCCCGATGCAGTCGAGGAAGCCGTCGCCGCCGGCGCCACCGCCATCGCCCACCCCGGCGGCGGCAAGAATGATGCGGAGGCCGCTGCCGCCGCTGACGCCCACGGTGTCGCCATGGTCGTCACCAACATCCGCCATTTCAGGCACTAGATGAATCGCCCTCTCCGTGTCCTCTTCCTCAGCGTCGAAGTCGCTCCCTTCGCCAAGACCGGCGGCCTGGGCGATGTCGCCGGGGCCCTGCCCAAGGCGCTGCACCAGCTCGGCGTGGATGTCCGGGTCTGCATGCCGCTCTACCGGAGCGTCGCTCGTCAGCACGTCTCCTCGGACCCAGTAGTCCCAAAGTTCGAGGTCCCGCTTGGCGCTGGGTCCGTCGCGGCCGCCGCCTACCAGGGCCACCTCAGCTACGGCCTTCATGAGCATGAGAGCCGGCCGCCCGGCGCAGCACCAACATCGCACCCGACGAACAACTCGGAGCCCTCGTCGGTGCCCATCTACTTCGTCGATGCCCCACACTATTTCGACCGCGATTCCATCTACGGCCACCACGACGACGGCGAGCGCTTCCTCGTCTACGGCCGCGCCGCCCTAGAGCTCTGCCGGTCCCTCGACTGGGCGCCGGACGTGGTCCATTGCAACGATTGGCACACCGGTATCGTCCCCAACTGGCTTAAGACCATCTACCGCGACGATCCGTTCTTCGCCGGCACTGCCTCGGTCTACACCATCCACAACCTCGCGTACCAGGGCCTGTTCGACTACCACTTTCTGGAGCTCGCCGGCCTTCAGCAAGACGGTTTTCCCTACCCCCAGATCCCCGAGCTCGCCCATACCGTCGATCTCATGGGTCGTGGCATCCTGTATGCCGACGCCGTCAACACGGTCAGCGAGCGTTACGCCGAGGAGATCCTGACGCCCGAATATGGCGAGCGCCTCGACCCACTACTGCGCGACCGGAGGGACCGCCTGTTCGGCATTCTCAACGGCATCGACGACGAGGAGCTCGATCCCGCTGCCGATCCACATCTCCCCACGCGATTCGACGCTGCCACGCTGGAGACGCGCCTCCAGAATAAGCTGGCGCTCCAGCGTGAGGCAGGGCTCCCGGAATCGCCAGGAATCCCCGTCATCGGCATGATCGGCCGCCTCTCGGGCCAGAAGGGGCTTGACATCCTCCTACCGGTGCTTGACGCCCTCCTCCGCAGGCCGCTCCAGCTCGTGCTGCTCGGCACCGGCGACGAACACTACCACTATCACCTGCGCCAGGCCCAGGAGCGCCACCCCCACAGCGCCGCCGTCTTCCTCACCTTCGATACTCCCCTCGCCCAGCGCATCTACGGCGGGTCAGATATCTTCCTCATGCCCAGCCGCTACGAGCCATGCGGCCTTGGCCAGCTGATCGCCATGCGCTACGGCAACGTGCCCGTCGTCCGCACCACCGGCGGCCTCGCCGACACCGTCCAAGACTGCGATCCCCGCGCGGGCCGGGGCAACGGCTTCACCTTCGGTCCGTACGACCACCTGGACCTCTTCGCCGCCGTCGTCCGCGCTGAGGAAACTTTCAAGCACCCCGACTACTGGCGCACCCTCCAGCTGCGTGGCATGGCCTCAGATTTCTCGTGGAGTCGCAGCGCTCAGAAGTACCTGGACCTGTACGCCAAGGCGCTAGAGTTCCAACGTCAGGCGACGTAGATTCGACTGTCATCCCGATGAGCGGAGCGACGAGGGATCAGAGCCGCGTGCCTGTGCTGTTGGCCATAGTCATCTGACGGCGGACTTGATCCCTCGCTGCGCTCGGGATGACAGCTCACGGAAGCGTGGGTAACCGAGCCCGGACGCTATCCGCGCGCTCGTCCGTTCGCCGTCGTCCGCACCGGCCGCAGCGCCAGCTCCTCCACCAGCCCTGCCACCCGTGCCTCGTCTTCCGGCGTGGGCGACCGCAGCGGTGCCGACAGCGTCGAGTGCGCGATGACCCCCAGCGCTTTCAGCGCCGCCTTCATCGCGCCCAAGCTCGCCGCTGTCCCAGCACTCTTCACGCCCCCCGTCAGCGCGCTCGCCGCCATCACCTGCTGCTGTGCTGCCGCCGCTTCGGCCCACTCACCCCTGGTGGCTGCCTCGTACGCCTGCGCGCACGCCTTAGGCGCCACGTTCGCCACACCCGGAATAGACCCATGCGCCCCGATCGCTACCGACGCGTCGATCAGCGCCCTAGTCCCCGTCAGCACCCGTAGTGAGATGCCCCGTTTCGTCGCCTGCGTCACCAGCGTCCGGTCGTAGTCCAGGTCGTTCTGGCTGTCCTTGATCCCCACCACGGTCCGCTCCTGCGCCAGCGTCAGCACCGTCTCCGCCTCCACCCGCGTCTTCACGGTCTGTGGGATGTTGTAGACGAACAGCGGCGCGTCGATCGCCTCTCGCACTGCCCGGTAGTGCGCCAGCAGCTCATCCTGTGTGTTCAGGTAGTAATACGGCGGCGTCACCGCCACCGCGTCGGCGCCCGCCTTCAGCGCGCGCTGCCCGTGCGCCACCGTCAGTCGCGTGCTGCAGTCGGAGATGTTTGCCACCACCGGCAGCCGCTCCGCCAGTGCCTCCACACACGTCCCAATCACGTCCTCCCGCTCGTCCGCGTCCAGCCCCGCGAACTCTCCCGTCGTACCGCACGCCCAGATGCCGTGCACGCCCTGCCCCATCAGCCACCGCGCCAACCGCGCTAATGACCCCAGGTCCACCCGCCCGTCCGGCGTCATCGGAGTCAGAATCGGCGGCACAATGCCGTGCAAGTCGAATGCGTCGGGTGTGGTCATAGCGCCGGATTGTACGCCGCCGTGGCTGCTAGAACTCCGCCCAGCCCCATCCCCCGCACCGGCAGCACACGGCTCGGCGCAAAGAACGCAAAGTCCCACGAGACCGGATCGCCGGCGCGCTTCCCCGGCACCGGGAACAGCCGCGCCGTCAGCGGCTTGTCGAGCCGCACCGCCAGTGCAGCCATATCCAGGATGATCGCGCCAAGCTCTTCCGGCGACGTGTCACCCGGCAGCGGCACCGTGTCCAGCCCCAATCCACATACTGCGGAATACAGCAGCAAGCTGTCCACGCCAAACCTCCCCTCAGCCGCCCGTGCCGCCAGCACCGAGTCCTCTAGGACCGGAAGCATCAGCCCGGAAAACCCGAATCGCTTCTCACCCCGTGCCTGTCCCGAGGTGCTCTCCCAGACTTGCTGCAAGCATCCTGTCAGGAACGACGCGGTAAACAAGGTCCCGTGCGCCCCAAACGCCGGCAGCCCCAGCCGCTCGAACGCGTGGGCGATGCTCCGGTCATCCGCCGGGAAGGGCGCCAGCGATAGGTCCACACCCGTCACTTCAACGTCTCTCCGCACGCCAATCGCCTGCCGCACCCTCAGCTCCACCTCAGCCGTCGCCCCAGCCAGGCGCCTACAGAGCCGCTCCTGCGCCTCCTGGAGAGTCCCCGCGCCCTCGAACGCCTCCACCGCCACGTCCGCCGCTTCCAGCGCGATCCCCACCGTCAGGCGGTCGCCGCCATCGTGGTACGCCGCCGGGAAGAAGGGGATGTGCGGCGAACAATTCGCCAGCGCGGCAAAGCGTAGGTTGCCAAAGCCGTCCTCGGTCTGCGCCCCCACGCGCGCCACCAGCTCCCCGCACGCCCGCGCCCCACCCAGGTTGATCCCCTGCCGTCGCGATCCAACGCTTGCCGCGCAGAACACTGTCTGCGTTGATGCGATGACCTCTGGCACCGCTTCCAGCAGCATCTTACTGTCGTTGGCAAAGGTGTCGAGCGCTCCCAACGTCACGTAGCCGAACCCTGCCTCCTGTGACAGCGAGTCCAGCTCCACCGCGACCTGGACACACCTCTTGGCGGCGTCCCCTTCGCCTAGCACTCTCTCCAGCGGCGGTGTCGCTAGCCGCACCGTCTGCACCTCGTACCCCGCCCCGGCCAGCGCCTCCGCCACAGACGTTGCGATCCCGGCTGCCCGTCCGATCAGCCTCACATCGAGTGGCGCACTTACCGGCGCGCCCACCGTCACCGCGCGTATTTTCATCACTCAGCTCCGCCGCAGAGGCTAACCCTCGGGCATTGCGTAGCGATGCGGCCCATCAGCCTCCTGTGACTCGGCTGGTGTCTTTGGCGACAGCAGGCAATCGACGACATTCGTCGACCGTCTTCTCTTCTCTGGTGGTGCTGGTCTTGCAGTCTCGCGGCCGCACCACCATTGTGGACGCCTACACTGCTACAGCACGGAAACGTAAACCAAGTCATGATGGCCGTCGAACCTGCAGCTCCCTCGAGCGACGAAGAGGCAAGAGAGACCCAAGCCCAGCCGCGCGTCCGTCGCGGCGGTCGGCCCCGCGTGGCGCGTGTGGCGCGTGTTGCGCGTGTTGCGCGCGCTCCTCGGCGGGCGTCCACGCTGTTGGACCGCTTCGCTGCCAACTACGGGTTTCCACTCGATCCCTTCCAGGTGGAAGCGATCCGCGCCCTGGAGTCGCACCGCTCGGTGCTCGTCGCCGCCCCCACCGGCTCCGGCAAGACGGTGCTGGCCGAGGCAGGCATCTTCTTCGCTAGGGAGCAGGGACTGCGCGCGATCTACACCGCCCCCATCAAGGCGCTCTCCAACCAGAAGTTCCGTGACTGGCGCGCCGCGTACGGCGAAGATGTGGGGCTCCTTACCGGCGACGTGACCGAGAACGCCGGGGGCAGCATCATGGTGATGACCACCGAGGTGCTGCGCAACATGCTGCTGCAGACTCCCCACGCCCTGGACGACGTGGGCTGCGTCATATTCGACGAGGTGCACTTCCTCGCCGATCCCGAGCGTGGCACCACCTGGGAAGAGGCCATCCTCTATTGCCCGCGCCACATCCAGCTCGTCTGCCTCTCCGCCACCGTCCCCAACGCGCACGAGATCGCCTCCTGGATCTCGCTGGTGCATCGCGATACCGCCCTGGTAGTCCACGGGCATCGTGCCGTCCCGCTGGATCACATTTATCTGTATGACAATCAGCTCTTTACCCTCGTCGACGAGCGCGGCAACGTCCACTCTCCGCTGAAAGTTGGTGGTGAGGCACGTGCCGTCCGCGCCAATGGGAGCGGCCGCGGCCGCCCCAAAGACGTCCCCCGCCCACGTGAAGTCGTCCAGCTGCTGTCCGACGAGGGCATGCTCCCCGCCATCTACTTCATCTTTGGCCGCCGCGCCTGCGAAGTCGCCGCCCAGGACTGCATCGGTCTGGACCTTCTCGCCGACCGCGCCTCACGCCGTGCGCGCCGCGAGCGCATCGACGCCTATATGGACCTGCTCGAGCCAGAGGACCGCCAGCTGGAGCAGGTCCAGTTGCTCGCCCGCCTGCTCCACCGAGGCATTGCCTTTCACCACGCCGGGCTTCTGCCGATGCTCAAGAGCCTGGTAGAGGAGCTCTTCAGCGCCGGCCTTATCGGTGCCGTCTTCGCTACCGAGACGCTTGCGCTCGGTATCAACATGCCCGCCCGCAGCGTCGTCATCGCCGAAGCCACCAAGTTCGATGGCCAATCCCGCCGCCCGCTGCTGCCGAATGAATACTCCCAGCTCGTCGGCCGCGCCGGCCGGCGCGGCCTGGACCCCAAGGGTTATGCCGTCTCGCTGTACTCGCCCTGGTTGTCCTGTGCCGAGGTGCTGGACCTGATGACCGGTGCGCTGCTCCCCATCCGCAGCGCTTTCACCCCCCGGTACAACACGATCGCCACCCTCTGGGACGGCACCGCCACCGCGCGCGATCGCTTGGTGCGCCTGTTTGCCTCCAGCTTACGCCAGTTCCAGATGAACGACGCGCTGAAAGAAGCCGCCTCCGACGTAGAGACGCTGCGCGAGCGTGCGGCACACGCCCATTTCGAGTGCCCCTACGAGGGCGTGCCCGACGATGCGATAGTCGAGTACATGGGCCTGCGCCGGCAGCTGACCGACGCGCGCAAGCGCGGCCAGCGTGCCGCTGGCGACGCTGCCGCGCAGCGCCGCCAGCTAATGCGCCCTCCTTGGCCCGTCCCTCCCACAGACCAGGTGCGGCGCGAGATGCAGCGGTTCTCCGGCGGTGAGGTCATCTACGTCTCCGGCACTCGCGGGACCATCGCTGAGGACGGCGATCAGGTCGACGAGCCGGAACTGGAGTCAATGGAGCCGGGCGGCTGGGGCATCTTCGTGCGGCGGTCCGGCGGCGGTCCGGGCCTGGTGCTGGTCGGCAGCAGGGTGGAACGTGTCCGCCAGTGGGCCGACATCACTCGCCTGCCGGAGGGCAAGCCCGCCGTCGACCTTCCCGACGTGCTGCGCGACGTGGAGGGGCCAGTGGAAGACGCGCGCGCACTCGTCGGCCCGCGTACCTGGCGCACGCTCCAGGCGTCGTTGCGACGGTTGGAGCTCCCCGACCTCCCCGGTCTGGAGGCCCGCCGCCTCGCCGCCGCGAAGCAGCAGCTCGCACGCCAGGTCTCCGCCACCGGCGAGCGCCACGCGCGCATCGACGGCGATGTCGCCGACCTTGACGCAACTGCCGAGGCGCATCCCTGCCACGCCTGCCCCGTGCGCTCCGACCATGAGCGTGCGCTCAAGGCGGAGCACCGCGCGCTTTCCGCACTCGCGGAAGCTGAGAGCCACGCCGCCGAACTTGAACAGGCCGCTGCCTCGCAGGCTCAGCGCACCCTCGACGCTCTCACCAGCACTCTCCACCGCTTCGGATACCTCAAAGAAGGCTCTCTTCCTCCCCGAAAGCCCACATATCCTTCCGACGACGCCATGGCTAACGGAGGCGAGAGGTCGGAGGGTGAAGCGCCAATCCTTCAGCCTACCGACAAGTCCGCCGTTCTTTCACGCATTTACGACGGGAACGGCCTTGTCCTTGCCAACCTCGCCTGGGACCGTGCTTTCGACCGGCTCACGCCTGCGGAGATGATGGAGCTGCTCTCCTGGTTCTGCTACGACCGCGACGCGCCGCGTTGGAATCGCCACCAAATCACACCGCGCCTCTGGGAGCTGCGACCACAAGTAGGAGAAGCCACCGAGCGCGTCCAGCTTGCCGAGGCCGAGGCCGATCTCACTATTACGCCCGGTCCTAACGCGGGATTCTTTGGGCCAGTCCTCGCCTGGTGCCGCGGCGCTACCTTCGCCGAGCTCCTGGACAAGATCCCCCTCAGCGAAGGCGACCTCCTGCTCACACTCAACAAGACGCTCGACCTGGCCACGCAGGTCCGCGAGGCGCTCCGCAGCGGCGCCCCCAGTGACCTCAACGCCCGCGCCCTCGCCGCCAAGCTCGAAGTCGGCGACCGCCTGCTCCGCCGCGGCATCGTCGCCCAAAGCTTGAGACTGGCGACGGCGCTGCCCGCGTAGCTCGATAACGAGCCCTCCGGGATTCAGAGCAGACAACCGAGCGCTTGCTGCGCAAGTGCACAGGGCGTCAAGGCGCGGAGCAGTGGGGCGAGGGGTCCGAGGCGCACCAGGAGGCCGATCGCCGCCCGCCGGCCGCGCGGCTCGGGTCCCTAGCCCCGCTCGGGACGACAGGCGGAAATCTTGTTGCAGTTAGGCTGTATGGAAGTGCCGCAGCTGCTCGCTTGACGCCGGCTGACGCAGTTTGGAGAGCGCCTTTGCCTCAATCTGGCGCACGCGTTCGCGCGTGAGTCCCAGCCGGCTTGCGATGGCTTCTAGCGAATAGATGTGCCCGCCGCCCAGGCCATACCGCATCTGCAGCACCAGACGCTCACGCGCGTTCAGCGCGTCGAGCATGGCGCGTTCGGCCGCCTGGCTCAGCATGCGGTTGTGCGCCAGCATCTCCGGCCCGTCGTCACTCTCGTCCATCACGAAGTCGCCGACGCTGGCTTCGTCGTCCTCGCCGAGTGGCTGATCTATGGACGATGGTGTGCGCGACGCCTGCCTGATCTCGCGGACCCGCTCTGGCTCGATGTCTAGCTCCTTCGCTAGCTCGGCGTCGGTCGGCTCCCGCCCCAGCGATTGCGTGAGGTGCTGCTGGGCCGCGTTTAACTTAGAAATCTGCTCGCTGATGTGCACCGGCAGCCGGATCGTGCGTCCCTTGTCGGCAATTGCCCGCCGGATCGACTGGCGAATCCACCAGGTCGCGTAGGTGCTGAACTTGTAGCCCAGTCGCCAGTCAAACTTCTTCACGCCCCGCATCAACCCGATGTTGCCCTCCTGGATCAGGTCGATCAG
Source organism: uncultured Chloroflexota bacterium (assembly GCA_902805635.1). GTDB lineage: Bacteria > Chloroflexota > UBA11872 > UBA12225 > UBA12225 > CADCTC01. The sequence continues at coordinate 40,473 of CADCTC010000105.1, forward strand.
CGAGAGCCCGCGCCCTGTGTAGCGCTTGGCGATGCTCACCACCAGGCGTAGATTGGAGAGAGTGAACTGCTGCAGCGCCTCGGGATCACCCTGCTCGATGCGCTGCGCCAGCTCTACTTCCTGCTTCCCGCTCAAGAGCGGCAGGTCGTGGATGTCTTGCAGGTACTGCCACACCGCGTCTGCCTGCATTGGCGCATTCGACACGCGCGGCAGCGACTCCAGGACCTCCTCGGTCTCATCGTCATCGTCAACCTCCACTACCTCCACGCCATTCGCGGCCAGGAGCTGACGTACCGCCTCCAGCAGTTCAGGCGAGGGCGGATCGTCCGTGTCCTCGAACAGCTCCTCCACTTCGTCAAGCGTCACCGTCCCGGTCGGGCGCGCGTGCTCAATCAGCTCGTCTAGCCCCGGAGGGCCGTACTGTGCGGTAGTGGGCGTTGTTTTTCTTGCCATAGTCTCTTGTGCGCCTGACCGCGGCATTCGCGTTGCCGCTGTGCCGGGCGCCCCACTGGACTATGCATATCAGGGATCATGCCGTCCGCGCGATGAAAAGTTCCCAACGCGCCTAAGACTCAGTTACGAACCTGTTGCGCCGGCTTTAGTCACCGGCGGACCAGTCGCTTCAGCCCATCAAGTCGCGCACCCGCGGATAAAACGCGACGTACCGCTCGAACAGTGCGTCGTAGAGCGGCCGGCAGCTGTCGTCCGGCAGCACCGGCTCCAGCAGCTGCACCATTGCCTCACCCGCCGCGGGCACATCTGGATAGATCCCGGCGCCCAGAGCCGCCAGCATCGCCGTCCCAAGCACGCCGTTCTCGGACGTGGCGCACGGCCGCAGCTGCCGGCCGGTCAGATCCGCCTTGATGTGATTCCACAGCTCCAGCCGCGCGCCGCCACCGGCCACGCGGACCTCTTCCGCGGGTACGCCTCCCACGGACTCCGCTGCCCCCAGTACGTGCCGCACCGAGCACCCTACCCCTTCCAGCACCGCGCGCAGCAGGTGTGCCCGCTCGTGTCCGGTCGTCAATCCGGCGAAGACGCCCCGTGCCCGCGGGTCCCACAACGGCGCACGCTCCCCTTGTAGATACGGCAGAAACAGCAGCCCATCGGCGCCCGGTGGCGCGTCCGCGGCTTCCGCCAAGGCAGCGGCAGTGCTCTCAACGCCGAACGCGCGAAGTGCCCAGCCAAGCGATGCGCCGCTCGCCTGTGTGGGGCCGTAGACCATCCAGCGCCCGCCGCTCACGTCCGCGCACATCAGCGGGCCCGTGTGCTCCGGCCGGTACCCGAAGGTCAGCCCGATCACCTCCGACGTGCCGGAAACGTCACACGCCAGCCCCTTTCTCCCCAGAGCGCCCGTCCCCAGCATAGCCGCCATGGCGTCGGTCCAGCCCGCTACCACCGGCAGCCCCGCCGGCAGCCCCGTCTCCTGCGCGGCCGCTGTACTTACGTATCCCACCACATCTGACGATGCCACTGCCCGCGGTGCCACTGCCGGGTCAACTCCGGCGAGGTCACGCAGCGCCTCAATCGGCATCAGCGTGCTCTGGTGTACCAGCCCCTTCGCCGACCACGGGTCGGTTGTGGCCTCGCCGGTCAGTCGCAGATGGACGTAATCCTTAGGCAGCAGTGCGTGGCGCACCCGCCGAAGCACGTCAGGCTCGTGCCGCCCTAGCCAGCGGAAGCGCGCCATCGGCATCGATGCGTCGATCGGCCAGCGTACCCCCAGCGCCTCCGCCAGCGCGTCAGGGCCGGGGTCGCGCGCCAGCTCCTCCGCTTCCGTCACCGCGCGGGTGTCCTGCCACAGAATCGCGGGACGCACCGGGCGGTCGTCACCATCCAGCAGCACCATCGTGGGCGCGTGCCCGCACGACGACAGCGCGACGATCCGCCCCGGCTCCACCCGCGACACCGCCAACAGCTCCCGGATGCACGCAGCGGCCGCGCGCCAGTAGTCCTCCGGATCCTGCTCCGCTTGCCCCGGCGCCGGCCGCTGCACCTCACACGGAGCAGTGGTCATCGCCACCAGGCCGCCCCGCGCATCTACCAGCCCCGCCTTCAGCCCTGTCGTTCCGATGTCCAACCCGACCAGAAGCGGCTCAGTCATGGAGGGCCGTTCTACACCGCCGCCAGCTGCGCGCGCTCTTCCGGCGGCACCACCTGGCGGCCGCGGATCACGTCCATCAGCTGCCGGCGCACCCGGATGTCCCCCACCAGCACCGCCCCCGCCAGCCGGCCTTCATAGAAGAACAGGCGCCGGTACACCCGCGCGTTCATGTCCACTCGGCTGATCGCCTCCATGTCCGGCCGCACGTCGGGCGTGGAGCCGATCGCCGCCATCTGGCTCTCGAACATCGTGCTCGTGTAGTACGGCACTTCGTCGAACGCCTGTCGAGCGCCGAGCATGTTCTGCGCTGACGTCCGCCCGTGCGCCGACGCGCTGTTCCACGTCCCCATCTGGTTGTGGGTGCCTACGTACGGATCGAAGAACTCGGCGACGTCCCCTGCGGCGTAGACGTCGGGGACGCTGGTTTCCAGGTACTCGTTCGTCACCACCCCCACGTTCACCTTCACCGGCGTGCTGCGCAGGAACTCAGTCCGCAGCGTCAGCCCCACCCCCACCCCGACCAGGTTGCATTCCAGTCGTTTGCCGGAGGTCGTCATGACCGCGCTTACCTCGCCTCCGGTCTTCTCCACCGAAACCACGCTTTCGCCATAGTGCGTCTCCACCCCCACCTCGCGCGCCAGCTGGTCCACCAGCGCGCCGCCGTCCTCGTCAACGATTCGATGAAGGAACCGAGGTCCACGCACCAGCCAGTGCGTCGGAATGTTGCGGTGCCGGAATCCCTCGGTCAGCTCGTAGGCGATGAAGCTGCCACCCACCGTGACCGCTGCGCGCGCCGCTTCGGTCCGCGCCACGATCGCCTTGGTGTCGTCAAGCGTCTGGAAGTTGTAGATGCCCTTTACGCCATCCACGCCCTCCGCGCGCAGCGGGTTGGGCCTGCCCCCCGTGGCGATGAGCAGCTTGTCGTAGACGAAGTCCCTGCCATCCGACGTGGTCACTACCTTGCGCTCAGTGTCCACGCGCGTCACGGTAGTTTCTAGGTGCAGCTCAACCCGGTTCTGCGCGTGCCATGCGATTTGCCGAATAATGGTGCGTTCGGGCGCGGTCTTGCCCTTCAGGACATTGGGCAGTGCCACCCGGTTGTAGAGCGGATACGGCTCGTCCCCCACGATGTCGATGCGGCACTGCGGGTCACCCTTGCGCAGCGTGTCGGCCGCGGTCGTTCCGGCCACGCCATTGCCGATGATGACGTAGCGGGCTGGCCCGGTAGTCTGCGGTGTCACTCTCCACCGATGATAGCGCCCCAGGCTACCCGATCCTCCCCGCTAAGTGCGCTACACTCGACGCCGCCATGACGAGCACGCCACTGCCGGCCGCGCCGCAGACGACCGAAGGTATCGCGCCGCCCGCGGTGCCCCTGGAAGAAAGCGTCCGCGCCATCGAGCACACACGCCAGTTGCTCGAAGAGGCCATCTCCGCCCTCGATTCGGGCGACGACGACCAGCTGGCGCACGCCTACGAGCGCACTGCCGGATGCGCCGACCATGTTGCTCGGGCGCTGTGGTTCCTGCGCCGCGTCGCCCGCGAGCACACCGCCCCCGGTGCGCCGGCTGTCGGCACGGCCGGTGCGACGGGCTCAATCTGAACGCTCGCTAACGCCTTTGTGATGGCCGACCGGCTGACAGCCCGCCAGCGGCGGGTGGCATCGCTGCGGGCCCGGTTCGGCTGGACAGCTCCCTCCTCTTCAAGAGCCGCCGTAGTGGTGCTGTCCGGCTTGCCGGGCACCGGCAAGTCTCACCTGGCAGCAGCGCTGGCGGAACGGTTTCCAGTGACCGTGCTCAGATCAGACGAGGTGCGCAAGGCGCTCTTCCCTCAGCCTCGCTACACGGGTCAGGAGAACGGCGTTGTGTACCTCTCCTGCTACGCCCTACTGGAGGCGCTGCTAGCCGACGGGTACGCGGTCGTGTTCGACGCCACGAATCTCCTCAAGCGCGGCCGCAAGCGTGTGCTAAAGATTGCCGAGCATGCCGGCGCGCCGTTCCTGGTCCTCGTCACCACATCACCACCCGACGTAGTGGCCGAGCGCCTGCGCCGCCGGGGCGCGGGCGAGTCGATTGCGTATTCTTCAGACGCCGACTGGGCGGTACATGAGAAGCTGGCGGGCAGCTTCGAAGCCGTCTCAGAGCCCGCGACGGTCATTGACACATCGATCAGCCTGGAGCCCGCCTTCGCCGCGGTCGAGGCACTCCTGGCCCGGCCGCTCACGCTGTCCACGACTCCGCCGCACAACACACCAGAGGAGCACTCCGGCCATGGCACTTGACACCGCGACCGCAGCGCCTAGTTCGCCGGCCGCCCCCGACGCCAGTGCTGAACCGCGCGAGCCGTACTTCGCGCGTTTGGACCGCGCTGCGCGGCAGAACCAGTCGCTGCTCTGCGTCGGCCTGGACGTAGAACCTGACCGCCTGCCGGCGCCCTTGCGCGACCTGCCGCTAAGCGATGCCATCGTCGAATTCAATCGGCGGATCGTCGAAGCCACCGCCGATCTGGTTGCGTGCTACAAGCCGAACCTAGCGTTCTATGAGGCGCTCGGTCCCCAGGGGCTGGAGGCGCTGCGTCGCACTCGCGCGCTCATTCCGGCCCACATTCCGGTGATCGGCGACGCCAAGCGCGGCGACATCGACAACACTATGCGCAAGTACGCGCAGGCGCTGTTCGACGTGTACGACTTCGACGCGGTGACAGCCAGCCCATACTTAGGGCAGGACGCCATCGCGCCGTTCCTGTCGCGGACTGAGCGTGGTGTCTACTTGCTGTGCCGCACCTCCAATCCCGGCAGCGGCGAGATCGCCGACCTGGACGTGGGCGGCCGTCCCCTCTATCTGGTCATTGCCGAGCGAGTGCAAGCATGGAACAGCAATCACAACGCGGCGCTCGTCGTGGGCGCCACCTACCCTCAGGAGCTGGCGCGGGTGCGCCAGGTGGCACCGGAGCTGCCCATCCTCCTGCCCGGCGTCGGCGCACAGCAGGGACTGCTCGAAGAGTCGGTGCAGGCGGGGATCGACCGGCAGGGCGGGGGCCTGGTGGTGAACGCCGCACGCCAGGTACTGTACGCATCAAGCGGCGACGACTTCCCGATGGCAGCCCGGCAGGCCGCGCTGGAGCTGCGGGGGCGGATCAACCGGGCCAGGGGGGCGTAGGCTCCGGCGGCGCCGCTCCGTCCACTCCGCCTATCCCCGCTCCGCGATACACGCCGGGGCAGGTGATGGAGCTGCGCGTAGACGACGTGGTTCGGCTGCGTAAGCCGCACCCCTGCGGCAGCTACGACTGGCGCATTTACAGGCTCGGCGCAGACATCGGCCTGCGCTGCCTCGGCTGCGACCATCGCGTGCTCATCCCGCGCAGCACGCTCGAGCGCCGCATCCGGTTCTTCCTCGAGCGCGGGCCGCAAGTGTGAGCGTTGGCTACGGGGCTGTCCTCCGCAACCGCCTGTTCCTGCTCATGTGGGCGGCCCAGGTCCTGTCCCAGACCGCCCAGAACGTCGTCAACTTCGCGCTCGTCGTAGAAGTCGAGCGCCTGACCCACTCCAGCACCAACGTCAGCTGGGTCATCGTCAGCTTCAGCCTGCCCGCGCTGCTGCTCGGGCCCTCCGCGGGGGTCTTCGTCGACCGCGCGAGCAAGCGCGCCGTGCTCTTGTGGACCAACATCTTGCGCGCCGTGCTGATGCTCGTCTTCGTGCTCTCGGCTCAATCGCTTGAGCTGATCTATGCCGTCACCTTTGCCGCCTCCGCCATCAGCCAGTTCTTCTTGCCTGCGGAGGGCGCCCTCATCCCGCTGATCGTGCGGCGCGCGGAGATCCTCACCGCCACGTCACTCTTCAACCTCACGTTCACGGCGTCGCAGATCGCCGGCTTCGTCGTGCTCGGCCCCACGCTCTACAAGCTCTTCGGCGCGCAGTCGTTGTTCGTCGCCGTGGTCGTCATGTACGTCCTGGCCGCCTTCTGCGTCGCCGTTCTGCCTAGACGTGAGCGCGAAGACACGCCGCTGTCTCAGGCCATCCGGCGCGCGGTCAACCTGCCTGACGTCTGGCGCGACATGCTCGAAGCCGGCCGCTTCTTGGGCGCCGCCCCCGGCTTGAGCCTCGCCATAGGCCACCTGACCCTCGCCACGGGCTTGCTGATGACCCTCGCGACGCTTGGCCCCGGCTTCGTCGCACGCGTGCTCGGCCTTGGCCCGGAGGACGTGGGGTACGTCCTGGCCCCCGCCGGGTTAGGCATGCTCGGCGCTACCGTCCTGCTAGGGCAGTTTGCGGTGAACGCCGACCGCCGTCGCTTGGCCGGCGGCGGTCTGCTCGCCATGGCGCTGTCGCTTGCGGCGCTGGCCCTGGTGCGCCCGGTCTTCGAGCGACTGCTGGGAGACGCCGGCGCGACGGGCATCGGGGCTCCGGCGCCCGGCGAGACCCTTGCCTACCTCGGGGTTGTGGCCGTCATCGCGGTCTCGCTGGGCGTGGAGTTCAGCCTCGTCAGCATCCCCGCGCAGGCGGTCGTCGCCGAAGCGACCGAGGAGCATGTGCGCGGCCGCGTCTTCGCGCTGTTGTTCATGCTTACTGGCGCCGTGTCCGCCGTCCCCACCGTCATCGTCGGCGTGCTGGCGGACAATGTGGGCATCATCCCCATGCTCCTCTCGCTCGCCGCCGTGGTCGCGCTCTTTGCCCTCACATCTCTCCGTCCCATGCGTACCGCCGCGGTTACCCTCCCCGTCGCAGCAATCCCGCAGCGGTAACCAGCAGCGCGCCGGCCGCTGCCACCGCGCCGTACTCTGCCACCAGCCTTCCGCTCAGCCGCTGCATCAGGTGTTGCGAGAACACCCCGATCAGGAAGTAAAACGCTGCCAGCAGGAACGCCCCGCCCAGCAGACCGTGCAGCGGCCAGTAATTGAGTGCCCAGGTGATCTCTCCCGCCGCCAGCGCTACCGCCGCCGAGTACATCAGCGTGCGCGGCCAGCCCGGCACTACCGGCTCCTCGTCCCCCGTTGGAGGCGCGTGCGCCAGCCGCAGCTGTCGCGCAGCCAGTGCGAATGTGATGGCGATAATCGCCGGCGCCGACAGCAAGCTCCGCGTCCTTGCCTGGTACACCGCCGCGTAGAGCATGAACGCCGCCACGTACCCCGTCACCGCCAGCGCCGTCTCCGCCGCCTGCCTAGACGTGCCGGAAGACCCCGCCGCAATGCGCGCCAGTTCTGCCCAGAAGATGGCGAAGAGCAGCGCGGCGAGCGCCGCTAGCCCCAGGACGATCGACACACCGCTGGCCAGCAGTGAGATGAACAGCACGCCGCCGACCACCACTGCGGACGGCAGGATAAACAGGTCGGGCGTCGGGTGATAACGTGCTTCCCCTCGCAGCACCAGGTCCATGCCCGCCGACACCGTCACCACCAGCGCGGCGAGTAGCAGCGCAACCGGCGCGCTGCGCACCATCACAGCCAGTGCGGCGCCGAGGATGACCACCACCACCACCACCGTGATCTTTTCGACAGACCGCGCCGTCAGCATGTCAGCACGCTTGAAGCACCCTCTTGGGATGGTACATCCCTGCTAGAATCGCCGTGTCGTGAGTCGATTCACACGACGAGTCGTTAAGACCGTACGCAGTAAGCGAAAACGAGTGGCTTAGCCTGCGCCGGCTCTTCCCGCGGCGTCGTGATCGCGCGTGGAAGGCCCGGACCACGGGCTGAGCCGCGCCACGTCTGGTGGAAAGAGCGCGCCCGGTGGACACCGTTCTTGTTCTCAACCAGAACTACGAACCGCTGAACATCTGCAACTTGCGGCGCGCCTTCATCCTGGTGGATCGTGGCAAGGCAGAAGTGCTGGAGCACGGTGACCTGGGCATCCGCACCGCCAGCCGCGTCGTGCCACGGCCCAGCGTGATCAAGCTGAGCTACATGGTCAAGCGGCCGCGCCCGCAGGTCCGTCTCTCACGTCGCGAGATCTTCATGCGCGACGACTACATGTGCCAGTACTGCGGCAGCCGCACGCGCGAGCTGACGCTGGACCACGTCGTCCCCAAGCACCGCGGCGGCGGCCATTCCTGGGACAACCTGGTGAGTGCCTGTCGCCCCTGCAACCATCGTAAGGGCGGCAAGACCGTGGACGAGGCTCGCATGCGCCTTATGCGCCCGCCGCGCCGGCCCCAGCCCACGCAATACTTCCTTTGGATGCAGCGCATCAGCGGCAGCGCCAGCCGCGCCTGGCTCAAGTTCCTGCCTCAGCTCGACTCGAGCCACGCCAACTAGGCGGCTGCGCCGCGTACCCGCGCCATCAGCTGCGCCGCCAGCCGCTTCCCAAACCGCCCCGCTGCGCGGCCTGCCAGCACGAACGCTGCGCCGATACCGGCCGCTATCGCCCCAGGCGTCGGTGATCCGGTCGACCAGCTATACGCGCCGAGGGCAATAAGGATGATGCCCAGCCAACGTAGCGCGCGCGCCGCGAACCCGGCCATCATCGCTCCTCGGTCGCTGGTGCAGACTGCCCACTCCAGCACCTGCTCCGCCATCTGTGAGATGAAAGTTGGTCCGCCCGCTGCCGCTTCTTCGGCGGCGATCATCGCCTGCCACTGCGCCATCGGCCGCTTATCCCGAATGAACCGGTCGCGCAGGGGCGGGAACAGCCAACTGCGCCGCCCACGCAGCCGCTCCCACGCCAGGTCATCCTCGTTCTCGTAGGTCGCCGGCCGCTCCAGCGCGCGCTCCTCGTCGGTCGATAGGAAGGTGCGCTGCGCCGCGAGCTCATCCCGCAGGATGGCGGCTAATGGGGATGGCATAACGGAGATTCTGCCGCCGGCAGCGCAAGTCCGGCGCACCTGGTGCGGGCTAGCGTACCGTGAACCCGGTGTTCGCGCGGTAGTCCTGCCCCTGGTATTTCATCACCAGCTCCACCCGCACCTGTGCTCCGCGCGGCACTTGGCGTCCCTGTGGTTGCACCGGCACTGCCAGGTCCACGCGGCCATCTTGAAAGGTCGTCTGCTCGCCGGTGATTGTCACCGGGCCACCGGGATAGTTGACCACCGCCTGCGGCTGTGCCCCAGACACCGGCCGCCCCTCGCGCGAGCGGAAGTTGATCCGCAGCACCACGTTTTCGTCGGTGCCCAGGCGTGGCTCCTGCGGCACCACCTGGACCTGCGCCGCGAACGCCGGGGCCTGCGTTGGCTGCGCTGGCGGCTCGGTCGGCTGTACCGGCGCAGCCGTCTCACCGGGCGCGCATGCCCCAGTGGCGCTGCCCACCAGCGCCAGTACCAGCGGTCCAATCGCGCGCCGATTCAACGTCCGGGCCCCTCCGAAGCGGTAGTCTAGCACGGCTCAGCGAAGCGCATAGCGTGCAGGGTGGCCGCGCACTCGGAAGGCAAGTTTGCTGGTCTGCTCTGATAGGATTGATTGGAGAGAACGAAGGATTCATCATGGTCGCTACACAGATGCCGCTGGTCCAGCTGACCGAAGGCGCGGTCGGCGAATTGCGCAAGATCATCGCCGAAGAGGGTCGAGATGACATCGGGCTGCGTGTCTTCGTCAGCCCCGGCGGATGCTCCGGCCTCTCGTATGGCATGTCTCTGGAGGAAAAGGCCGACGACGGAGACTTCCAGGTCGTCCAGGAGGGCCTGAACGTCTTCGTAGACGAGTTCACCGCCAACTACGTGCGCGGCGCGCAGATCGACTTCGTCAAAGGACTGATGGGCGCCGGTTTCACCGTGCAGAACCCTAACGCCAAGAAGAGCTGCGCCTGCGGCCAGAGCTTTGATACGGGCGCCAACGCCGAGACCGCTCAGAAGTGCAGTTAGCCGTCAACGTACGCTCGCGCTATACGAGTACGTGATTGCGAAGCCCCCGCCACGGCGGGGGCTTTGTCGTGTCAGGCAGCGGTCAGACGCACGTCACCGGGAGGTGTATCCACCTGGGGGCGCACGGTGGTATAAGAATAAGGGAGGATGTGAGGCATGTTTTTCGACCCAATGTACTTCGTTTTTACGCTGCCCGCGCTGGCGCTTGCGCTCTACGCACAGTGGCGAGTACGCAGTACGTATTCGAAATACTCCAAGATTGCCAATGCGCACCAGCTGACCGGCGCCGACGTCGCCCGCCGGCTGCTTGACGCGGCCGGGCTGTACGACGTGCAGATCGAGCGTGTGCCGGGTGACCTGACGGATCACTACGATCCGGGCGCACGCGTGGTGCGGCTGTCCGATTCGAACTACGCTAGCTACTCGGTCGCGGCGCTCGGCGTCACCGCCCACGAGGTGGGTCACGCCATTCAGCACGCCACCGCGTATGGCGCGATGCGCCTGCGCACCGCCCTGGTGCCGGTTGCCGGCATCGGCAGCACCCTTGGCTACGTTCTGTTCATCATTGGCTTCTTCATCTCCATGTGGCAGTTGGCCACCGTCGGTCTGATCCTCTTCAGTGCCGCGGCACTCTTCGCCGCGGTGACGCTGCCGGTGGAGTTCAACGCGTCCAGCCGCGCCATGACCCTGCTCTCTGACCATGGCCTGGTGAACCAGGAGGATTACGGCATGGCTAAGCGGGTGCTCAATGCCGCTGCCCTAACGTACGTAGCCGGTCTGGCCCAGGCGCTCTCACAGGTGCTCTATTACGGCATGCTGCTCTCCGGCATGCGACGCAGCGACGATTAGTCACTGGTCTTCGAGCGTGACTACTTTCCTTGAAGCCCCGGCCGCAGCGGCTCCAGCCCAGGTGGGCGAGCCACTGCGGCCGATCACCGACTTGTCGCTGGACGAGCTGCGTGCTGTCATGCGCGATCTCGGCCAGGCGGAGTACCGCGCCGAGCAGGTTGCCGGATGGGTCTACCGTTCTACCGTCACGTCGTTCGCGGAGATGTCGAACATCCCCAAGGCGTTGCGTGAGGCGCTGGCCGAGCGCTTCCGCTACCACGCCCTGGAGGAGCGCGCCGCACTGCTGTCGACCGACGCGGAGACCCGCAAGCTAGTCCTTTCACTGCCCGACGGCGAGCTGATCGAGAGCGTGCTGATGCGCTATCCGCAGCGCCCCGACGGTACCGGTTCCGAGCGCGCCACTGTGTGCGTCAGCACTCAGGTGGGCTGTCCTGTCAAGTGCGCCTTCTGCGCCACTGGCCTCATGGGCTTCAGCCGCAACCTGAGTGCGGGAGAGATCCTGGACCAGGCGCTGTACTTCCTGCGTTGGACTCGCGAGCACCCGCCCATCGTGCGCAACGTCGTCTTCATGGGCATGGGAGAGCCGCTGCTCAATTACGACGCGACTATGTCTGCCGTGGATCGCCTGGTGGATACTCGCTGCGCCGGCATGGGTGTGCACCGCATGACCGTCTCCACTTCGGGCTGGCTCCCGGGCATCGAGCGCCTGATCGAGGACTCCCTGGCGGTGCGTCTGGCCGTCTCGCTTCATGCGCCTAACGACGAGCTGCGCACCAGCTTGGTCCCGCTCAACCGCCGCTTTCCCATCCCGCAGCTGATGGAGACGCTGCACCGGTACCAGCGCGCTACTGGGAGGCGCGTCACGTTCGAGTACACCTTGCTCGACGGAGTGAACGACTCCCCGGCCTTGGCGCGCGAGCTGGTGTCCCTCCTGAAGGGACTGGACTCGCACGTCAACCTCATCCCCATGAACCCGGTAAGCGACCTGCCCTTCCAGCCGTCGCCTTGGCCGGTGGTAGATGAGTTCCACCGCATCCTGCGTGACGCGGGCGTGATTTGCACCGTGCGTCGGGAGATGGGCCGCGACATCAAAGCCGCCTGTGGCCAGCTCCGGTCTGAGCTCCAAAAGCGGGAGCGCAAGAGCGCGTAGGCCTTCGGTTTTCGCCGAGTAGCTACATCGTCATCCCGAGCAGACAACCGAGCACTTGCGCAGCAAGCGCGCAGGGCGTCAGGGGGCGGCGCGGACGGGCGCGGGACCCGAGCCGCACTAATTCAACGGTTCCCTGTGGATCACCCCGATCCCTCGTCACGCCCTTCGTCAACATGCCAGAATGGGAGCGTGGCACCTGACCCGGCTCCTGTCCTGATCGCCCCCTCCATCCTCGCCGCTGACCCCGGCGCGCTCAGCGCCGCCGTTCGTGCTGCCGAGGACGCCGGCGCTGACGCGATTCACGTCGATGTTATGGATGGCCAGTTCGTCCCGGAGATCGCGTTTGGCCGCCGCTGGGTCGAGGCGCTACGCAACGCTACGCGCCTGCCGCTCGACGTGCATCTCATGGTGGCCAACCCCAGGCAACACGTCGAGGCATTTGCGAGCGCGGGCGCTCAGTGGGTGACGGTGCATGCTGAGGCTGCGGGCTCAGTGGAGGAGCTCCGCTTAACCGTAGAGGCTGTCAACCGCTCAGGCGCGCGAGCCGGGGTGGCGCTGAAGCCGGCCACTCAGCCGGACGTGCTGGACCGAGTGTGGGACGTGCTCGACCTCGTCCTAGTGATGACCGTTGAGCCCGGCTACTCCGGCCAGACGTTTATGCGGGACCAGCTGGCCAAGATCGAGCGGATCAGGCAACAGCTTGGCCGCCGCGCGACCGCAGGTGAAGTGCTGATCGCGGTGGATGGCGGGATTGACGAGCACACCCTCAGTGGCTGCGTCAGCGCCGGCGCCCGCTACCTCGTCGCCGGCTCGTCGGTCTATTCGAGCCGCCGTTCCGTAGCGGAAGGCATCGCGGCCCTCCGCGCAGCTATCGGTTAGCTCCACCATGACGGTGTCCCGAGGACACACGAGTCCAACTCCGGCACGGAGAGGGACAGCGCAAAGCGCAGGGTGAGGTCCGACCGGGTGGATCTATGCCGCGGTCTTGGCCATGGTCCGCAGGCAGCGCGTGCAGACATCTACGCGCGTCGCCTGGCCACCCACCATGATGGTGGCCGGTCGCACGTTGGCCTTAAACGTGCGGCTCTTCTTAGGTGCGCGCAGCTTCCACAGAGCGGATACATTACTGCGGATGTGCCGTCCAATGACGGTCCCTTTGCCGCAGACATCACAACGAGTCGCCACTATCTCACCTCGACGGGGGTACTTCCAGAGAAAATGGGACCCTGTGCTATGCTGAGTGCGCCGGCCCCGGAACGCCTAGTTTACCATGCGATCGCGGAATGCCGTCGAAGAGCACTCCGAAGGGGCGGGTCCTGAATCGCAGGCGCCGGCTGCGATCGATGCCCGCGCGCTCGACGGCGCGTCCATCCTACGCCTGATCAGCGGCGCCACCGTCTGGCTCGAACGCAGCACTGAAGCTGTCAATGCCCTCAACGTCTTCCCGGTGCCGGACGGCGACACCGGGACGAACATGCTGCTCACCATGCGTGCGGCGCTGGAGGGCGCAGCCGGGGCGGCTTCGTCTGAGGCCGGTGCAGTGTTGCGCGCAGCCGCGCAGGGCGCTGTTATGGGCGCCCGCGGCAACTCCGGCGTCATTCTCTCCCAGATCGTTGCCGGCCTGGCACGTGGCGCCGAGGGTAGTACTGCGCTAGACGGCCCACAGCTCGCCCGTGCACTGATGGAGGGGGCAGCTCACGCGTATCGCGCCGTCACCAAGCCCGTAGAAGGCACCATACTGACCGTTGCGCGTGCGGCCGGCGCTGGCGCGATGGAGGTGCTTGACTCCCACCGCTCTCCAGCGCTACTCGATGTAGTGGAGGCGGCGCACGTCGCGGCTCAGCAGGCGGTGGAGCGCACGCCGGAGCAGCTGCCCGTCCTGCGCCAGGCGGGGGTTGTGGACGCAGGAGGGGAGGGCTATCGGCTGCTCCTGGAAGGCATGCTGCGCACGCTGCGCGGCGAGACGCTTGCCGGCGCCGCCGCGGTCACGGCCACGCCCCCCCTCTCCAGCCGCGGCGCAATCGATGGGGGCACGGTGGCATCAGAGGAGTGGGGTTACTGCACCCAGTTTGTCGTCCGCGGCGACGCGCTTGACCTGGCCAGCATGCGCGAAGAGCTTCAGGAGCTGGCAGCGTCCGCATTGGTCGTGGGCGACCAGGACGTGGTGCGTGTCCACGGCCACACCGAAGATCCCGGCCGGCTGCTTTCCTATGCCGTCCGTTACGGCCGGCTGCAGCGCATCTCCATTGAAGACATGGACGCGCAGCACGACGAGTGGCTGCGTTCCCAGGTCTCTACTGCCGAGATCGAGCTCGATGATGGGATGGCGCTTGACGCCGAGGCTCAAGCCACTGCCCCTGTCGCGGATCTAGCCACGGTGGCAGTAGCCCCCGGAGACGGCTTGCGCCACGTGTTCGAAAGCATCGGCTCCGCCGCCGTCGTGGCCGGCGGTCAGACCATGAACCCCAGCGCGCAGGACATCCTGCACGCGGCGCGCACCACGCACGCGCGCACCGTCGTCGTGTTGCCCAACAACGCCAACGTCATCATGACGGCCCAGCAGGCGGCGCGCGTAGGAGAGGCCGGCGACACGGAGATGCGGCTTCTGGTGGCGCCCACCCGCACCATACCCCAGGGGATCGCAGCGCAACTTGCTTTCAACCGTGACGCATCGCCGGAAGCGAACCTTGCCGCCATGGCCGAAGCGGCCGCGGCGGTCCGCACGGTCGAGGTGACCCGGGCCACCCGTACCGTCGAGCTGGACGGTGTCGCCGTGAGGCAGGGGGACACCCTGGGGCTGCTGGACGACGTGCTGGTCGCCGCCGGCCGTGACCTGCTTGGCGTGGCGCGCACAGCGCTCGAGCAAGCCGGGGCCGCGTCGGCCGAGATCGTGACGCTGTATCGCGGCCAGGACGTTCGCGTCGAAGACGCGAACGTCCTGGCCGACGCGTTGCGCGAGGCATTCCCCGCAGCCAGCATCGAGCTGGTCGCGGGAGGCCAGCCGCACTACGACTATCTGATCTCAGTCGAATAAGCCCCGCCGCCACCTCCGCTGGCGAGCGCGGCCGCTTTATACTGGAAAAGATGTTCGGTACGGTGGCTCGGCCCGTGCCTGCTTCCGCCGCGCCGCGTGTGGGCTTTGCGGAGCGCATGCGCAAGGTGCTGCTGCACGAGCAGCGCATGGGCTGCGCCGACCGCGCCGCCGTCGGCGGCCTGGAGCGCTTTGTGCAAAGCGCTGGCACGACCGGCGACCTCCGCCCGGCCGATCTGGCCTGGACACGTGCCGCACTGCGAATCCTGACCGGTTACGCGCACATGGATCCTGACGCGCGGCGCTCCGCCGTGGGTGAGCTCCTGGGAGGGTTGGACGGCGCTCCCTTGGTGCGCACCATTGACCCTCCACCATCCAGGGCTCGTAAGGCGCACACGGTTGCTTCTCTCCCTCCCTCCGCCCCCGTGGGTGACCTTCCAGGTGTTGGCCCCAAGAGCGTCACCGCGCTGGCAAAACTGGGCATCAACTGCCTCAATGACTTGCTGTATCACTTGCCTCGCCGGCATCTCGATCGCCGTAGTATCAGCCGCATCGCAGATCTGCGGCCCGGTCAGGAGGTCACTATCCTGGCCACCGTCTGGCAAGTCCAGACCAAGCGGTCCCCTGTCCAGCGGCGCATGATCACAGACGCCATCCTGCAGGACGAGAGCGGCTACTGTCACGCGGTCTGGTTCAACCAGCCGTTCCTCTCGCGCACGCTCTCTCGCGCCGGTCGCATCTTATTTAGCGGTCGAGTGGAGTTCGCAGCCGGCGGCGGGCCGCAGCTGGCCACGCCGGAGTTCGAGTTCGAATCGGAAGACCTTCTCAGCGCCGGCCGGCTCGTGCCGTACTACGCCAAGACTGAAGGCATCTCGGACAAGCAGCTGCGCGGCTGGGTACGTTTGGCGCTTGATGCCACTCGCGACCAGCTTCATGACTCGCTCCCGACAACCGTGCGCCGGGCCGAGAGCTTGCTCAGCTTGCGGGAAGCGCTGGCGCAAGCCCACTTTCCCGACGACGACGTTCAGTACCGCCAGGCAATTCGCCGGCTGGCGTTTGACGAGTTCCTGCTGATCCAGCTGGGCGTCATGCGCCGGCGCCTCGAGTGGCAGCAGTCGCAGCCCGGCATCGCGATGGAGGTCACGCCTGCGCTCCTGGAGGAGTTCGCGGACATGCTGCCGTTCGAGCTCACCGGCGCACAGCGGCGCGTCATTGAGGAGATCGCGGCGGACATGAGCCGGCCCGTGCCCATGAGTCGCTTGCTCCAGGGTGAGGTTGGCTCCGGGAAGACGGTGGTCGCCGCCGCCGGCTGTGTCATCGCGGCGCGCAACGGCTACCAGACCGCCCTCATGGCCCCAACCGAGGTACTGGCGCAGCAGCACTTCCGCACCGTCACCAAGCTGGTGGCGCCGTTCGGCCTGCGAGTCGCGATGGTGACTGGCAGCCAGCGCAAGAAGGAAAAAGAACAGGCGTGGGCAGCCTGCCGTGCCGGCGAGGTGGACGTACTGCTCGGCACGCACGCTCTCATCCAGGAGGAGGGCGATTTTGCGCAGCTCGGCCTGGCGATCGTGGACGAGCAGCACCGCTTCGGCGTGCGTCAGCGTGGCGCCCTGCGCCGCAAGGGCTACAACCCCGATGTGCTGGTGATGACCGCCACGCCGATCCCGCGCACGCTAGCGCTCTCTGTGTACGGCGACCTGGATATCTCGGCAATCGACGAGCTGCCGCCGGGACGGCAGGTGATCAAGACGTACTGGGTTGCCCCGCAGAAACGGCACCTGGCGTATGAGTTCGTGCGCAAGCAGGTGCGTGGCGGGCGCCAGGCGTACATCATCTGCCCGCTCGTGGAGGATTCAGACAAGATCGAGGCGCGCTCCGCCAAGACCGAGTACGAGCGCCTCCAGCGCCAGTTCCCGGACCTGCGCCTCGCGCTGCTGCACGGCCGCATGCCCCCCAAAGAAAAGGAGGCCGTCATGTCCGCCTTCGGTGAAGGGCACTCCGACGTGCTGGTGTCCACTGCCGTGGTGGAAGTGGGTATCGATGTGCCCAACGCCACTATCATGCTGATCGAGGGTGCCGACCGCTTCGGCCTCTCTCAGCTGCACCAGTTCCGCGGCCGCGTTGGACGCGGCGAGCACCAGAGCTACTGCCTGCTGCTGTCCGACAGTGCGGATGCCGAGAACAACCCGCGGCTGCGCGTGGTGGTCGAAACCAACGACGGCTTCGTGCTGGCCGAAGAGGACCTCAAGCTGCGTGGCCCCGGCGAGTTCTTCGGGACGCGACAGAGCGGCCTTCCCGACTTGAAGGTGGCGAAGCTGTCAGACGTGGAGGTGCTCGAAGCGGCCCGGCGCCAGGCGCGAGGAATGATCGACGACGATCCCAGGCTCGAAGCGCCTGAACACGCTGCCCTGGCCGCGCGAGTAGAAGCGTTCTGGCAGACCGCGACCGAAGCAGCCTGATGCGCGTCATCGCGGGTGAAGCCGGCGGCATGCCGCTGGTGGCCCCACCCGGACGAGAGACGCGCCCCACTGCGGATAAGGTCAAGGGGGCTATCTTCTCGTCCCTCGGCGACGCCGGTTGCACCGGCCGGGTGCTCGATCTCTTCGCCGGCTCCGGAGCGCTGGGCATCGAAGCGCTCAGCCGCGGCGCCGACTACTGCGACTTCGTCGACTCGGCAGCGACGGCATGCAAGGCCATCCGCGCCAACCTCGAGAAGACGCGCCTCGCCTCCGGCGCAACCGTGCACTGTCAGACCGCGCAGCGTTTCATCGCCCCAATTGGGGCGGTCCGACCAGACGAGCCGGCCGGTCCGTACGACCTCATTCTGCTCGACCCACCGTATGCCATCCCCGACCTGGAGTCACTCCTCCACTCTCTGGCGGTGTCGCCCCTTGCCGGCGCAGCCACCACGCTGCTGGTCGAGCACGCCAGCCGGCGGGCGCTGCCGCCGGTCCTCGGTCGGCTGCGCGCGTTGAAGACCCGCGCCCACGGCGATAGCGCCTTCACGATCTACGCCGGCCCGGCCACAGGTTGACGTAAGCCCTCTTCACCCGTATGGTTAGCGCGTCTTGCGGGGTTGCCCGCGGCGCGGGCGGAAACAGAGGCGTCCCCTCGCTCGTTCTGGCACAGAGACGCGAGCCAGGCGAGCCGGATTGCCTGGCGGAGGACGAAGAGGGCATGACGTTAACCGTGCTGACGTGGATCATCCTGGTGTTACTGGCTGGAGCGCCGCTGATCGGCATCCTGGCGGTCATCGCACTGTCCGTGTATCACGAGCATAAGGACCCGCACCAATCCAAGGCACCTGGCGTCCAGGGCCGTGCTCCGTCCGTGCAACCCAGTACGTCGCTCCCCGCCATTGCCGGCCGGCGCGCTTCGACCGCCGTGTTGGAGTGCTACCTGGACGACGAGCGCGCCGCCACCGCCGCGGACCGCGAAAGTCGCCACGCGCGGCTGGTGACGCCGATCGTGCGTGCTAGCGCCTGGGCGCTGCAAGACCACCTGGAGTTGCGCGCCGGAGCTGTTGCGCCGGCTCCCATCCCGTTAATCGCACCGGAATCGCCGCGGCGTGTCGTGCTCTGGCCGGCCCGTCTCGCCCCGACGGAGCGCTACGACTGTGCCCCCCGTGCGACCCGTCTGATGCCCCTCTCACCCGAGATTGCGATCGGCTGAGTCGTCGCGGCCGCTATACTAGGCCGTCGTGCCGGTCTCTGGGAATGACTCCGATAACGTGGGCGCGGCCGGCAGGCGGGTGGCCGTGGTGCCGGCGACGTTCGATCCACCCACCAACGGGCACCTGGAAATGATCGGGCGGGCGTCGCGCCTGTTCGACCAGGTTGTGGTTGCTGTTTATCGCTCGCCCAACAAGCAGACGCTCTTTGATCCTCAGGAACGGCTTGCTCTCATGCGCGCCGCAATCGCTGAGGCGGGCCTGCACAACGTCCGCGTGCGCCCCTACGACGGCCTCACCGTGGACATGGCGCGCGACGAAGGCGCGCTGGCGCTGGTCAAGGGCATCCGGAACGTCTCAGATTTCGACTATGAAGCCCAGATGTCGCACATGAACGGGCAGTTGGCGCCGGAGATCGAGACAGTTGCTATCCTGGCGAGCGCGCAGTACAGCTTCCTCAGCTCCACCTTGGTGCGCGAGGTGGCAAAGCTTGGCGGCGACGTGCAGCGCTGGGTGCCGGACGTTGTGGCGGCGCGACTGCGCGAAAAGTACGCCCAACCCGCGGCGCCCGGAGCCTCACCCGCGGCGTTTGCGCTGGACGCCGAGGGAAGTGCGGACCGCTTCGGCGGATTTGTGGCGCAGGACGAGCGCGTACGATGACTGAACGAAAGGGGTGACCACCATGGACATCCTCTATCTGGTGGATCGGCTGGAAGCTGTGCTCAACGCCGGCCAGCGCGTCCCCTTCACCAAC
>CADCTC010000106.1 GCA_902805635.1 uncultured Chloroflexota bacterium
TGAACCCGGACCCGAAGGCGCCCGAGCTGCTGCCCGTGACGTCGCGGATGGCGTTCAGGATCTCGGTGCCGGTCTGGCTGCCGCTGTAGTTGTAGTTCGCCGCCAGCACCTTCGCAGCGGCGAGCGCGCCGCTGTCGGCGGCGTTCTGCGCCATGCGGCGCTGACCGTAGGCGAAGCCAATGTCTACCACCAGCGCCAGCATCCCCGCCATGGCGGTCATGGCGAGCGCAGCGATAACGCTGACGGTTCCACGCTCCGCGCCAGCGACAGCGCGCCGCCAGGAGCCGGCGGCTGCGAATACGAGGCGGAGAAGGTATCCCTGCACATGGCTGACAACGCCGGGCACGGCCAGTTCGTGATGGGCACCTGCTGCCCGGCTGCCACATTGGCGCTGTGTCGCCGAACAACCACAGAACCACAGGCGCTTCCGAAATCCGCTAAAATTACAGCAGAATGGCTCAAGAGCGACCGACTGGCGGAATTGGCTTTGTGGAGCAGGTCCGCATAGAGGACCAAATGCGGACGGCGTACTTGGATTACGCCATGAGCGTCATTGTCGGGCGCGCCTTCCCGAACGCCGACGACGGGCTCAAGCCGGTCCAGCGCCGCATCATCTACACGATGTACGAGGAAGGCATCCGGGCCGCCTCGCAGTACAAGAAGAGCGCGCGCGCGGTCGGCAACGTGTTGGCCAAGTACCATCCCCACGGCGAGCTCGCCGTGTATGACGCGCTGGTGCGCATGGCGCAGCCCTTCTCGCTGCGCTACACGCTGGTGGATGGACAGGGCAACTTCGGCTCGGTCGACAACGATCCCCCCGCCGCTATGCGGTACACCGAGGCGCGCCTGACCGCCATCGCGGAAGAGCTGATCGCCGACATCGAGAAGGAGACCGTCGATTTCGTCGACAACTTCGACTCGACCGAGAAGGAGCCGTTCGTGCTCCCGGCGAAGCTGCCCAACCTGCTTCTCAATGGCGCAGAGGGCATCGCCGTCGGCATGGCGACCAAGATCCCGCCCCACAACCTCTCTGAGTTGGTGGACGGCATCACCCACCTGATCGACAACCCCGACGCGGGTGTCGAGGACCTGATGGCCCACGTCCTGGGCCCGGACTTCCCCACCGCTGGCCTGATCATCGGCCGCGCAGGGATCCGCCAGGCGTACGCCACCGGCAAAGGCCGTGTCGTCATGCGTGCCCGTGCCGAGATCGAAGAGGGCGACAACGAGCGGCTGCGCATCATCGTGTCCGAGCTGCCCTACCAGGTCAACAAGGCGACGCTGCAAGAGAAGATCGCCGAGCTGGTGGGTGAGAAGAAGCTCGAAGGCATCTCGAACATGCGCGACGAGTCGGATCGCAGCGGCATGCGCCTGGTGATCGAGCTCAAGCGCGACGCTCGCCCGCAGGCGGTGCTCAACCAGCTGTTCAAGCACACCACGCTGCAGACCGCCTTCAACGTCAACATGGTGGCCGTCGTGGGGCAGCAGCCGCAGGTGCTCACGCTCAAGAGCGCGCTGCAGCACTACATCGAATACCGGCGCAAGGTCATTGGCCGCCGCACGGCGTACGACCTGCGTCGTGCCCGCGAGCGCGCCCACATCTTGGAGGGCTTGCAGATCGCCCTCGACCGCATGGACGAGGTAATCGCGACAATCCGCGGCGCCGATAGCACCGAAGAAGCGCGTGGCCAGCTGACCAGCCGCTTTGCGCTGACCGAAGTGCAGGCCAACGCGATCCTGGAGATGCAGCTGCGCCGCCTGGTGCGCCTGGAGCGCCAGCGCATCATCGACGAGCTCGCCGAGCTGCGCCGTGTGATCACCGACCTGGAGGACATCCTCGCCCGCCCCGAGCGGGTCTACCAGATCATCAAGGAGGAGCTGGCCGACCTTAAGGCTCGCTCCGGCGATGCGCGTCGCTCGATCATCGAGCCTGACGAGGACGGCGAGTTCTCCGAGGAAGATTTGATTGCCCAGCAGGACGTGCTGGTGATGATCACCGAGCGCGGCTACGTCAAGCGCATGCTGCCCAACACGTACCGCACCCAGCACCGCGGCGGGCGCGGCGTCACCGGTATGGCCACGCGCGATGACGACGAGGTGCGCCAGCTGTTCGTGGCGAACACGCACGACAACATCCTCTTCTTCACCAACCGCGGGCGTGTCCTGAGGACGCGCGTCTGGGAGCTGCCCGATGCGCAGCGCCAGGCGCGTGGCCAGGCGCTGATCAACTTCGTCGCACTGGAGCCAGACGAGCGGGTGACCAGCCTCTTGTCGATCGGCGACTTCGAGGCCGGCGGCAACCTTGTGCTAGCCACACGAAAGGGCGAGGTCAAGCGCACGGCGCTGCGCGAGTACAGCTCGGTCCGCCAGAACGGCATCAAGACCATGGACCTGGAGCCGGACGACGAGCTGTGCTGGGCGGTGCGCACCACCGGCCAGGACGAGATCATCATCATCTCGGCGCGCGGCCAGTCCATTACCTGCCATGAGGACGAGGTCCGTGTCTCCGGACGCACCAGCGGCGGCGTTCGCGGCATCAAGCTGGCAGAGGGCGACTCGATCATCTCCCTCCAGGTGGTCAACCCTGACGGCGCCATCATCATGGTGGGCGGAAATGGCCTGGGTAAGAAGACTCGCCTGGAAGAGTTCCCGCGCCAAGGACGCGGTGGCATGGGAGTGCGCGCGGGGATCGTCAACGCCAAGACCGGGCCTCTGGTCGCCGCGGAGATGGTCGGCCCGGAGGTGGAGGAGATCATCGCTATCTCGTCCGATGGCGTGGTCATCCGGGTGCCGGTGAAGGACATCAAGTTCAGCCACCGCCAGTCCCAGGGCGCCACGCTGATGAAGGTCCAGCCCGGCGATAGCGTCGTGGCGCTGGCCCCGCTTGCCCTGGATGGGTCAATCGATCCCACCGACGGCAGCGCCGGCGACTCGGTCGCCGCGGCCGTCGTCGATCTGCCGCTGGCAGGCGACATCGAGGTTGACGGTGACCTAGAGCTTGACGGCGCGGTGGACGAGCTGTTGGACGGCTCAGCTAACGGGACGGTGGACGGAGCGTTAGACGGCCAATCTTCCAACTGAAGCGCTAGCTCGCGCGCAGCCGTACAAGTAGCACCGCGACATCGGCCGGCGTAACGCCGCTCAGGCGTGACGCCTGGCCAACGGTGAGCGGGCGGAACTTCAGCAGCTGCTCGCGCGCTTCACTGCGCAGGCCGTTCATGCGTACGTAGTCCAGCGTCTGGGGAATGGCCTGGTCCTCCGTGCGTGCGGAGCGCGCCACTTCGGCCAGCTGCTTCTGCACGTACCCGTGGTACTTCGCTTCGACCTCGATCTGCTCCGCCACCTCGTCGGGCAATCCATATCCTTGTGCCTCGGGGCCGAGCGCGGCCAGCACCCGGTACCCGACCTCAGGGCGGCGGAGGTACTCCAGAGCGGAAGTGGGCCGCGTGATCTCCGGGAAGCCCAGGGCAAGCAGCCGCGCGTTCAGCGTCCCATCGCTTAGGAGCGTTGTCTGGCTCAGGCGGCGCAGCACCGACCCCACCAGGTCACGCTTGCGCTCCACCCGCGCGTGCCGCTCTGCCGGTACCAGCCCCAGCCGGAACGCCAGCGGTGTCAGGCGCAAGTCGGCGTTATCCTGGCGTAGCAACAGCCGGTATTCTGCGCGCGACGTGTGGAGGCGGTAGGGCTCGTCCAGGTCGCGCGTCGTCAGATCGTCGATCATCACACCGCAGTAGGCCTGAGACCGCGGCAGGATGAAGGGCTGCCAGTCAAGTGCTGAGGACTGAGGACTGAAGATTGATCGCCCCGTACCGTCCGCGTCGGTGCTGTCACCCTGGCCTGAAGTCCAACGCTGCTCCGCTTCTTCGATAGCGCGGGACTTCAGAGCCGCGTTGATCCCTGCCATCAGCCCCTGGGCAGCGGCCTCTTCGTAGCCGCTGGTGCCGTTGATCTGGCCGGCCAGGAACAGGCCGCCGCACGCCTTGCTCTCCAGCGACGCGCGGGTCTGGTCGGGCGGCACGTAGTCGTACTCTACGGCGTACCCGGCGCGCAGCATGACGGCCTGGCGCAGCGCGGGGATGGCGCGCAGCATCTCCAGCTGCACGTCTTCAGGCAGGCTGGTGTTCATGCCCTGGACGTACATCCACTCCGTGTCGAACCCTTCCGGTTCCAAATACAGCTGGTGGCGCGCCTTGTCGGCGAACCGCACGATCTTGGCTTCGATGGATGGGCAGTAGCGCGGGCCGGTCCCCTCGATGGTGCCGTTGTACATCGGCGCCCGGTCCAGGTTGGCACGGATCAGGTCGTGTACCCGCTGGTTGGTGTGCACCAGGTAACATGCCATCTGGGTGGACCACCCGCGCGCCACGCCGGGGTACAGCGGCAGGGGCTCGCCCACCAGTCGCTCCGCCGGGTCGATCTCCTCAAACGCGAACCGCAGCGGCCGCTCGCTGCCCGGCTGTAGCTCCGTCTCCGTGAAGTCCACTGACCGGGCGTCGACTCGCGGTGGGGTGCCGGTCTTCAGGCGCCCCAACCGCAGCCCCAATGATTCCAGCCCGCGCGACAGCACGGTTGCCGGCCGCTCCCCGTAGCGCCCTCCTTCCGATATCCGCTCCCCACACACCAGTCTGCCCTGGAGGAACGTGCCGGTGGTGACGACCACGGTTCGCGCCGCGAAACGCTCGCCGCCTCCGACCAGCACGCCGGTGAGGGTCGCGTGGCCAGATGGATCCCTGACCAGATCCAACC
Organism: uncultured Chloroflexota bacterium; assembly: GCA_902805635.1. Taxonomy (GTDB): domain Bacteria; phylum Chloroflexota; class UBA11872; order UBA12225; family UBA12225; genus CADCTC01. The sequence goes on from CADCTC010000106.1 coordinate 4,747, forward strand.
CTTCCACTACCGCGACGCGGATAGTGAGATTCGCCTGGCTGGCCACAGTACGGCGCATCGCTGCGGCGTAGCGGTGCTTGTCCGCCTGGGCACGCAGCGCCTGCACCGCGGGGCCTTTGCCGGTATTGAGCATCCGGATCTGCAGCTGCGTCCGGTCGGTGTTGCGGGCCATCTCGCCGCCCAGCGCGTCGATCTCGCGGACCAGGTGGCCCTTGGCCGGGCCACCGATGGACGGGTTGCACGGCATGCTGGCGATGGTGTCGGCGCGCGCGGTCAGCAGCAGCGTGCGGCGCCCCATGCGCGCGGCCGCCAGTGCGGCCTCGCAGCCGGCGTGGCCGCCACCGACCACGATCACGTCCCATGGGGGTTCAGCCACGGGGAAAGCGTACCGCGCGCTGCGCTTAGGGCCCGACAGCGCGCCGCATTACGGCGAGTCGGGGCTGGTGGGGGCGGAGCCGGCCATGGCGAAGCTGTAGCCGGTGCCTCGCTCGGTCTGGAGGTAGCGTGGACGCTTGGGGTCGCGCTCGATCTTCTGGCGCAGGCGCTGGATAGTGTTGTCCACGGCGCGCGACTCCGCGGTCTCTTTCCAGCCCCAGGCCAGACGCGCCAGCTCGTCGCGCGTGAAGACGGTACCGGGATTGGCGAGCAACAGGTGCAGTAGCGCGAACTCGCGAGGCGAGAGCTCAACCTGCCGGTCCTCGACCGTCACCTCGAGTCGACCGTAGCTCATGGTGACTCCGCCGACGCGCACTTCGGCCGGCAGTTGGCCGGCGGCGCCGCTGCGGCCACGGCGTGCCACCGCCCGCACCGCCGCCTTGAATCGACGTGGAGAAAACGGCTTGACCAGGTTGTAGTCGGCGTCCTGCACTGCCTGCTCGACGCCGCGCTCGATCTCTTCTTCGGTAGGGTCCTCGTCGCACACCGCGATTAGCGGGGCGTTGGAGGCGCCGCGGATGGCGCTGAGCGCCGAGCCTCCGCCGGTTATAGGGTCGGCCGGCGTATTGACCAGGATCACGTCAAATGCAGCGTCCTCGTGTTCTGTCAAGCGGCGCAGCCCCGCGCCGGGGTCGCGCTCGCGCTGGGCGTCCCAGCCGTCGCGGTGGAGCAGGGTGGCCATCAGCGCTGCGTAATCGTCGTCTCGCTCGATGATGAGCGCGCGGCGCAGCGCGCTTGCTGGATGCGGCGGGTGCAAAGGAGTGTGTGGCTCCACGACGGTCGATGTCATAGCCGAAACGAGGCCAGTTGCCGCCAGAATCGAGTCACTCGGCCAAAAGAGTTCCGTCATCCGCTCCCACTCCTCGCCCTCCGTACTGGCGCACAGTTCGGGGAGGCACGACGGCGCGGTGATTATAGGCGCGCCGCGACACCCCAATGGAGGGTGATGCTGTTTCAGTTTTGTTACCTGGGCGACACCGCGACGTAGCCCCGCAGCGCGTCACCCGCGACCCCGGAATGCAAGCCGCGGGCCACGTTACAACCATTGCGGTCAGGTGTGGTATTGGCGTCGCGTACCATACGGGGCGCGACGCTCCGGACCGCGCGGGTACCGACGCGACGCCCCGGACCATAGCGACGGGGTGTGGTCGTGACATGCGCGAGCTTGACCACCAGGGACTGGACGGACGAACACCATGATCGTGGACGCCTACGTGCTGCCGGCGCCGGGTGAAGTGCCGGAGTCACGCGGCCGTGGCGTGGGTGTCGTCTTCTGGGAGCGCCCGCATCGAGCCAGGGGCCGCACCGCCGGCGTCGCCGGCTCCCGGTTGGCGGTCTACGCCCCCGAAGATCTCAGCCCAGGTGAGCTGGCGGAGCTGCGCGCGGCGCTGCTCGCAGCGCTTGGCGATGCGTTCGCGCCGGCCTGGCGGGGCGATTCACGCGTGATGGTCGTGGTGTGGTGGCTGTTGGGCGTGGCGGCGGCGGCGCTGCTCGCGCTGCGCGCGTTGGAGTTTGGTCCAGCCTATAGCTGGTTGGCGCTGCTGGCGGTGATGGCTACGCTCCCTTCAATAGGTCGCGCCGCGTCTCCAACTGTTGCGCGGCAGACGGGGCTGGCCGGCACACTGGCGCGACGCATGGGCGAGCTCGAGGCGAGTATGGGCGAAGACCCCCGTGCCCGCGAGCGGGTGACGGCGCTGTGGCAGCTGGCCAGGCGGCAGCGCGGCTCCGCCGGAGAACAGCTGGCGGCGCTTGAGAGCCACTGCCGGGAGCAGGCATGGCCGGCGGCTGCGCGCGTCTATGCGGAGCGGCGCACCGGCGCAGTCCGGCCGCGCGGCACGCTGGATCGCCTGTTGCGGCGGCCTGCGCGTCCGGCGAGCGGCGCGCCTCCGTATGCCATCCTGGACATGCGCGCATGGCTGTAGAGGTCGTCTTGTATGCGGTGCCGCTGCGTTCCGGCACGGCACTGGTGGCGACCGATCTGACGCTCCGGGCGCTGCGGGGGGCCGGCGCTGTCGTGGCGCGCCGGCCCCAGCCGCTGCGCGTAGCCGTACTAGCGCCGGCCGCGGTGGTGGATCCGGCGGTGCTGGCCGAGGTGCCCGCGCTCTTGCGGCGTGCAGCCACTTCCGCCGCGCTGCCCGAAGCCAACCCGCGGCGCGATGGCGGCGGTGCACTTCCGCTGCAGTCGCGCCGTGCGCTCTCCATCTTCGGCGCGCTGCTGGTCCTGGCGGCGGGCGAGAGCTGGGCGCAGGTCGTGGCCGGTCTCTGGTTGGTGGTGGCGTTCCCGCTGTTCCTGCGCGCTCAAGGAGCGGCACGCTTGCGTACGCCGGCCTCTCTCGCCGGCGGGCTGGCGCTCGCGGTCTCCGCCCCAAGTGTGGTTGTGCATCGCCACGCTGGGCTGGCGATGCTGGCCGAGTCACTGACTCAGCGTGGTACTAACGACGACACGCACAGCTACCCAGTACTCGCGCGCGCCTGCCGTCAAAGTGGTGTGCCGCAGCTTGCAACGCTCTACGATGCGCTGGCGTCTGGTGAGCGCGCGGCACTCGTCTTTACGGCCATCATGCATGGCGCGTCGCCCACCGCAACGCTCGATCTATCCAGCGAGGTCACGCAGGCAGGGGCCAGAGTACAGGTGGACCCCATCGGACCGACAGATTCCGCAACTGCTGCTTTAGAGGGCGACAAGAACGAGCACAAGGAGGCGAGTCACGGACTTCTTCAACAGCCAGCTTGACGCCGTGCGACTGAGCCGCCTGTCCGACGCCACCGCCTGGGCCGCCGAGTTGGCCGCTGTGGCGCGCGGCGCCGAAGTGCAGCCTCTTGAGAGCGCAGTGGGCGCGCCCGGCTCGGTGGTGTACTTAGGGAGCGTTGCCGCGCGCGAGCGCATCTGGCTGCAATTTGACGCCGCCAGTGACCCAACCGCGGTGGTGGCCGCTGCCTGGGCGGTGGTTGAGTCGGTCACGTCCGAGCGCGTCAGCCGCCACCGGCTGCCGGTGGTCGGACGCGCGTGTCTCGCGGTTGCGCTGCCGGCGCAAGGGCGCCTCGCGCGTCCTGAGCCGGTCCCGTACCTGGATGGTGGGCTGCTGGGCGCGCAGGGGAGTGTGCTGGCGGCCATGCGCCGTTTTCAGCCCACGTGGCTTGTCCACTTCCAGGACTGGTCAGGCACCGGCACGCCATCCGTCCAAGCTGTGTCACTTGCAGGCAGCTCGCGAACGGAAGTGCCGGCGGCCGGTGAGCTGGGCGAGTCCATGCGGGTGGTGGAGAGCTACTTGCTGGACGGCGACCTGCACCGCCGCCTGGACGGTGGGGGAAGGCTCCGCACGTGGCTCGGCCAGCCGACGGCAGCGGCGAGGGCGCTTGGCGAGGCGCCCGACCCGCGCGCGTGCGCCATGACGGCGCGCTATGTGGAGCGGATGGGATACCGCACACCACGCTCATTAAGTGGTGCAGAGCGTGCTCGTGTTCTCGAAGAATCCGCGGTGATTGAGGTGGGTCCTGGGCGGTACATCCCGCGACCTGCCTGGCGGCGACTCGGCGGCGGCAACCTGGCGGAGCTCGCACTGACCGAGCTAGGCGCCGGCGGCCTCACGGGGCAGACGCTTGGCGGCAGCGTATCTCGCCGTGCGGGTCAGGCGCTGGCGCTCGCGGAAGGCGCCGTCGTCCACCGGCTCAATCTTGACGTGACGGAAGGCGGCCCATGAGCGCAGCGACCATTGACTCCACCGTCCCTGGAACGGCCGGCTCCCTTCGTCGAGGAGACCAGGGGCGCGTTGGGAGACCATACTCACTGGCCTTCGTGGAGACGCCGGGCCCCGCCGGCGACTCAGACGCAGCGGCGCTGCTGGTCTACGCGCCCGATGTGGCGGAGATGGTGGTGGATGCGGCGTCGCGGGGCGCGCCGTTGGAGCGCTATGCATTCGCGGCCGGCGGCGCTCCCGATGAGAAGCACGGGCGCGCCGTGGAGCGCCAGCTGCGGCGCGATCTTTCCGCTCGCGCGCGCCGCAACTGGGGCAGCGCACTACGCTGGCTGTTGCTCGGTCCCGCGCTCACCCTGCTGTGGATCAACCTGGCGCCGGCAGCCGCCGTGCTCTTCTTCTGGCTGCCACCACTGGCGCAGTTCGTCGAGTCGCTTGGCGCGAGTAGCGGCGGCATGCTGCTGGCGGCGGTGGTGGGGCTGGCGCCGCTGGCCTGGGCATGGAACCGTGCCTGGGCAGCGTTGCGTCAGGCGCTGTACTGGGGGCGACTGGCGCGCTACGTCTCCAGCCGCCGCTACCGGCAGTCGCCGTTGCACGCCCAAGCCGATCCGCGCGTGGCTGGCTTCCAGGCGGATGCCGGATCTCTGGTCGCGCGCCTGCGTGGCCTGGTGGAGCTGATCCCGGACAAGCCTTCCGACGCGGCAGCGGAGGGCGCCGACGCCGCGCGCCAGCTGCATCTGCTTGCGTTCCGCCACGGTCTACCGGAAGTGGCGCAGGCGTATCACGGCGTCTATACGCAGCTCGGCATGGCGGAGCGGCGGATCGCGCGCCAGGAGCGCGCGGACACTGGCATCCTGGGCGAGCGGAAGCTGGCGCGCGAAGGCCGCCGCGCCCAGCGCGCGGTGCGGACTCAGCTGGCGCGGTTCCGCCCCGGCGCGCGCACGGCGGGCGCAGCGCTGGCGCCGGTGAACGGGGTACTGCTTGGCGCGCTGGGGCTGGCCGGCGTGCTGTTGCTGACCGGTTCCTACCTGGTTACCGATGACCGTGCCGTGGTGGTGGAATCCGCCGGCGGCCGCATCGCGCGGGCGCTGGGCGGCCTGGGTGTGGCCGAAGGTGAGGGGCCCCCGGCAGAGGTCGTGCGTGCCCCAGGGCTGCACTGGACGTGGCCCGCGCCGCTCACCAGCCGGCATTCTGTGTCACTTGGCCAGCAGCGCACCGTCCTGCGCGCGCGCTTCCGCCAGTCCGCGCCGGACATGGTGGATGTGGTCGAGCTGGAGCTGCGCTTCCGCATCACCGACCTGGATCGTTGGGCGCGCCTGGACGCCGACGGAAATGGGACAGCGCGCCTCTCTGCGCAGCTATCGTCACTGCTAGAGGAGTTTGTGTCGTCGGCGCGTCAGGCAGCGGCCCAAGAGTTGGCGCAGCAGAACCCCGGCCTGGCCAACGATCGCATGCAGCTGATGGCGCGCGCGGACCAGTTGGTCGAGTCGCGCATGGACCAGGTGGCGCGCGCGTTCGTCTCCGGGGTCTCCACCAGCAGCGGCGCGCGCCAGGCGGGCATTCAGGTGCTTCCCGAGCACCGGTTCCAGATCGCGCGCGGCGTGCGGGGTGAGCTGGCTGGGAGCCCAGGCCAGGGGTAGGCGCTTCCAGCACCAGCCGAGGTCACCGCCTCTACTACCCATTGCGTCGGAGAGCGTTTAGGTAATGGGTAGACTGAAACAGCCGTGGCTGACGTGCCTGACACGCGGACCGATGCGCGGGCCGACGCACGGAGCGAGCGCCGCCGGGACGCGAGGCGGGGCGCGCGCCTCCCGCTGACGCCGCCTGAGCGCCGCGACCAAGGAGTGGAAGCGCCCTCGACGCCGGGAGAGATCCTGCGCGCGGCGCGATTGCGGCGCCGCATTTCGTTGACCGAAGCGGAACGCGCGACGCGTATCCGGCAGCGCTACCTGCAGGCGCTCGAAGACGACGATTACGGCGTGCTGCCGACCGGCGTCTACTCGGTCGGTTTCCTGCGAAACTATGCCGTCTACCTGGGCGTGCCGCCCGACGACGTGCTGACCGGTGTGGATCCGCGCCGCCGTCGCGAGCAGCGCGTGGGCGTGCAGTCGGTTGCCCCGCCGATCCAGCTCACGGCGCCGCGCACCACCTGGCTGTTCGCGGGCGGCGCGGCCGTCGCGCTACTGCTGCTCGCGCTGGCATGGATTGGCCTCTCGGACCCAGGCACGCCCACGGCGGCCGGACCGACCTCGGCGGCGGCCACGCCACGCCCGGTGACGACGCCAACCGCCCTGGTGAGCCTGCCTCCGCTGGCCCCGGCGGTCACCGCCACCGTGCCGCCAACACCGCAGGCGGCCGCGCAGTCCACAGCACTACCGGGAGCAACGGCCGCCGCTACTGGCGCGACCACTACGACTGCCCAGACTACTGCCACGGCCGCGACCGCCACGGCCAACCCCAGCCGGGTTGAAGTGGAGCTGCGCGCAGTTGACCGAGTCTGGGTGCGTGCAACCGTGGATGGGAACCTGGCGCTGGAGGAGACGCTAGCAGCGGGGCAGACGCGCCGTTGGTCCGGCGCGCGGAGCGTAGCGCTGCGCGTGGGCAACGGCGCGGGTGTAGACGTAGCGGCCAACGGTCGGCCGGTCGGCCCACTGGGCCCGGCCGGCCAGCCCGTAGACCGTGAGTTCACGCGGTAGCTGCCACGGCGAAGCCGCGAGTCAAGTCCCGTCGCACATCTGGATCCTCGTCGTAGCCGCTTGACTGTGTAGGGCAGTTTAGGCGTGCAGCCCTGTTAGCATTGTTCGATTCTGATGCCGAAGCAGCGGCGCACATTTTTCATAGAGAACCTTGGGTGCCCCAAGAACGCCGTCGAGGGCGAGGGCATGGCCGACAAGCTGACGCAGGCCGGCTACGCGCCGGTAACCGATGCGGGGCGAGCCGACGTGGTGGTGGTGAACACGTGCAGCTTTATCCGCCCGGCGCAGGAAGAGTCGATCGAGCGTATCTTCCACTACATTGGCAAGCGCCGTGAGGGGCAGCGGGTCATCGCCGCGGGCTGTCTGGCGGAGCGTTTCGGCGAGGCATTGCGGGGGGATATCCCCGAGCTGGACGGCATCCTCGGGACGCGCCGCTGGCACGAGATCGACACGCTGGTGGCTGAAGTCGAGCGTGGCGCGCGCCCGTGCTGGCACGGCGTAGACGGGGACGTCAGCGGCGAAGGTCGCGCGCTCGATCCAACCTTTTCGCGACGGGCAGGCGGCCCAACGGCTTACGTCAAGATCGCGGAAGGCTGCAACATGACGTGCACCTTCTGCGCTATTCCTTCATTCAAGGGCAAGCAGCGCAGCAAGACTCCCGAAGACATCGTGCGCGAGGTGCGCGAGCTGGTTGCAGGCGGCGTGCGCGAGGTGATCCTGGTGTCCCAGAACACCACCGCGTACGGTCAGGACCTGGCGAGTGAGCCCGTCCCCGGCGGGGCTTCGGCTTCGCTCTCGGTCGGCGCGCCCGGCGCAGCCGCGAAGGGCGCCGCAGGGACGACGATCGCGCGACTTTTGGAACGGATTTGCGCGGACGTGCCGGAGCTTCCCTGGCTGCGGTTTCACTACTGCTACCCCGGCTGGGTCAACGAGGATTTGCTCCAGACGATGGCGCGCCTGCCACAGGTGGTGCGCTACCTGGACATGCCACTGCAGCACGCGCACCCGGAGATCCTGCGCGCCATGCGCCGGCCCAGTGACGTGGCACACGCGAAAGCGGTACTGGCGCGGGCGCGCGAGCTGATGCCGGACGTGGCGCTGCGCACGACCTTCATTACTGGCTTTCCCGGCGAGAAGAAGGAGCACTTCGAGGCGGTGCTCGACTTCATGCGCCACGTGCGCTTCGACCGGGTGGGCATCTTCCCGTATTACCCCGAAGAGGGAACACCGGCGGCCTCACTGGCCGGTCAGGTTGCCGAACGCACCCGGCAATCGCGCAAGCGGCGCGCGCTGGAACTGCAGCAGTCGATCTCGGCGGAGCTCAACCGGCGGTTCATCGGGCGTGAGGTGGACGTGCTGGTGGAGGGCGCCGCCGACGAGAGCCTAGGCGGTCCCGGCGGCGCCCGCGGCGGTCGCGCGCCGGCGGCTGGCGACGGTGCGGACGGTAGCGTACAGTTAGTTGGCCGGACGTACCGGGACGCGCCTGAGGTGGATGGTTTTGTGCTCTTCAGCGGGGACGCACGCCGGGGGGACATCGTGAAAGTGGCGGTGGCCGGTGCCGGACCCTACGATCTGTTTGGCACACAGGTTGGCGCTGACCAGACCCTGCGTCGGGTCGCGCCTCAATCGTCGGGAGTGCTAGCCCCGCCGCGGATTGGCTTGCGGTCGCTGCCCGTGCTGCAACCGCGCTGACCTCCGGCGACGGGTGCACCCCCGCTGTCCTAGAATGTGTCGCGTAGAACTCAAGTGATGAGCCCCCGATGAGAGACCTCCTCCGCCACGTACATGTCGATCCGGGCGCGCTGTTCCGCGGGCGTCAGGGGCCGAGCGATATGTGGGTGCGTTGTGGCAAGTGCCAGGAGATGCTCTACACCCG
>CADCTC010000107.1 GCA_902805635.1 uncultured Chloroflexota bacterium
CCCTGCTCCGCCGCGCGGGCGCCACCAACGTCGCCGCCGCCCTGCGCACCTACGCCAGCCGCCCCCCCGGCGCCGTCGACCTCGTCCTCTCCGGCTGCCCCTGATGAAAAGACCCTGCCGTGAGACAGGATCGGCTTCACCCTGGCATCGCACTTGCACTTGGGGGTGGAGCCACCGTGGTTGCTCTCGGTCCCAGAAAGCCAGACATCGAAACGCTAAAAGCTCAGCCTGCACCGCCCGACCCGCCTGCACCGCCTGACCCGCCTGCACCGCCCGCGGACCAGCCGGTAGCCGTTCCCGCGCCCCCCATTGAGGTCGTCGCGCCCCGGGCGGGCGCCGTTCCCCAGGAGCGGGAATACGGTACACCGCGCCAGAACCGGCTGGTGGCGCGCGAGGGGCGCTACTCCCTGGACGGACAGCCGGTGATCCTGCGCTCGGCGGAGCTGCAGTACTTCCGCGTGCCGGCTGAGCAATGGGCGGAGAGCATCGACAAGCTGCGCGCGGCGGGATGCAACGCGATCGCGAGCTACATCCCGTGGGCCTGGCACGAGCCCGAGCAGGGGCGCCTGGACTTCAGTGGGGAGACGCACCCGCAGCGCAACGTGGTGCGCTTCCTGGAGCTGGTGCGCGACGCGGGACTGGTCTTCCTGGCGCGGCCGGGGCCATTCATTTACGCTGAGTACAAGGGGTTTGGCTACCCGGAGTGGCTCGCCTCCGCCATCCCGGAGGCGATGGCGCTGCGGGCGAACGGCAAGCCGGCGGTGGCGGCGCACTACCAGCTGTTCTCTCTGCAGCACCCGGCGTACATGGCGCAGGCGGCGCGCTGGTACGCGGCGGTGGCCGAGCTGCTGCGGCCGTTCTTGAACGACCCGGTCGTGACGTGGCAGCTGGACAACGAGACGGGGATGATCTACGCCATCCGCGTGGGCGACCTGGACTTCAACCCGGATACCGTGGCGCGCTACCGCGACTGGCTGCGGCGCAAGTACCGCAAGGCGCGCATCCTCAGCCGGCGCTGGGGGCGGCGCCTGCCGCGGTTCGAGTCGGTCACGGCGCCGGGGGCATCGGCGCGGCACGTGGAAATGGCCGACTGGCAGGCGTTCTACGAAGGCTATGTCGCCGGGTACCTGGATGCGCTGCGGGGAGTGGTGCGGCGCCTGGGGATCGAGCTGCCGCTGACGGTGAACGAGGCGGCGGAGTACCTGAGCCCGCAGGACCCGCGCCAGAAGTCGCGCGCGGCGGACTTCTATGGCTATGACACCTACACCAAGCTGACCGGCGGGACGCACACGGCGGACTTCCCGTTCGCCAGCAGCCACCACCCGCTGCGCTTCCAGCAGTTCGAGAGCGCCACGAGCCCGCTGACGTGCTGGGAGCTGGGCACCGGCTGGTGGGACTGGCGGGCCAAGGTAGCGCCGGCGGCGACGGTACAGGTGTTTGGCGCTGCGCTGGCGCACGGACTCAAGGGCTACAATCTGTACGCGGCGCAGGACGGCCGCGACCCCGGCGGCTACGCCTTCCAGTTCGGCGGGCTGTTGGACGAAGCAGGCAACACGACCGAGCGCTACGACGTGGTGGCGCGGTTGCAGACGTTTGCGGCGCGGCACGAGGCTGAGCTGACCGCCTCCACCGAGGTACAAGACCCGATCGCCTGGCTGGACTACCAGCCGTACACGCGGCTGACGCCCGAGACGTGCTTCCCGGTGCCGGTGCCGGGGCTGCTGGACCCGCTGCGGTATTTCGCGTCATTCGCCATGACGGGCTTCCACGCGCTGCTGCAGACGACCGGCTATAACGTGCCATTCCTGGACCTGGAACAGGCGGCGCCGGAGGTGCTGGCGCGCTATACGGCGGCGGTGTTCCCATCGTGTGGCTCGCTGGATAGAGAGCACTACCGGGTGCTGGAGCAGTACGTGCAGCGGGGCGGGCACCTGGTGACCTTCCCGGAGCCGGTGACGCGGCGCAGCGATGGCGAGCCGCTGAGCACGGGGTCGCTGTGGCCGCACCAGGCGCGCACGCAACGCTGGCTGGGCCGAGCGCGGCTGATAGCGCACCTTGTGTGGCGCTGGATGGTGCCGTATTACCTGGGCACGCGCTGGAAGACGGCGCGTCTCTCGCCAGGGGCGCTGCACCTGAGCGACCTGATCGAGCCGGCGCTGGTGGGGCAGGCGGCGACACTGCCGGGGGCCGTGCTGGAGATGGTGGCGGAGCAGGCGGAACAGCCGGCGCAGGCGGCGCAGGCAGACCGCATGATGCGCGGTGACTTGCGGGTGATGGAGTTCCCGGACGGCGGCGATGTGCTGCTGCGTGGGCCGCAGGGGGCTTCGGCCGGGTACCGGGTGCGGGTAGGGAGGGGCACCTCCGCGCTCGTGGGGACCATCCCCGGCGGGTCCTACGTCACCTCGCGCTACTACAGCCTGGCGGCGCAGGAGCGCTTGGCGCTGCGCCGCTTCGCGGTGGGGCTCATCGAGCCGTACGTGCGCCGCAGTATCGTGCCGGAAGAGGCGCTGGAGGTGGAGACGGTGGCGCGTCGCAGCCCTGAGGGCGGCTGCTTCCTCTTTGTCATCAACCGCCTGGGAGAGCAGTCCGGCACCATCAGCCTGGCTAACCCCGCCGCGCTGGGGCTGGCCGGTGCGCCGGAGCGAGTGGAGACACTGTTCAGCGCATACGGGTCGGAGGCGGAGCTGACCCCGGACGGCGTGCACGTGCGGCTGGTCGCGGACGACGTGCTCGTGCTCCGCGTGCGGTGAGGCGGCTGGGGGGCCTCTCCGGTGGAGGAAGACCTCACCCCCGACCCTTCTCCGGCGCGGAGAGGGGAGGTTCGTGAGCGAATCTCTGTGGCGATTACTGGACGGCTGCCGGGCGCTTCTCGCACATGAGGCCGAGCAGGTTGTCTTCTGAGTCGCGGCAGAAGGCCATCCAGAGGTCGTGGTCGGGCATCTTTGCGATCAAGTGAGGCTCGCTCTCGAAG
>CADCTC010000108.1 GCA_902805635.1 uncultured Chloroflexota bacterium
GTGGCGGCGCTGGCGGTTGTACCAGCCTTCGATGAAGGAGAAGATCGCCGAGCGCGCCGCGGCGCGCGTGGGCCACGCCTCTCGGTGCAGCAACTCGCCCTTGAGGGTGGCGAAGAAGCTCTCGGCGACGGCGTTGTCGTAGGCGTCGCCGACGCTGCCCATGGAGGGGGCGATGCCGGCGTCGTGCAGGCGCTGGCCGAACGCCAGCGCGGTGTACTGCCCAGGTTCAAGGAGTCGTCGCAACACCGGGTCCTGGCGGCGAGGATACGTGTTCTTTCAGGGCTTCTGCCGGGGTCTTCCAGCCGAGCGTCTTGCGCGGTCGGTCGTTGAGGGTCGCCGCGACGGCCGAGAGCGCGTCGGGGCTGTGGGCGCTGAGGTCGGTGCCCTTCGGGAAGTACTGGCGCAGCAGGCCGTTCGTGTTCTCGTTCGTGCCGCGCTGCCAGGGGCTGTGGGGCTCGCAGAAGAACACCGGCAGGCCCGTGTCGGCCCGCAGTCGGGCGTGCTGCGCCATCTCCGTGCCCTGGTCCCAGGTCAGCGAGCGGCGCAGCGGAGCGGGGAGCGTGGCGATCGCCGCGGCAATTGCCACGCGTACGGCGTCGGCGCCGTGTCCCGCCAGCGCGGGGCCGTTCTTTCTGCGCGGCGCCCCGTCGCTCGCCATCGGTGGCAGGTGCAGCAGCACAGTGAAGCGGGTGGTGCGCTCAACGAGCGTGCCGATGGCCGAGCTGCCCAGGCCGACGATGAGGTCGCCCTCCCAGTGGCCGGGCACCGCGCGCGTGGCTGCCTCCGCGGGCCGCTGGCTGAGCCGGACGTCGTCGGTGACGAAGTGCTTGCCGGACCGGCGGGCGCGGGCGCGCGGCACCCGCAGCGCGCGGCCGGTGCGTAGGCAGGCCGTCAGCTCGCGGCGCAGCGCGCCACGGCCCCGGACGTACAGCGCTTGGTAGATCGCCTCGTGCGAGACGCGCATCGACTCGTCGCCGGGGAAGTCCAGCGGCAGCCGCCTGGCGATCTGCTCCGGGCTCCACGCCGTCGCCCAGCGGCGGTGCTGGCGGCGCCCGTGCCGGCGGCCGCGCCACCGCACGCTCGGCCCCGCCGCAGGCCACCCGTCCGGCGCCGTGACCGTGCCGGCGAGCCGCTCCTCGACGTAGCGCCGCAGCGGCTCGTGCCGGGCGAGCTTCGCCGTCTTCGGGCGGCGCGCCCGCCGGTCGGCGTGCCACTGGGCGGCCGTGGCGCGGTACTGGAGGTCGCCGCCACGGGTCACGGCGTTGCGCCGCAGCTCGCGGGAGACGGTGGACGGCGAACGACCGAGGCGGCGGGCGATCTCACGGACACCGTGCCCGCCGGCGCGCAGGAGCGCGAGCTCCTCCCGCACCGCAAAAGACAGGTACCGCCCCGAGGGTGGGGCCATGCTGACGGAGGGCATCCCACCACTGTCGCGGAACCATCGCGAGCCGACCACCGGCGACACGCCAACCGCAGCGGCCGCGTCCTCGCTGGCCACCCCGCGCGCGATCGCCGCCCAAAACCGCTGCCGGTCCTCCCGACCGGCCACTCCCGGCCGGCCGGGAGACCGCATCTTCGGCCGCCCCGCGCCAGCCGACCGGCGCCGCTTACGGTATGCCATCGCTGCTGCCATCGCAACTCCCTGCTGTTGTGGGGTTGCGACGACCGCTTGAATTCACCCTGGCAGCCCCTGTCCGAGTGGTGGATGAGGGGCGCCGCTGCGGAGTCGCGCACGGGGCGCCGCCGCCACAGCGCCAGGTCGAGCGCCGCGAGCACCAGCTCGGTGCGCAGGTGGTCGGCCATGGCCCACCCGACGACGGCGCGGCTGAAGCAGTCGAGCACCACCGCCAGGTAGAGCCAGCCCTCGCCGGTCCACGCGTATGTGATGTCGGCCACCCACAGGCGGTCCGGCCCCGCCGCGGCGAGCGCGGCGAAGCGGCGGTCGACGAGGTCCGGCGCTGGCGCCAGTGTTGGGTCGGCAACGGTCGTGCGCCGGCGTCGCCCGCGCCCGCAGCCGGCGATTCCGGCGGCGCGCATCAGACGCGCGACCCGCTTGCGCGCGCAGCGGAGGCGGTACGCGCCGGCGGGGTCCCGCAGCTCTGCGTGGACGCGTGGGCTGCCGTAGGTCCCCCGGCTCCAGGCGTGGATGGCGCGGATGTGCGCGGTGAGCGCGCCGTCAGCCCGCGCGCGGGCCGACGGCGGCCCGGCGCTGCGGTGGCGCCAGGCATAGTAGCCGCTGCGCGAGACCCGCAGCACTCGGCAGAGCAGCTTGAGGGAGTGGTGACGCTGGCGCTGGTGCGGGCGGCCCCCGTTCTCCTCCCCGGCCTCCTCCGCGCAGCACGAGGCGATGAACCGGTAGGCGCTCACCGGCTCATCGCCCCCGCGCTCTCCTTGGCGAAGAAGGTGGCGGCTTTCCTAAGAAACTCCAGCGACGGCCAAGTGCTCAGGGGTGGGGACAAGGGCGAAGCCCATCTGGCGCGCGCGGCGCTGGAGGGTATGCACGACGCGCTGTCGGTAGCGCTCTTCGTAGTAGCTGGCGCCGGGGTCGGCGTACTCGAGACCGAAACGGAGGGCGTTGTAGAAGAGCACGGCCAGCTTCCTCGCGGTGGCAGTCACCGCCTTGGCTTTGCCAAGCCGCGCGGCAAGGCGCCGGTAGAACGCGCCGACGGCGGTCTGCGTCCGCCCGATGTTCACTGCGGCGATGCGGAGCAGGGCGGCCGCGCGATTCGACGAGCGGCGTGTCTTCGAGCTGAGCACCCGTCCGCCGGAGATCTTGTTGCCGGGGGCCAGACTCAGCCACGACGTGAAGTGCTTCGCCGTCGGCCACCTGCGCATGTCGTCGCCGCACTCGGCGACGAGCCGCAGGACGGAGTAGGGGCCGAGGCCATGGATCTGACTGAGGTCAGCACCAAGGAGGGTGTAGAGGGTCTCCCGCACGTTGAAACCCGGCTCGTTTCGTCCGCGTGCGTGACGCACGGCCGGCAAGGGCGCCGTGGGGGTAGGGCGCTGGGCGTTGAGGTCACACAGGACGGACTCGATTTCGCGATCGCACTCGGCGACCTTGACCTGGATGAAGTCGTACAGCTCGAGCGCGTGACGGAGCGCGAAGAGGTGCTCGGTCCGGTAGTTGCCTGCGAGCGCTTTGCGGATCGTGTCGACCGACTCCTTGCACCGGCTGTCCCGAAACTGGGCGAGGGCGTCCGGGTCGTGGGTGCCACCGACGATGGCACGGACGATCTTCATGCCGGTGGCGCCGGTGATGTCGGCGACGACGTGGTGGAGCTGCACGTTCATCTGCATCAGCGCCTTCTGCATGCGCTGGATGTACGCCGCCGCCTGGTCGACCAGACCTTCGCGATGCCGCAGCAGCGCTCGGAGCGGCACGACACGGTCGTGGGGCCGGAAGCTGCCCCGGAGGAGGCCGTGCTCGTGCAGCTGCTGCAGCCACTGGGCGTCGTTGACGTCCGTCTTGCGGCCGGGAACGTTCTTGGCGTCGCGCGCGTTGACCAGCAGCACCTCGAACCCGCGTGCCTCGAGGATCTCGAAAACTGGGACCCAGTACACGCCGGTCGACTCCATCGCGATGGTCGTGACGCCCACCTCCGTGAGCCAGTCGGCCAGCCGATGTAGGTCACCGGTGAAGCTCTGAAACGTCCGGACCGGTTCCTCCGCGCGGTCGGTGGGAACCGCGACGACGTGGAACGTCGCACCCACGTCAAGTCCCGCGGCCCCTGTGTGGATGGCCCTCAGGCGCCGCCTCGGCTGCGCGCCCTGCCTCCCACCCTTTGCCTTCGTCATCATGCTCCTCCGTGCTATGGCTCCGAGAGGAGGGGTGGCGGGAGTCAATCACTTTCCTAAACGGGATCGCCATATCGGGATCGCCGACGCGGCGTCACCACTCGCAAGTCCGCAGCCACCCCCGGACCATGTTTTTTCACGGGCTCAGACGCACCAGTAAGCTGACGGCCACTCCTCTCAGGCGGCGCGACGGTACCCCAGGAGAGTTTCTCGCTTCAACAGGAGGTGCCGACGCGCCCGACCGTTTTTTAGGATCTCGCGCTCCATCTTGAGCACCCGCACCTCGCGGCGCAGCTGGGAGAGCTCGGCGCGCTCCTCGGTCGTCAGTCCCTCCTGTTCCCCGGCGTCGATCCTGGTCTGCCGCACCCACGCGCGCAGCGTGTCCGGGCTGACGCCCAGGTCGCCCGCCACCCGCGCCGCCGACACCGCCCCGCTGCGGGCCAGCCGCACGGCCTCCGCCCGGAACTCCTCCGGATACCGCGCGTGCGTCCGGCTCCCAGGGGGCCGCGGCGGCTCCCCTCCTGCGCCGGGGCCACCACCCGATCCGGCTCCTCCGTGCGCGGCGTCATCAGCGGGAGGCAAATGAGGGGCGTGACGGTCGCCGTTTCGTCGACCCCTTGGGTGCGGAGGTGCCGTTCGATGGCGTCTCCCCCAGTACGCGGTCACTGCGCGCAAAGCTCTGGCGGGCGCGAGGGTATGCTGCCACGCGGCCAGGGTGAGGGCGTCTGCCACCAGCTCCGTGCGCAGCTGGACTCCGTCGCGGCTGCAGACAAGCAGCTCTTCCCGCGCGGCCGCGGTGGCGAAGCTGGTGGAGAACAAGCTCTTCGGCATGCCGAACCTGATCCACCCGAGCCACATCGGCCTGTTCTTCAACCGGAGCCTGTTCGCGACGCACCACGAAAACGACTGCGTCATACCCTCGCAGCACCGCCCGAACTCACAACCAGCCGCACCCCCTCTACCATCCAGCGAGCAAGGGTTCCAGCACGGCATCCGGTTTATCGCCAAGCCCTTCCACGTGGACGGCCCGGCGGCCGCGGCGCGCGAGGCGGCGCTGCACTCGCTTCGAGCGCTGGCGGAGGGGCGTCATATCTGTTGTGCCCTACCCGTGCCCCACCCGTGGTCCACGGCTCACAGGGCATGCACGTCAATGGCGGGAGGGGCAGGAACGGCCCGGCGGCACATGCCTTGCGAGCAGGCGTCCGCCCGCACCGGCCCCTACCCGTGTGGAGCACCAGTGAGCACCACTCGTCCGTGGCGGCCATGCCGCGGCGGACCAGACGGCGAGGAGGCCGCGCATGACCGAAACCCCGACCCCGGCGACACTCAACCCCTGGCGGGAGAAAGGCATCCCGCTGGACAAGCAGTTCCGGTCGTGGAAGCAGCGCGTGCGTGCCCCGTACGACAAGCGCGAGGTGGACGCGTACACGCGCGCCCGCGTGATCTTGATGAATGGCGTGGAGAACGAGGTGTGGAACTACTCCCACCACTTCGCGCGCTCCGCCGGCCACCCGGACATCCGCGCGCTGCTGGCGCGCACCCGCATGGTGGAGCAGCAGCAGCAGACCACCATCAACTGGCTGCACCCGGCGGACCAGACGGTCCTGGAGACCACCATCGCCTTCGAGCAGGTCGCGGTCGACCTCACGGCCTACCTGGCGCGCCACGAGCCGGACCCGTACGTGCGCGAGGCGTTCAACTTCGGCCTGCTCGAGGACTTCGACCACCTCTACCGCTACGCCGAGCTGCTGGACTACCTGGAGGGTATCGACCCCAACAGGATCCTGCAGGGCAACACGGAGGTGATCCCGGCGCGGCCCACCGCCGACCACCACAACGACCCGGAGCTGATGCTGCGCAAGCACTACGAGAAGAACCGGGCCCACCCCCTGAGCAAGCTGCACATCCTGACCCTGCTCTCGGGCGAGCAGCAGACGTACCTCTTCTATAAGGAACACGGCCCGGAGTACGGCAGCCGCCTGGCGCGCGAGCTGTACGCCGAGATCGGCGAGGTGGAAGAGCACCACGTCACCTACTACGAGTCGCTGCTCGATCCCACCGAGACGTATCTCGAGCGGATGGTGCTGCACGAGCTGATGGAGGTCTACAACTACTTCCACTGCTACACGCACGAGACCGATCAGCGCATCAGGGCCATCTGGGACGAACATCTACAAATGGAGCTGGAGCACCTGCGCCTGTGGGGCGACATGCTGCGCCGCCACGAGGGACGCGACCCCGAAGAGCTCTTCGGGTCGCAGCTGACGGTGGAGTTCCGCTTCCAGGAGAACAAGGAGTACGTCCGCGCGGTGATGGAACGCCAGCGCGACCTGCGCCTGATCGCGTACGGCTGGGAGAAGAAGGACGACCTGCCCAAGGATTGGCCGTCGCGCGCGTACCAGGACGTGGTCAACGCCGGCGGCGTCCCCTCGGAAGAGGTGGTGATGCGCCAGATGCAGGCGCTCCGCCACGTGGCGGACGAGCGCCCCGGCGACGAGCTGCTGGAGCGGGCGCGCCGCCTGGCCGTGGAGCGCCGGGCGGAAGATGACGACCACACCACCGGCCGGGCGGCGTGACCGGCACGATGGGCACGACGGGCGGACCCGCGCACGGCCGCCACGAGGAGAAGAAGTAATGCCATCCAAGACACCCGGTACAGCACGCGGCAGCGCGAGGAAGACGGCGGCTAAGGGCGCCGTGAAGACCGCGACTCAGGCGGTGCAGGTGGCCGCGCACGCGGTGGGAGCGGACAAGCTGCTGCCGTTCACGGACACCATGCGGCGCCAGGTCCTGCTGGACAAGCTGAGCGAGTTCCTCATGGTGGAGCAGGGCGGCCTGGCGCTGTACACCCTGGCAGCGGAGCGCAGCACCCGCCCGGCACTACGCGAGCGGTATGAGGAGTTCGGGCGCGAGACCGCGATGCACCGCGAAGTACTGGTGACGCTGATCGAGCGGCTGGGCGGCGATCCGAGCCACGTCAGCCCCACCGCACGGCTGGCGCAGGTCAAGGCGAGCACGCTGCTGGAGGCCAGCATCATCGTGGACGGGCTCAGTCAGGACGAGATCGAGCTGAACGACCTCGAGAACGTGGTGCTGGCCGAGACGAAGGACCACGCCGACTGGTCGCTGCTCAAGCAGCTGGGCGAGCAGCTGGAGGACGGCGACGTGAAGACTGCCCTCCAGGAGGTGGTGAACGCCGTGGAGGAGGAGGAGGACACCCACCTCCAGTGGGCGCGCGACACCCACGCGGCCGAATGCCTCAAGCTGCTCATGGCTGGGCCAGCGCCGCTGCCCACGCGGCTGGTGGACGTCACTACCGGTCCAGTGCCGCCCCTCCAGCAGATCCATCCGGCGCCGATGCGTGACCAGGACGGGTTGCTGGAGGGCACGCAGCTGCCGGTCTGGACGGACACGCCCGCGGTGCTCGGCGTACGCGCGGCGCAAGCAGCAAACACAGCCGCCTGACGGCCAGCTGACGGCAACTGCACACACGACGGCGGGGCCACCTTCCTGAGAACGTGGCCCTGTTGAATGTGCTATTCACCCCTGAGTAAAAGGGGCTCGCCGCGGAACGAGTGAGATGGCGGGGGCATCAGCAATGGGAGAGGATGTAATGGCAGGCCTAGGTGCACTGGCCCTTTCTGTCCCTCAACGCCGCCACCGTCGCCAGGCACGGGCGCTTGCGGCTGCAATTGGCGCGGCGCTCGGCGCGGAGAACGCCACAAATCAGCCGCGCAGGAGGGCGTTCACCTTCGGGACGAGCCCGGCCGTGACGGTGCGGGCGTTGGCCTGGCCCTGATTGAGCTGTCCCAGCTCCTGGTCGATCAGCGTCTGCGCATCCGGCCACTTGGGAGTGGGCGGCCAGCGGCGCAGGTCCTCCTGGCCGCGCGCGAAGAACTCGTTCCACTTGCGGGGCAGCTGTGAGGTCAGGTACTCCTTGCTCGTCAGCGTCGACGTGCGCACCACCACACCGCCGATCCCCTGCTTGTAGTGCAGCTTCTGGAGCTCGGTGCTGGTCAGCCACTTGGCAGCCTCCCAGGCGGACTGCGGGTGTTTGGTCTGCGAGCCGATGCCGACCGCATTGCCCGGCATCTGGAACCAGCGCCCAGCCTTACCCTTGGGGAAGAGCGCCACGTCCACCCACGGCTGCACGAACCCTTCGGTGTTGCCGGCGGAGCGCACCCCCGGGAACATGGCCACCTTGCCCTGCATGAACTGAGTCATCGCGTTCACGCCCGGAAGGTCGTTCGGCCGCGGTGCCACCTGGTACCGGTGCATTAGGTCCTGCCGGAACTGGAGGCCCTCGACCGATGCTTCGCTATCCAGCACGCACGCGGTCAGCTCCTTGTTGAGCACCTCGCCGCCGTTACTCCAGATCATCGGGTACGGTCCCGGCAGTTGGGTGCCCCACTGACCGCCGTCCGCCCTGGTCAGCCGCGTCGCGGCCTCGCGCCACTGGTCCCAGGTCCAGCTGTCGTTGGGAAGGGGAGCGCCGGCCGCCTGGAACAGCTCACGGTTGAAGTAGAGGACGGTCGGTCCGCCTTCGCGTGGGATGCCCCACTGCTTGCCCTGGTAGCCGACCGCCTCCCAGAGGGTGCGCTGGAAGTCCTTGGAATCGAACGAGCGGTCGGCCTGCACGAGCGAGTCGATCGCCATGGGGAAGCCGCGGTCGGCGAGCGCCGCCAGATGCGCCAGCATCAAGAAGACCACGTCCGGCGGCGTGCCGCCGGCGAAGAGCGTGGTCAGCTTTTGGAGATTGCCGGCGTCGGGCAGCACGTTGAGCTTGATCTGCGGGTGGCGCTGCTCGAACAGGTCCTTGGCGGGGCCGGTGACGAACTGCCCCATCAGGTTGACGGTGTTCTCCCACGCCACGTCCAGCGTGACCACCTGACCGGGTGCCAGCTCGTTCGGTGGGCGCTGCGCGCCCGGCGCAGCGCACGCGGCGATCGCCAGCGCCACCGCCCCTGCTGCCGTACTGGCGCCGCGCAGCACATGGCGCCGGGTCACGCCGGCACCGTTCCCCTCGAGACCAGTGCGCATCAGCCGTACCTCCCCATCAACACACCCTAACACCCTACTGCACCGCGATCGGACAATCAACCCGCGCGTAGGTCCGGCTTCCGTGGGTGACCGATGCTCCGTGGGTGGAAGGGGCAGCTGACATGACCGCACCGGCCGGTTCGGCGTGGCGGCGTAGGAAGGCACTGGACTCGGCCGTCATGACGCCGTCGTGCTCCAGCTCGCCCTCGCCCGCCGCGATATGCCCGCGCAGGCGCGGCGGGCGAGCCGCTGGCGCCGGGCGGCGGGCACGCTGCGGCCGCGGCCTCCAGGGGGAACGAACCTCGTCAGCCGTAGCCGGCGGGGCTGGAGGCGCGGTGGCGAGGAGCGAGTAGCACCAGAGAAGTCAGGCCAGCGCCCGGATGCGCTCGAGGACAGCGCGACCCCCGAGAAGTGTGGTTCTCAACCGTCGCCCATGCGCGTCGGATGCCGGGCGCTACGCTTCCGCGCGTGGGCAGCACCGCCGCGTCCCGCCCCGCTCTGGCCGGGGGTCCCTTTCTGCTCTCGGCCACCGTGCCCGCGGAGCGCGTGCCTCGGGTTGACGAGGGCGCGGACTCCCCTCATCTGTACCCGTACTCGATCCCGGCGGTGCGCGCGCTCGTGGCGCCCGGGGAACTGGCGTTCCACCCGCGCGTCACGTTCCTGGTGGGGGAGAACGGCAGCGGCAAGTCGACGGTGGTGGAGGCGATCGCCGTCGCCGCCGGCTTCAACGCCGAGGGCGGCAGCAAACACTTCGCCTTCGCCACCCGGCGCACCGAGTCCCCGCTGCACGAGGCGTTCCGGCTGGCGCGTGGCCCGCAGCCGGCAGTGCGGGAGTCCGCCCACCTGGGGCAGCTACGGCCGCGGGAGCAGGCGCTGATGGCGGGGGGCCGGCAGACAGCGCGTCTTGCGGCAGGAGTAGGTGAGGCGGTGGCTGTGCCAGAGCGCACGGTGCTGGTGCTGGAGGACGACGACTCCGTGATCCTACAGACGCGACGCGACCCAACTTGTCAATGCCCTTATGCGACCGTAGAGGTCCCTACCGGTTTGTCGGAGCCTTTCCTCGCGAGATCCTCGCGAGATCCTCGCGAGATCCTCGCAAGAGCTACCTGGGAGAGGAGGCGACCGCGGGCTGGCCCGAGAGCCTCCGGCAGCTCGGGATGAAGCAAATGGCGCGGGTGGTCATCGGGCCCGATTGAGTCGGCGTGCTCGACTTCCGGGAGCGCTTCCCCAGCGCGCTCGATCGCGCCACGGAGCACGCGGGGCGGGAGCGGGCCTGACTGCCTGCGTGACGGCGCCGGAAGGGGCGTGGGACGGGAGTTCACGACGTTGGTGGGTACCGCGGAGCCGCGGCGGGGCACGACTGCGCGGTCACGGTGAGCATCCCTGAGCCGGCGCGGGCGACAAGGGCGCCTGGCGATGCCGGATCGCTTGCGGCTCGCAGGTCCTCACCCCGCTCGGATAGTGGAGTAGCAACCGAGGTCTGGCTCCGGTAGCGGGCGTGACCGGCACCCGGTCCATCGCCGACCCAAATAATCGGGAGGAGCGGGAGCGCCCGCCCCGCACCCTCCGCCGCGCAGCCGACTTGCTGCCGGCCGCACACTTGACTCGTGAGATCCACGGCACCGCGCGTCCCCGTCCTGCTCGTCGCGGCCAATCTCGTCACGCTGGCCGTCACGCTCGCGGTCAACGCACTGGCCAACGCCCTGCCGCTCAACGGCCGGACCACGGGCGAGATCTCCGACGGCTTCCCGAATCTCTTCGCGCCGGCCGGCTACGTCTTCGCGATCTGGGGCCCGATCTACCTCGGGCTGACCGCCTTCGCCGTCTGGCAGCTCACGCACGCCGGACGGCGCGGCCACGCCGTCGTGGACGTCGGCTGGTGGTTCGCCCTCTCCAACATCGCCAACGCGCTGTGGATTGTCTTCTGGCACCTTGGGCGCTTCCCCGCCACGATGGCCGCCATGCTGGTGGTCCTGGTGTCCCTGTGCGCCATCGCCGCGCGCCTGGGGCCGCCGCGCGCCGCCCGGTCCGCCGCCGAGCGCTGGCTCGTCTATCTCCCGTTCAGCGTCTACTTGGGCTGGATCTCGGTCGCGACCATCGCCAACGCGGGGGTCTTCCTGCTCGACCTCGGCTGGAACGGTGCGCCGCTGTCGCCCGCGGCCTGGACTCTCATGCTGCTCGCGGTGTCCTCCGCGCTCGGCGCCTGGCTGCTGTTGCGGCGGGGCGACCTGGCGTACCTGGCGGTGCTGGTGTGGGCGTTCATCGGCATCTGGGCGAAGCAGAGCGGTGTGTCGGGCACATCGGCCGCATCGGGGACACCGGGCGTGCCAAGTGTGGCATACGGCGCGCTCGCGGCCGCTGGTGTGCTGGCGGCTCTGGCGGTGTGGCGCGCGGTCGACGGGCGTCGTTCTGGTCCAGCCGGCCGCGGCGCGCGGTCGCTCGCGCCGGGGACGTAGTGGAGGCACCGGCCCGGTCCTGGGCGGGCGTCCACGCCACCACGCCCAGGATAGTGCCGATGAGCATCACGCCGGCCGGCAGCAGGCCGACGAGCTGGAGCGTGGCCCTGTTGGGCGCGAAAACTCCATCCGCGGGGCGCTGACGCGGCAGACGACGTGATCGGCGATCATCGCCTCGTGTTCACTTGCGTGTCTCTCCTCACCGGTTTCCTCTGCGGGGCGTTCCGTGATCGACGCACGCTGCTGCTGGAGAACCTGCTCCTGCGCCAACAGCTCGCCGTGGCGCTGCGCACCCGGCGGCAGCCACGTGTCGTTTGGCACGACCGGCTCTTCTGGGTCGTGATGCAGCGCCTGTGCGCCGACTGGCGCCGGCACCTCGTGCTGGTGCAACCGGAGACGGTGCTGCGCTGGCACCGCCAGGGCTGGCGCCTGTTCTGGTGGTGGCGCTCGCGGCGGCCCATGGGTAGGCCGCGGCTGCCCCAGGAGGTGCGGGACCTCATCCGGCGCCTCTCGGAGCAGAACCGACTGTGGGGCACCGAGCGCATCCGCGGCGAGCTGCGCAAGCTTGGCATCGCCGCCAGCAACGGCTCCATCCGCCGCTACCGCTGGCGTCCCGCGCCGCGGCCGCCGAGCCAGACCTGGGGCACGTTCCTGCGCACCCACGCGCACGCCATCTGGGCCGCCGATCTGTTCACGGTGCAGACGCTCACGTTCAGGACGCTGTACGTGCTGTTCTTCATCAGCCATGGCCGGCGCGAGCTGGTCCACGTGGCGGTGACGGCGCACCCCACCGCAGCGTGGGTATGGCGGCAGCTCATCGAGGCAACCCCTTGGGGCCGCCAACCCAAGTACCTCATCCGGGATCGCGACCGCGTCTATGGTGGCGACTTCGTACCGCGTGCCCAGGCTGCCGGCATCGACACGCTGCTCACCCCGTTCCGCTCCCCGAAGGCGAACGCCGTTGCCGAGCCGATGGTGCGCACGCTCCGGAACGACTGCCTGGACCATGTGCTCGTCCTCAATGAGCGGCACCTGCGCAGCGTCCTTGCCGAGTACGTGGCCTACTACAACGCCGACCGGCCGCACCGCAGCCTGGCACTCGAGCCGCCGCGTCCCATGGGGCGCAGCCC
Source organism: uncultured Chloroflexota bacterium (assembly GCA_902805635.1). Taxonomy (GTDB): domain Bacteria; phylum Chloroflexota; class UBA11872; order UBA12225; family UBA12225; genus CADCTC01. The sequence goes on from CADCTC010000108.1 coordinate 12,425, forward strand.
GGCCACGCGCGGCGCGGTGCGGTCGCGTGCCATCTTGGGCGGGCTTCACCACAGCTACCAACGGGCTGCGTGAGGCGGACGGAGTTCTCGCGCTGCGAAACTCACTGGGAGGTGCCGTTCCGCTTGGTCTGACCCGTTCTTGCGCCGGCTTCGTGCCTTGGAAGGGAGCTGTCGGCCAAGTCGGAGCGGCACCGCTGCTCATCACCGGTACGGGCTCGATGTGACTTGAAGCTTCTCTGTGTCAAGTCCCTCGGGCCACGTCGCATACGTCAATGCCTGTACGTGCCCCCTCAGCCGCAACAGAACCCTCCACTCTCTGCTTCGCCCAGCAGGTCCTCCAGCTGCGCCTCGCCGTCCAGCACTTCTGCTCCCAGCTCGCGCAGGCGCTCGGCGTGCAGCGTGGCGGCCTGCCCGCCAACCAGTACCCGCGCGTCTAGCCGCCGTCCGCGCTCCACACGCGCGGTGCCGTCCCGTCCTCCCACCGACCCCGACGCTCGCGGCGCCGCGAGCGCCCGCACCGCTTCCTCCAGCGCCGGCAGGTGCTCTTCCCGGGTTGCGGAGAGCAGCACCGCCGCCGGGCGCCGCGCCCGCACCGCCTGCACCAGCGCCTCCACCGGCACGTCCGCTCCCAGGAAGTGCACCGTGTGCCCCAGCGCCTGCAGTTCCGCCGCCACCATCCGTAGCCCCAGGTCGTGCCGCTCGCCCGGCGGGCACGCCGCCACCACCACCCGCCCCGTCTGCGCGCCACGTCGGGCCGCCGAGCCCGCAGCCCCCAACTTCCCCGCGCGCGCCTCCTCCGCCACCTCAGCTGGCCGTGAGGCGGATCCCGCTGTCCGCGCGCCCGCCCGGGCGGCCAGCACCGCCACCACGTCCCGCACGATGGCCGACACCTCGTGCTCCTGCGACACCGCCAGGCGCCCCGCGGCC